>NZ_JAMYPD010000045.1:0-33771 GCF_040320195.1 Mesorhizobium sp. M0768 | reverse complement strand
TCGCGTCATCCGATGCTGGCCTCCACTCCAGCCAGCATCTTGAATCACAAAACCGACTGATCCGGAATCCCCTTCGATTCCGTCAAATCAGGAACCGCTCTAGACAAATATCATGACTACGATCGCGCCGATCACGATAAGGACAAGGCCGCCGACCAGCATCGGCAACAGACTGTTGTCCGGGTCGATACCCGATTCAAACTGCTTCGTTATCTGCTCATGGTTCTTCTTTGGTTCAGCCATGGCTCGTCTCCGTGCGGGAAAAATCGAACATACGTCCGGTCTGTGGCGGCCGCATGCGCCGTCCTCACATTGATTATGCGATAAGATGGTGCGGCTCTTGATCCTTCGCGGCGCAATATTTTGTCTCCGATCGTAGAGAGATGTCGACCTTACTCGCCGCTTTGCACCACGCCGGAAACTTGCAGTGGTGACGGCTTGAGGAAATCCTGAGGCATCAGCGTGACGTCGGCCAGCGTGTAGCGGTCAAGGGTGCTCTGGAAGGAGGCAATCGCTTCGCCAAACATGCGTGAAAGCTTGCAGGAGCCGGTGAGAACACATTGGTTTCCCGTGGCGAAGCACTCCACAACCGCGAAATCCGGCTCGGTCAGCCGTATGACATCGCCGATTCGGATCATCTCGGGCCGGATCCCCAGAACAAGACCGCCGGAACGGCCGCGGACCGCCTTCAGGTAACCGCCGCGTGTCAGGGTATTGGCGACTTTGTTGAGGTGCGTCTTCGACACCTTAAAGGTGCGGGCAGTCTCCTCGATCGTGATCAGGCGATCGCCGGCGGAGGCCGCGTACATCAGCATCCTCAAAGCATAGTCCGAGAAGTTGGTCAGCCTCAACGGTGCCTCTCTTGGGTTGGCGTGCCGTTATGGGAACCACTAACAAACCAATTCGGCATCACAGGTCTTTCTCTGCGATAGGTTCGAGGCCAATCGTAGTCTCGCCACGGCTGAAGGCGACCGCGAGACGGAAACTGTGAGCGATGCGCAACGCGCGCTCCATAAAGAGCGCTGCCACCTCGGGCGGGCAAATGCGGCGTACCGTTGCCCGAAATAACTTTAACCAGCGACGGAAATGCGCCTCGCCGAGACCGGCTATGGCCAAGTGTGGCGGTAGTGGCCGGCCTTCATATCGCGAAGTGCGAAGTAGCGTCGCAGACCAGAAGTCGCACATCTTCGCCAGATGCTGCGGCCACTTGTCGGGCTCAATCCGGTCGTGGAAAATAGGGCCGAGAATGTCATCACGACGAATTTCGTCATAAAAACCGTGGATCACGCCGCGGATCATTGTCTCGTCGAGCACGTCGGGCAACAGGACGCCGTCGACGACGATAGTTCTTCTACTCAGACCTTTCTCACTCATCTGGACGCTCCTGTTTTTCTCCAATGCGAGCGGGCTCAAGCCTTGGGTTCGCTCCTCGATGGATGCGACATAAAAGATAGATTGTCAATCTATGTTATTGCGCCTGGCCCAATCCGCTGGCGACGACCCTCTTAGTTGACCGTGGTCCGTGCCGCGCCACTGGATTCTAAGGCATTGCTGAACTGCTTAGGTATCACGACGCCAGGCCCGACGCGGCAAGTATGCGTCGGAAGCGGCTCAGTTTCGAGAATCGCCAACGCCTCATCCGATGACCGTGCCTGTCGGAGTCGCTCCCGAACTTGAGATGTCCGAAGCACCCGGCATGTTTGCGAAAGGGCAGGGAGGAAGGCGGAAGTGGCAGAGCGCGGCCAGAGTACAGCGTAAATGAGATCGACGGGGTCGTCGTCAGGGCCGTCGAAATCGATCGGCTGGGCCAAGCGTGTCAAAGACGCGACAGGTGAAGAGATCATACCCAGTAGAGCGTGGGGGATTGCGACGCCACGACCTATGCCCGTCGAGCCGAAATCCTCGCGGTCGAAGAGACCACGGAGAACCACCTGCTCATCAAGCCCGGCGCTTCGCGCAATCCTGATCGCGATTTTTGATAAGGCTGATTGCTTTCCCTTTGTCGCAAGGTCAAGCGAAATGTCTTCCTCTGACAAGACGGGGGAGATCATCAGGGTCAACTCCAAGTCGATCCAAACGCGATCGCAAATCAGCGTTCAGCCGCACTGGTTAAGCAAGGCAGATGAGGTGTGAAGATGCTGGCTGTCCCGGACGCGAAGCCAAGGCTTTCTCGCGTCCGGGCTAATGACCCGTTTTGAGCAGTCTTGGCTGCAGGAAATCGAGGCGGAAAATATTCATAGCACTTCAGAGGTAGTGAAAGATTTTTCGAAATCAAGGAAACAGGGCACGCTTGGACGAGCAGAAATAATGCACTGAAATGCCAGTTAATTTCGTTTGACGATCAGAACAGTCTCCTGCTTGCTGGCTGGACGCGAACAGGCCGCGCCAGCAAGTGAAAATCGGATTCTTTGAGTCAAGATCTTCGGCCATCGCGTTTCTTAGTTCAACAAGGAGATACCGTGATGAAAAAACTCGTCCTCGCAGTTGCCCTGACAGTGGGCAGTTCGCTTTGCGCCATGGCGGCGGATGAGGTCACCAAAGCTCCGCCAGCCGCTCCGTACGAACAGGTCAGCAAGCTTGTGAAGCTGCCGGACTTCCTGCCGGGCATCGGCCAACTTTTCGTTGATCCGACGACATTGCCTGCTGGACCATTCCTTGCCTATGACCACGATGGCAAGCTTGTCAGCACGATTTATATGCTGCCGATTAAGGACCTTAATCCGGACAAGCGTTTTGACGACCTCGCTTCTCCCGGCGGCAATGTCGACCATGTCGATGTCTACTATAATGCCGGCCATCCGGGGGTAGAGGAGCCGCATGTCCACGTCGTGCTGTGGCATGTCTCGGCCGCTGACGAGGCACGGGTCGCCAAATGACACTCACGCGCCGTAAGATCCTAAGCGCGGGCGGGGGCCTTGCCGCCGCCCTCTCGCTCTCTTCTGTCACAGTATGGGCCGGCGAGGCGATCGAAATCCGGATGCAAGGGCGCGACGACGGTTCGCACGTTTGGTTCGACCCGATAGGCATTCTGATGAAACCAGGACAGACGATCCGCTGGACCAATCTCAATCCCGGCAATTCGCATACGACGACGGCGTACAATCCCACAAACTTCGAGCGGCCGCTTCGGATGCCCAAGGCGGCAAAATCTTGGGATTCTGACTATCTCCTGCCCAACGAGAGCTTTTCGGTTACCTTAACCGAGCAGGGGGTCTACGACTATTACTGTATCCCCCATGAGCATGCCGGAATGGTCGGCCGCATTATCGTCAGCGAACCCGAGGCACATGGCTGGACTGAAATGGTTGGAGCAAACGGCGACCTACCGGAGGAGGCCCTCAAGGCATTCCCGACTGTCGAAGACATCATGACGAAACGGGTCGTCCGGCGCGCTTAGATCATGCGCATGAAAGGCACGGCCCTCGCAACAAGTGGAACCTAATACGACGATACCAGTGGGAGCGCGAGTTTCTTGGGTGTCGTGAGTGAGGCGGACTTTCATGACAGACTGCGTGTTTGCGTGTGGAACTCGACCACCATCTCAGGCCGGACGCGACGCGCGGACCCAAGTGTCGGACGCACCTTTCGATGCCCGAACTGCTGCCGAGCATCGCGAGCGTGCAACGCACCGGCTTGCCGCCTTGGGCGAGATGACGGGCGGTATTGCCCATGACTTTAGAAACCTCCTGGCAGTAATAGAATCTGGGCTCGGGCTCGCTGAACGAAGAGCCGACGAGCCCGAAAGGGTTCGTGCCTACATTGCGGCTGCGCGGGAAGGAATCGATCGAGGGATCGAGCTAACGTCACTGCTATTGGCCTTCGCAAAGCATCAGGACGTCGATATCCACGCTGGCAATTTGAATGAGTTCCTCACGTCTTTCGAGCCTTTCCTGAGGTATGGCGCGGGAGCCGATGTCCGCGTCAAACTGGAGCTTGGTTCCGGTGTCCCAGACTGTTTGATCGATCCGGCACTTTTCGACACCGCGGTGCTTAATCTCGTCATGAACGCACGAGATGCGATGCCAAGTGGCGGGGAGATCCGCGTCATCACCGAGCGTTTGGTGCAGACGACCGCGAAACCTGACCCGCCCGGACCTGGAATCTACGCATGCGTTCGCGTCAAAGACCAGGGTTGCGGAATGGCTCCTGAAGTGTTGCGGAAGGTGTTCGATCCATTCTTCACGACAAAGGGTGAGAAGGGTACCGGGATAGGGATGCCGCAAGTGCAGGCACTGACCCAGATGGTTGGTGGTCGGATCCGGATAAGCAGTGAACGAGGGATTGGAACAACGGTCGACCTTCTGTTCCCGTCAGTCCAGTCCGATATTTAGACGCTCCACTGGAACTCTCAGAATTTGATGTCGCCGCTTGCGACCGAATGCAATCCCGTCAGCGCTGGACCAACTACACTCTCGTCCGCACTTGCCGATTGCACCGCATAGACCGGATAGGAGAACTGCGGCATCTCAGGCACAAGATGCAGCCGGCCAGCCGCAATGTGAGGCTGCACTGAACTCATTCTGAAATATCCGCAGCCGCCAGTCGCAAGAACATAGTTCAGAGCGAGCGGACCGAGATCGAAAGAAAGATCCGGCGCGGCACTCGGGAAATTCATCCCGTGCTGAAGTCCAAAATCCGGCCCCCAATCCATATAAACATAATCGGATTCGTCCAGCACGCGCGCTTCGGAATTGGTAGTCACAAGGACGAGCTTTTCCTCCAAAAGCAGATCGATCTTCAAACCCGGTCTGTGCGGGGGCGCGTACATGATAGCTAAGTCGACCATTCCCGACGCGACCTGATTGATCAAATCCTGCGGCACATCCACGTGTACTCGAAGCGCAATATCCTCAAGCGAGCCACGCATCCATCGGACCCAATCAAGCAGCAGAGGTTGCGCAAGGCTGACTTCGCTGCCGACCGTCAGAACAGCCCGGCGTCCCGGCGGCACGGCAACCTGGTGAAGGGTGCGTTGCCACAGTTGGACGAACATCGGGGCGTGACGCAGAAATTGCTCGCCGGCCGAGGTCAGCGAAGCTCCGCCTTTGTGGCGGACAAAAAGGGGCCGGCCCAGTTGCTGCTCGAGGTTGCGGATTCGTGCGCTTACCGTCGTCTGCGCAACATTCAGGCGCTCCGAGGCCCGAATGAAACTTCCGGTCGATACGATCTCGATAAAGGTGCGGGCGAGCTCGATGTCCATGACGGACATAGCATAAAAATTGCACTTAAATGTCAATCAATTTCGCTTGCCACATAGTTACTGTGAGCACTACGCTCGAAGAATTCCACCAAGCCTAGCGCTGGATGCTGCGCAGCGCCGGTTGGAGCGGGCGCAAGCTCTCTCCATCCTCACACATCCTTTTACCGGCAGCGTCACAGGAGAGATCATGTCGACGAGAGACAAGAGCCAAGGCGATGTGGGGCGTCGCGATTTCTTGAAGCTGTTCGGTGCCGCAGGAGCGGCAGCGAGTACGCTGCCGCTGGCAGGATCCGCATCGGCGGACGAAATGATGGCCGCGCCGACCGGCAAGCCGCACCGTCACGAAAGCGACGGCCTGAAATCTGATGTCCGTGGCTCCGGCTATGAATTCTTCAATGTCGACGAATCCGCCTTCGTTGAGGCGGCGGTCGATACGCTCATTCCCAGCGATTCAACCGGTCCAGGCGCCAAGGAACTCGGCGTTGCGATCTACATCGATCGGCAAATGGCCGGCGGATACGGCAAGGGCGACCGGCTTTATCTGGAAGGCCCGTTCGGCGAGGGCACTCCAGAACAAGGCTATCAATTGCCGATGACACCATCGGAATTGATCCGGGCCGGCATCGCCGACGTCAGTGCCTATGTGCAGAAGAACTACAAGAGCACCTTCGACGGCCTATCGGAAAAAGATCGCGCCGCGATCGTGACCGAACTCGACGGCAAGAAGGTGGAGCTTCCAACAGTGCCGACCGCAACCTTCTTCGGGCTTCTGCTGCAGCTCACGATGGAGGGCTATTTCGCCGATCCGATGTATGGCGGAAACAAGGACAGGGCAGCCTGGAAGATGATCGGGTTCCCCGGCGCCGACGCCATGTACATGGACAAGATCGAACCGTTTCGGAACAAGGCCTATACGGCTCAACCGAAGGGCATCCAGGATCTCGTTTAATCGACTGAAGAAGAAGGAAACTATAACATGGCCACCAAACTCAACGCGGTCGATGTCCTGATTGTCGGTCTTGGTTGGACAGGCGGCATCATTGCCAAGGAGCTTGCATCGACCAAGCTGAAAATCGTCGCCCTTGAGCGGGGAGGCCCGCGCGACACCAATCCGGACTTTATCGACCCGCAGATCCATGACGAACTGCGTTACGCCGCTCGCCACGACCTCATGCAGAACGTGCGGCGGGAAACCATCACCTTCCGCAACAGCGAATCGCAGACGGCGCTGCCAATGCGACAGCTCGGCTCGTTCCTGCCCGGCCAGGGCGTTGGCGGCGCCGGCGTCCACTGGAACGGCGTCACCTGGCGTTGGCTCGAATGGGATCATCAGGCGCGCACCCGGACGATCGAAAAATATGGTGAGAAGATCATCCCTTCGGACATGCACCTGCAGGACTGGCCAATCACCTATGACGATCTCGAGCCCTATTACGACAAGTTCGAGAAGACCTGCGGCACCTCCGGCAAGGCCGGCAACATTAACGGTCGGAAGATCGACGGCGGCAATATCTTCGAGGGATCGCGCAAGGACGAGTACCCCAATCCGCCGATGATTGCCGCACAGAGCATGGTGATGTTCGAGAAGGCGGCCCGCAATCTCGGGTACCATCCGTTCCCCAACCCTTCGTCTAATGCGTCGCGCGATTACGTCAATCCTGATGGCGTAGCCTTCGGCCAATGTCACTATTGTGGCTTCTGCGAACGTTTCGGCTGCGAGGCGAATGCCAAGGCGAGCCCGCATTTCACCGTGATTCCGCTGGCGCTGAAGAACCCGAATTTCGAGCTGCGCACCAACTCCATCGTGCTGAAGGTCAATCTCGACTCGACCCGCAACAAGGCCGTCAGCGTCACCTATCTCGACGCACGCGGGCGGGAGTTCGAACAGCCTGCCGACCTCATTATCCTGTCGGCCTACGCGCTCGGCAACGTTAACCTGTTGCTGCATTCGGGGATCGGCGTGCCCTATGACCCGACAACGGGAAACGGTGTGGTCGGGCGCAACTATGCCTATCAGTGCGGTGGCGGAGCTACCGCCTTCTTCGACAAGGACACCATCCTGAATCGCTTCATGGGAGCAGGTGCGCTCGGCACCTGCATGGACGATTTCAACGGCGACAATTACGATTTCGTGAAGGCCGGCTACATCGGCGGCGGCGGCATCAGTTGCAGCAACTCGGGCGCCCGGCCCATCCAGTCACATCCCACGCCGCGCGGCACGCAGCGTTGGGGCTCCGACTGGAAAAAGGCAGTGGTCGACAATTATGACCACGCGGCCAGCGTTGGCAATCAGGGCGCCGTGATGGCCTACCGCCAGAACTATCTAAGCCTCGATCCGACCTACGCCGACGTCTTTGGACGTCCACTGATGAGAATGACGTTCGACTTCCACGACAATGAGGTAAAGCAGATGAACGGTCAGGCCGACATCTGCGTGAAGATCGCCAGGGAGATGGGTGCGACCAAGGTCGATCGGAGCATACCCCCCGTGCCTTATTCGGTCGTGCCTTATCAAAGCACCCACAACACAGGTGGTGCAGTCTTCGGAGCCGATCCGAACACTAGCGTTCTCAACAAATATCTTCAGGTCTGGGATGTTCCGAACGTATTCGTCACCGGCGCTTGCGTGTTTCCGCAGAACGCCGGGAAGAACCCGACCGGACCGGTAGGTGCTCTTGCCTACTGGGCGGTGGATGCGATCAACAACCAATATCTGAAGAACCCCGGCCCACTGGTTCCCTCCTGAGGCAAGCCCTGCCGGATCCGGATCCGCGGTTTGGACCGGCAGGCTGAGTGTGTTCCGAATCCCGATATTGCCAGGGGCGGCCTTGGCCATAACCAAGCCGCCGCTCATTGAAAGGCAGCAAACATGAAATCGACCATGCTTGGATTGACCACCGCCATGCTCACTTCAGTCGGTTCGGCCCATGCGCAGGACACATTGTCCGGCAATGCCGAAGCCGGGGCCGTCGTCTTCAAACGGTGCATGGCCTGCCACAAGGTCGGCCCTGACGCAAAGAGCGGGGTAGGTCCGGTCTTAAACGGCGTTGTCGGCCGAGCGGCCAGTGCATATCCCGATTACAGTTATTCCTCGGCGAACAAGAATTCGGGTCTGATCTGGGATGAACCGACGCTGACGACCTATCTGCGAGCGCCGCGCAAAATGGTGCCCGGCACAAAGATGGCGTTCTCCGGTCTCAGCAAGGACCAGGAAATCGCCGACGTCATCGCATACCTGAAACAGTTCAACGCTCAGGGTCAGAACGTCGGCCCCTGAGGCGCGACCTGTCACGGGCTGCAAAGCACAACCTGTATGAAGTTCCTTCTGCACCAGGGCCTGGGGTATTCCACGGTTCATCAGATCGGCGACTACCTGCGCAGCCATGGTGCCGGCCGTCACTGGATCGAGCGATATCGCGGCGACATCTTCGTGTTCGTGTCGGATGCAGCCGACGAGGCAATCCTCAGAACAGAATTCTCCGGGCGTCTCGACGCTGTTGACGATACGGAGACGGACAGGACAGGACGTCGAATGAGCGAAAAAATCTTTCACGAGAGAGTAAAATTGAAAAGGGCATATGAGAGCCCTGCCGCCGACGATGGCACGCGCGTGTTGGTGGACCGCCTTTGGCCGCGAGGGGTCAAGAAGACCGAGGCCTCCATCGATAATTGGATGAAAGAACTCGCGCCAAGCGCCGAGCTTCGGCAATGGTTCGGACACGATCCAGCACGCTGGGAGGAATTCCGCCGGCGATATGCGGCGGAAATCCATGAGCATCGCGATGAGCTCGACCGACTACGCGACCTGATACGGCAAGGCGCCGTCACACTCGTCTACTCGGCTCATGACGAGGCCCACAACGACGCCGTTGCCCTTAGAGAGATTTTGCTGAGACGTCGATAGAGAGGTCACGTCGCTCCTGCACTAGCACTGCGTTCAAAGACATAGGGCGTGCGATCACGACAGCGACAATAAACTCGTCTCTCCGGAACCAAACCAGAGAAAATTCATCCAATCATCGATGGGCGCGCTCAGTTGAGGAGAAAACGATGAAATTCTTTGTCGATACCGCCGATATATCTGAAATTCGCGAGCTTGCTGCCGCTGGCATTCTCGACGGGGTGACCACAAACCCGTCCCTTATCTCAAAGACTGGCCGACCGATCAGAGATGTGATCAAGGAAATTTGCCAGACGATCGAGGGCCCGGTTTCAGCGGAGGTCACCGCGACCGACTTCGACGGCATGATCGCCGAGGGAGAGCGTTTGGCCGGCATTGCCGCCAATATAGCCGTCAAGGTGCCGTCGACCTGGGATGGATTCAGGGCTTGCCGGGCACTCAGTCAGCTCGGGCACAAGGTCAATGTCACACTGTGCTTTTCAGCCAACCAGGCGCTGCTCGCAGCCAAGGCAGGCGCGACCTTCATTTCGCCGTTCGTCGGCAGGCTCGACGATCTCGGTCTGGACGGCATGGAAGTGATCCGAGAAATCCGCATGATATACGCCAACGACAAATCCTTCACGACGGAAATCCTGGCGTCCTCAATTCGCACCCCTCTTCATGTCAAACTGGCGGCAATGGCGGGCGCCGATATCGCGACCGTGCCGCCCACAACACTCAGAAACCTTGCCAAACACCCACTCACTGACAAGGGACTCGAGTCCTTTCTCGCCGACTGGGGGAAGACGGGGCAAACGATCCTGTAATCACCCAGGGGAGGGGCGGGGGTCGCAGGCAGCTATCACAAAAGTTGCACTCAAATGCCGATTAAATTCGTTTGCATGACGCCCAAAATGGCAGGAAATTGCGCGTGAAGAGCCGGTTCCGCTTTGGTCGGACGTTACCCGGAAGCGAAATCGAGAATTCGAAGACGCGCTGGCTTTGTGCGCTCACAGGCTGATGAGCCTAGCACCGCTCCCCTAGGGGCGATTTTGTATAAAATCGCCAAGGAGAAGAAAATGGCTGAAACCTATAGTAAATTGATCGGGCCGGATCTGATCCAGGGCATCGCGTTCTCGGACCTTCTAGATGGCGGCAAGCTAGTCGGCTATTGCCGCGATGAGCAGGTGCTACTGGTACGCCGCGGGACCGAGGTCTTCGCGGTCGGGGCGACTTGCACGCATTACGGCGGGCCCCTTGTCGATGGTCTTGTGGTGGAGGATACCGTCCGCTGTCCTTGGCATCACGCGTGCTTCGATTTGCGTACGGGCGAGGCCTTGCGAGGGCCTGCCTTCAATCCACTCGCGTGCTGGTCGGTGCAACAGCGAGATGGCCGGATATTTGTCGGCGAGAAACTCAAACGGACGGCACCGAAGCCGCGCGACGGAAGCGCTGGCCAGGCCCCCGAGAAAATCGTCATTGTCGGTGGCGGCGCGGCTGGTTTTACTGCGGCCGAAACACTGCGGCGCGAGCAGTACCAGGGCAGAATCGTCATGATCAGCGATGACAAAGCACCCCCCGTCGACCGGCCGAACCTCTCCAAGGACTACCTCGCCGGAAAGGCACCGGAAGATTGGATTCCGCTCCGCGGGGGGAAGTTCTATTCAAAAAACAACATCGACCTCCGTCTCGATACGAAGGCCGTTCGCCTCGACCTGCATTCCCGCGAGGTTGTCCTCGCGGATGAAGGCAGGATTCCTTACGACAGGCTACTCCTTGCAACCGGGGCCGAACCGATGCGCCTGACCATACCCGGCGCCGACCAGCCACACGTACACACGCTGCGCTCGTTCGCAGATTCCAAGGCGATCATCGAGCGAGCCACGACTGCGCGAGGCGCCGTCGTGCTTGGCGCCAGTTTCATTGGCCTGGAAGTTGCAGCGGCCTTGCGCTCGCGCGGCATCGACGTTCATGTCGTGGCGCCAGACAAGCGACCTATGGACCGGGTCCTGGGCCCGCAAATGGGCGACTTCATCCGCGCCCTCCATGAGGAGAACGGCATTGTTTTCCATCTCGAGGACACCGCGAGCAGCATTGACGGCAGGACGGTGAAACTCAACAGCGGCAAGACATTGACAGCCGACTTCGTCGTGGCCGGCATCGGCGTGCGACCGCGGATCGGGCTCGCCGAAAAGGCGGGGCTTAGCCTCGATCGCGGTGTCGTTGTGAACGCGCTTCTGGAGACGAGCGCACCAGGGATATTCGCCGCCGGCGACATTGCGAGGTGGCCAGATCCTCACAGTGGCGAGAACATTCGGGTCGAGCATTGGGTGGTTGCAGAGAGGCAGGGGCAGACAGCGGCGCTCAACATGCTCGGCCATCGCGAGAAATTCGTCGCGGTGCCGTTCTTTTGGAGCCAGCACTACGATGTTCCCATCAACTATGTCGGCCATGCCGGGCAATGGGACGAGATCGCGGTGGACGGTGACATTGCCGCCAAAGATTGCTTGCTCCGCTTCAAACGAGAAGGGCGCACTCTGGCTGTCGCCTCGATCTTCCGCGACGTTGAAAGTCTGGAGGCCGAGGTGGAAATGGAGCGCCAAATGGCAAGCTAGCTTCGGCTTCCGAACAAACGCGCATTCAGGTTCAGAATGGCGAAGCGGAATGTTGGTTGTGACTGAAAGGAGTTCGACTATGTCCACAGTGCAGCAGGAACTAGGTATCACCAGTGGCTTGGACACGTTTGCGCCCGTCCAGCGTTATTCAAAGATCGTGAAATTCGTCGACCAGGTCGCCAAGCAGGCGGCTAACGATCCACCGACCCTGGTTGAAATCTTCTCGGACAGCGGCCGCTGGTATTGCCGTGTTCGTCGCGGCGATGAAAAGACCCGGCCGATGGGTCCATATACCAAACAACAGGCTGAGCGGATCCAGGAAGCTCGGAGAATGTTGCTTGCCAAAAGAGGCGCCGCTCGGATCATGTTCGAGTAGGGAAGGAACCTTTGCGACCACACCGGCCGGCGAACTCCTGCTACAATGATCGTCATGACTTTTTGAATATTTGCAGAGCAGGCCTTCGGCTTGCCGCGTTGGGAAGCCGCTTTTCGCCACGGCACGTCTGCTATAACTCGATGCGATCTAGGCACGGGCGAGGACGTCTCAGGCTGGATAGATGTTCCAGCATAATCAACAGACCAGACGGACCTTGTGCGAGAAATTCTCGAGCTTGTCTAGCTTGTGCGTCTGCAAGTGTGGTTTTGCAATGTCCGCGTCAAATTACAAGATGCGATGTAAACGGCCGTTGCCGTTCTCGACGAAAGATAAGAGCACGACCCCCGCGCGAACGCTTTGCGAGCAGGATTGGGGTTTGCCACCCTTTATTGATTTTGTACGAAGTACCCATCTACAAACCTGGATCTGATTATGGACGACTACGACAACCAGAAAGGCGCTGAGCCTGAGGACGTACGCGCCGCATTGAAGGGGTGGGCATGGTTTGGTGTTCTGATGAGCATTGTCTTTGGTGTCGCCTACGTCCTGATTGAGATGTAGTGGCCCACGAAGCAGCTAGCCTTGCGGATTGCGCGAGAAGAGGCGCGTTTGCAATGCCTTAGGCTGTGCTCGGTGCTGGTATATTTAGAATCGACTTTTGCATTCTAGCAGATTTCCGGCAGCGCTACCCGCTCGCTGCTTGAAAATGGCCGACTGAACCGTGTCATCTCGAATTGATTGCGTTAGTCGCCCTCGGTGGCGATCAACATCCAGTCGCGCTTCGTTGACTGGGTTTCGCGTGCGAACGTCCACGTATCGGTCACCTCAACAATCAGCGTGGGATCGCCAGCGGCGACCGAGTCGTTGGCTGAACAGGTGACACTGACCACCTCGGAAACGAAGCGAACGGCGATCTCTACGGTCCCATTCTCCCCAAGAGCGTCGATGACTTTTGCTTCACTCATGCCGATGAGGGTCAGCTGCAGCGTCTCTTCCCGATCCCGGCGCCCGGCAATCGTTCGTTCGAAGGTCTGAAGCACTTCCGGCCCGACAAGGCGTTTCAACGTTTGGATGTCGCCATGCGCGTAGGCCTGCAGGATAACTTTATAAGCCGTTCTGGCGCCGGCCAGAAACGCCGCCAGGTCAAAATTGGGATCGATGTCCCGGATCACATCGACGGGCTGGCCCGCCGATGAACTATAATCGGCAACGTCGCTTCCTTGCTCAGTGACGGCGTCGCCCCGCCTGGTCTTGTCTTCGCCCGAGCGCGGCAGCAGTTGGTCCCAACATCCCAGTAGTGCCCAATAGAACGCGACGATTGTTACGAGCAGGATCTGGTTGTTTGGATCTGTGGTCTCGTTCATGACGTTCTCCCGACAATAACAGACGCCGATTTGGAACTGGAGGCGAGTGTTAGAGAATGCGCGGCAGCTTTTCCCATTGGTGGAAGGGTGGCGGCGACGGCAGCAGCCATTCGAGGGTGGTCGCCCCTTCGCCCCATGGATTGGCGCCAGCCTGGCGTTTGCGGCTGAAGGCTTCCGCTACCGTGATGAAGAAGACGATAAGGCCGGCCGTTGAAATGTAGGACCCGATCGACGAGACAAAATTCCAGCCGGCGAAAGCGTCGGGGTAGTCGGCATAGCGTCGCGGCATGCCGGCCATGCCGAGAAAATGCTGCGGGAAAAAGGCCAGGTTGACGCCAATGAACATCACCCAGAAATGCAGCTTGCCCATGGTTTCGTTGTACATGTAGCCGGTCATCTTCGGAAACCAGTAGTAGAAGCCGGCGAAGATGGCGAAGACCGCGCCCAAAGACAGCACATAATGAAAATGAGCGACCACAAAATAGGTGTCGTGATACACGCGGTCGATACCAGGGTTTGCAACCATGATGCCGGTGACGCCCCCGATGGTGAACAGCAGCACGAAACCGAGAGCCCACAGCATCGGTGTCTTGAACTCTATCGATCCTCCCCACATGGTCGCCAGCCACGAAAACACCTTTACGCCGGTTGGAACGGCGATGACCATCGAGGCGAAGGCGAAGTAACGCTGGGTGTCCACGGACAGGCCAGTCGTATACATATGATGCGCCCACACGACGAAGCCGATCGCGGCGATCGCCACCATCGCGTAGGCCATGCCGAGATAGCCGAAGATCGGCTTTCTGGCGAAGGTCGAGATGACATGGCTGATGATGCCGAAGCCGGGAACGATCATGATGTAGACTTCGGGATGGCCGAAGAACCAGAACAGATGCTGGTAGAGGATCGGATCACCGCCGCCGGAGGGCGCGAAGAAGGTCGTCCCGAAATTGCGATCGGTCAAAAGCATGGTGATGGCGCCGGCGAGCACCGGCAGCGACATTAGAAGCATGAAGGCAGTAACAAGCATCGACCAGGCGAACAAAGGCATCTTGTGCATCGTCATGCCAGGCGCGCGCATATTGAAGATGGTGGTGATGAAGTTGATAGCGCCAAGGATTGAGGAGGCACCCGAAAGGTGGATCGAAAGAATGACGAGGTCGACCGCGGGGCCTGGCTGGCCATCAGTCGACAAGGGCGGGTAGAGCGTCCAGCCGCCGCCATGGCCAAGCGTGCCGGGCGCTCCTGGAACGAACATTGAGGTGATGAAGAGGATGAATGACATCACCAGCAGCCAGAATGAGATGTTGTTCAAGCGCGGAAAGGCCATATCGGGGGCGCCAATCATGATCGGCACCATCCAGTTGCCGAAGCCACCAATCAGTGCCGGCATGAGGACGAAAAAGATCATGACCAGCCCGTGGGCACTGACGACGACGTTGTAGACCCCCGGATCGCCAAATATCTGCAGGCCCGGCTCCTGCAACTCCATGCGGATCAACACGGAAAGCGCTGTGCCGAAAACCCCGGCCATGATCGAGAACAGCAGGTAAAGGGTCCCGATATCCTTGTGGTTGGTGGAGAACAGCCACCTGACGACAAACCGGGGCTTGTGATCGTCCAAGGCCGTGGCTGGATTAGACATGATGTGCTTCCTGCTCTTCACTGTTGGCAGGCAAGACGACTCAACGATGGACGGCATCTGCAATCGGCCGTCACAAGGGGATCAGGCCTTGCCTGCACTTACTCATTCATCGGTGACGATCACATCCATCGGAATGTCGTGCGGCTGCGGATAGATGGTCGGGATCCTGCTGCCGGTGTAGCCGACGCCGATGACGAGAGGCCGCTTCGGCGCGGCTGCCAGGGTTCGGTCGAAGAAGCCGCCGCCATAACCCAAGCGATAGTTGGCCTGGTCGAAACCGACAACGGGCGCGATGACCACATCTGGTTGGACCGAAGGACCGTGTGACGGGACAAGAATGTTCCAGATGCCGCGTTCCAGAGGGTCTCCCGGTCCCCAGACACGAAACTCCAGCGGCCAGCCTTTCTTGATGACGACCGGAAGCGCAATCCGCCCGCCGCGCTCGATCACCTTTATCGCCCAGTTGCGTAGATCCGGCTCACCGCGGAATGGCCAATAGCCGCTGACGATCCGCCCACTCACCCGGCCAACAGCCAGATCGAGAGCGGAAGCGATACGCAAAGACCTCGCATTGCGTTCGTCGGCGTCGACCGCAAGACGCTCATCGATCAGACGTTTGCGTTCCGCCTTGCGCCATCGACAGACATCCGGCCAGGCTTCCTGCACAACCGACTCGATGCCGTATCCTGGAACAAGTTTGTGCATGAAGCACGGAGGAGAGGCGTACTCTCGCGTTTCCAAGGAAATATCTTCCTGATCAGACATTGCGCGCTCCATTGACCGTTGCAGTGGAAACTATCTCGCCCTCATCGACGGTGCGCTGCGTAAAATAGGAAGGCAAATGGAATTAAATGCTGTATTGATGCAAAAATATTGCACTGAACCGAAAGCCAGAATGGACATCGACCGCGCTCGCACGTTTTTGGAAATCGTTCATTCCGGCAGCTTTCTGAAAGCCGCCGACCGGCTCCACGTCACCCAGACCACGGTAAGCGCGCGGATACGCACGCTGGAGGAAGAGCTCGGACGTCAGCTCTTTATCCGCAACCGCAATGGCGCGCAGCTGACGCCGGCGGGCCGGGAGTTCGAGCGGTTCGCCCAGTCATTCGTGGAAATCTGGGAACGGGCACGGCACCAGCTCGCCATCCCATCGGGACGGACAAGCGTCGTTGCCTTGGGCGGAGAGCTCAGCTTATGGAACCCACTGCTGCTCGACTGGCTGGTCTGGATGAAGAAGGCCAGGCCGGAAATCGCCATCCAAGCCCAAGTCGGCGTGCCGGACCAGCTCCTCGAGCAACTGAGGACTGGAGTTCTGGACATTGCGGTGCTCTATGCGCCGAAGCTGCTACCGGGTTTCAGGGTAGAGCTTCTCGTCGAAGAGCAGCTCGTTCTGGTTCGGACCACGGACAGAGAGGGGGGACCGGTCGGCTCCAAGGACTATGTCTATGTCGACTGGGGGCCGCTGTTTGCAGCCCAGCATGATGCCAGTTCTTCTGCCTTCGGCGAGCCGGGATTGATGGTCGGCCTTGGGCCGCTTGGACTGAGCTACATTCTGCGCGCCGGCGGAATGGGTTATTTTCGCAGGGGCGCCGCAGCTCCCCATGTCGAGGCGGGGCAGCTGGAGGTCGTGGAAGGCGCGCCGGAATTCACCTATCCGGCCTATGCCGTCTATCCGGAAGCAAGCGAGGCGCGAGCCGACGTGCGGGAGGCGCTACGTGGATTGAAGCAAGTTGTGAAATGATCGTACCTCCAAGCGTGAAGCCACGGTTCGCGTGCCTGGAAGGATGGATCGCCACGGATTGACCGAACATGCCTTATCCGTTCCACACCATCGGTCACTCGACCCGGTCGATTGCCGGATTCGTCGCCCTGCTGCGGGTCGGAGACATCGCCTTGGTGGTCGATATCAGGACCGTTCGACGATCGCGGGCGAACCCGCAATTCAACAGCGAGATGCTTACGGAAAGCCTGGCAGCGTTCGGGGTCGGATATGAATACATCGCCGAGCTTGGCGGACTGCGCGGCAAGGCACACGACGTTCCGCCGACGCTCAACGCATTCTGGATCAACCAGAGTTTTCACAACTACGCCGACTACGCGCTGTCGGCGGAGTTTCTTGGCGGCTTGGATCGGCTCGTGGCCCTCGGCAGGCAGCGGCGGTGCGCCATCATGTGCTCGGAAACGCTCTGGTGGCGCTGTCATAGAAGGATCGTCGCGGACTACCTGATCAGCCGCGGCGAGTCCGTTTTTCATCTGATGGGCCATGACAAGGTCGAGCCGGCGAAACTCACCGACGGCGTGAAGGCACGGGACGACGGAACGCTTGTCTACCCGCCTGCACAGCCTTCGGAATAGTCGAGATCTCAGGCGGCCGATGGACCAGGGTCGTTGAAGCCGGAGTTGAAGGCCGCCACGACTTTGTTCTCCGCTTCGTCCTGCAGTTCCTCCAAACGATGGACGACGCGGAGAACCGGTCCGTCCAGTCGCGACGAGCCCGGCTCTAGACCCTCTGCCAGCTTCAATCTTTCGCGCCTTGCGGCTTCCGGCTGATAAACCACTTCTTGGACGGTCAGCGTTTCAAGGCCGCCGTCTGCAGTCGGAATGGACATGGACTGGCCTTCGGCCAGACCGAGCAGCGCAAGGCCGCGCGGATTGGTGATCGGCAAAAGCATGCCAACCAGACCGCGCATCTCGTCATGTGCGACGATGCGGATCTCGGCAGGGCCGTCGTTCACCCGATAAGCCACGCGGCTGCTGAGCGTCACAACGGTTGCGGGAATGTCATCCCGAAACATTACAACCGCGCCCGAAATCTTCCGGTCGAGGATAGTCGAGAGGATTTCGCTGCGGGCCGGACGGCGTTCCCGCATCACCTCAAGAATGGTGTAGTCCTTGGTGGTCAGTTGGCAGCTATCGATAGTGGGCATGGTGCGTCTCCAGCCGGCCCGTGAAACGGGATACGGCATCAAGCGATTGATCGGGTGTGGAAAGCTACCCCTGTGCCGGACCTGGATAGGCCGGCGCAGGGGTCAGACTCCCGCGATCAGGCTGCCTGCATGATTGAGGAGACGGATGGAAACGCCCATACCTAGATGCCCGCCACAATCGTCGAAGACGCTGGTGCGCGCCGATCGGCTGTCTCGCCTTGCAGAGCGGGCTGGCTCACGGCAAGCACGCAAAGCTCGTGCCGGCGCCCGTCGCGTGCGGTCCACGTAATCGATTGCCCGGTCGAGAGTCCGATCAGCGCCGTGCCGATCGGCGTGAGGATTGAAACCTTGTTTTCGGAGATATCCGCATCGCCGGGAAAAACCAGCGTAACTGTTTTCGCGTCGCCCGTATCGGGCTTGAACGTCACCGACGAACCCATCTGGACGGTGTCAGCGGAGACCGAACCATGGGCGACGATACGCGCCCGCTCGAGTTCGGCGAGCAGTTCATCGGAAGCCTCCGGATTTCGTACAGCCACAGTCCTCGCAAGCGCCGATAGACGCGCATGATCCGACTGCGAGATGCGGATGTTCGGCTTGCGCCGGGTTTTCGTGTTGTCTTGCATTTGAATACTCGTGCTTCTGCCCGGACCAGCCGCCCACCAAGGGTGCCGGAACTGAGTCAATTCGTGAAAAAAACTTGCTGAAAACGCCGATGCCCCAGAGGCTCGCGGCCCTGCGGGATCATCCCATGTTGGTCAATGCACCGCCCCTCGGCTCAGGGCGTATGGCAACTGAGCCGGGGGCTACATTCCCGCTATGGGGCAAACCCGGAAAAGAAAATCGCGATGAATTTTGACTGCGGCGTTCATAAGACCATAGTTGGTGAAGCAATCCGGGAAGTCAAGCCAGCCACCTCGGTGCACCTTGGTGGGCATCAAACCCTAAGTTGGTCAGGGCGAGCACCAAGCAGCGTAGTTATCACCAGCTCTCTTCCGGCCCTGTTTATCCCGGTCCCGCTCGGTCTTTCTTCCGCCAATCCGAGGAAGACAAGGCGTTCGGCCAACGCCTTTGATAGAGATGGGTAAGGCCCGCGGTTCATTCGCTTGAGTGCCGTTTGCTCCTCCTCAGTTAGCGCGTCCCAGATAACCGTCATGACGGCCACCTCCCTTGTTTGCATTGTCCAGCCAATGCGAATTCTGGATTGTCGAGCCACGCGCTGTGGCCGTGAATTCATCGAGCCCGAAAACCTTGAGTCTATGGAACGGCGTCTGGCTGTCGATGACACCGGCGCTCGGGCTCGCTAAAAGCGCACTGTCCACCCTAGTCGACCGCACTCGTGTCACCGCAATCGGACTAGCGACGGCTCTCACGTTCCTGACACCAGCTAAGCAACCCGCGCCTCTCTAGTCAGATCAAATTCACGCGGCGATTGCTCTGCAGCAGTTAGCCGCTTTCCCTCGTCTAGTAAAATGGCGGCCCCGGGTCCAACGTAGAATGCTTTAGTTTTACTAAATTGCTTTTTGAATGCTCTATTAAAAGTCGTCATTAGGTCCTGAGCGAGCGGCGTGTCGGAGACCGTAGCCACGCGGCCATTTATCACAACATCTTCAGCCAATCGCCCACCAGGCGAAAAAGTTACTGTGTCCGGATTGCCAAGCTGATCTAACGAATACCGGATGCCGAAAGGTGTTTTTATCGGCCTCACCTCAATGGGCACAGCGTGGCCGGTGACAAGAAATGATCGACCGCTGGAAGCCGATCCTGTGGTGGATTGCCCAAGAGTTGGAATTTGCATTCTATTGCTAAAAGAGTCGAATTCCATCTTGGGAAAATGACCCATGAAGATGTATTTTACCGAAATTTCAAGTTCTACTGCTTCCAATACGGGAAGAAGATCATCCTTTAGCGCGAAGAAGAGAATCTGCTTCATATGAATTATCGCCTAGGCACAAGTAACGGCTGGAATACGCTGATCCGTGTGCTGGGAAGATACGGCCAGTTCAAGCCAGCAGATGTGCCAGCAACGCCCTCAGTTGCGCTGGCTTCAACGGTTTGCGCATCAGTTCGATGCCGGCGGCGCGGGCGGCGTTGGCGATTGTCTCCGAACCATCGGCGGTGACGATCAGCGCCGGCACCGCGCGGCCGAGACAATCACGGACTTTGGCGATTGTGGTGGTGCCGAGGTCGCCGCCGTCGAGATGCTGGTCGGCTATGACAATATCTGGCAACCAGTCCGTATCGCCAAGCATGTCGAGCGCGTCACCGGTCGAGGTGGCGGGGCGCACCAGGCATTGCCAGCGCTCGAGCAGGGAGGTCATCGCCTGCAGCACGTCGATGTCGTTCTCGACCAGCAGCACCCTTGTGCCGAACAGACCGTAGCCGCGCGGCCGCTCCATGTCGACGGTGCTGGCGATTGGATCGGCCGTGTCGCCGATCCCGACCGGAACGTCGATATGGAAAATCGTGCCATGTCCGACCTTCGACGAAAACGTGACGGGATGGCCGAGGGCCGCGGCGATGCGGCGCACGATGGCCAGCCCCAACCCCAGCCCGCCGGCGGCAAGCCCGGCATCCGTCGGGATCACGCCGCGATGGAATTCCTCGAACACCGCCTCGCGCTGGTCGTCGGGGATGCCGCAGCCGGTATCGGCGACGTCGATGCGGATCGTGTCGCCGCGATGCCTGGTGCCGACCAACACGCCGCCCGAGCGGGTATAGCGCAGTGCATTGGACAGGATGTTCTGCAGGATGCGGCGCAGCAAGGTTCGGTCCGAACGAACGAGCGCATCGACCGGCCGGAACTTCAGCGTCAGCCCCTTCATCTCCGCGACCGGCTGAAAATCCGAGCGCAGAGACGAAAACAGCGTCTCCAGGCTGACATCGGTGATGTCGGGCTGCACGACGCCGGCATCGAGCTTGGAAATGTCGAGCAAGGTGCGGAGCAGGTCCTCCATCGTCTCCAGCGATCGCTCGACCTGGCGGACCAGCTTTCTGCCTTCCTCGCTGGTCTGTACTTCAGCAAGCGCCGAGACCGACAGATGCGCGGCGTTCAGCGGCTGCAGCACGTCATGGCTGGCGGCCGCCAGGAACCTGGTCTTGGACAGGTTCGCCAGCTCGGCGTTTTCCTTGGCTGCGTTCAAGTCGATGTTCGACTGCTCCAGCCGGCGCAAGGTCGAATGCAGCTCTTCGGTGCGGCTGCGCACCCGGCTCTCAAGCGAAATGGCGGTCTGGAACAGCGAAAAGGCATTGCCTTGCTGGTCCATGGAACGCTCGACGCGGCTGATCAGCGCGGCGTTGATCTTCTTCAGCCTTTCCAGGTCGTCGATGTTCCTGAGCGGCATCCCGGATTTCCTACTCCGCCGCTTCGGCCGCATTGCGTTCACCGAAGGCGATGCCGGTGAAGGTCTGGTTCAGATGCATCGAACGGTACTGTTCGCCATAGGTGCCGAAGCCGAGGACGTTGTTGACCTTGTAGAGTTCCGAAATCTCGCGATAGACCTGCCGATTGCGCGCGTCGAGCCGGCGCAGCACGCAGTCGAAACCGAGGATCAGGTCAATGCCGCCAAGCCTTTCGCTGACGTCGCTGAGCGCGGCGCGGGTCGCCTCGACCATGTCCTTAGGCTGGGCGACGGCAAGCACGACACCATCGTCGATGGCGCAGAAGAACGACAGCGAGCCGTCCGCGTGCATCTTCTGGATTGAACGGCAGTAAAATTCGCCGCCGACTTTCACCACCACCGGATGCGAGGCAAAACTCAATGGCGTCAGCATCTGCGCGACAACGCCGACCGAGGCGGCATATTCCTCGGCGGCAATGGTGGCGTTGAATTCGCGCACGATGCGATGGTCGGGATCGGATGCCGTCACCACCAGCTTCTCGTCGGTGGGAACGAAATTGTCGGTCTTGAACACGTGGAAAGGAATTTCCGTGGTGACCAGCACGATGATGGCGCTGTCGGAGGTCACTTTGCCGTTCGAGATCAGCCGTGTTGTCTCGAATTTCAAATCATCGCCAGCCGACCCACCGATCAGTGGGATGTCGTCGAGCCCCCAATGGATGGCGGAGGTCACCGCTTCTTCGGCATAAGACAGGCCGTCGATCAAGCAGAGCGCGAAAGTGGTGTCGGCCCGCTCGTGCCCGAGGCGCTCGTGTAACGAACGCCTCAGCGCCTCGACTTCGCCGGTAATCCCGTCCATGCCCGATGAGGACAGATTTTCGACCATGGTGCTGGCTGCCGAAAACGATCCGGAGGGAAGCAGCATAGCCAGGATCTGGCCTTCCTCCAGCCCCTTGGGCGTTATCTCACCGGCTGTCGAGCAGCCGGCATAGTGGAGCGCCGGTGCGTGGGTCTTCAGCGCTTCCGACAGGGCGACGGCCTCTATGAGGCTCTGCGAGAAAAACAGGAGGGCAAACCCGGCGTCAATGGCCGCTGCTTCCGCTGCCACCGCCCGGGCGAACGCATCCGCGTCAGATTCGTCGGTGGTGAGCACCGAAACGCCGCATGCATAGCGCGTCCGTGACTTGGCCAGCGGCTTCCTCCTCCATTTCCTCCAACGCTCTTTTTGTGCGCGTCTGGCGCGCCGGCGTCGAGGTCATTGTTGTCTTGAAGCGGCGCTTTGGCAATGAGCCAACATGATGGATTTGAAGTTTCTGCCGTTTGACGGCGTCCGCGCTGCCGCTCACAGACGAAAGGCCGCGTCGCACCGCCATCCGTGCAACGAAGGCCCAGCTGAATTTGCCGCAGGCGAATGTCAAGGCTCGACGTGCCAAGAATGGGGCAGGATATCGCGCTTAGCCGTTGCCGCTTTGGACAGGGTGTTAGTCTAGCCTGGCGGTTGTCGTGGTCAATCCGGGGCAGATGACAGCCTACGCCAATGCGCTCGGCAAGCGGGCCAGGACCGACACCACCGATGCTGCTGTAACGCTGCCTTCGTTGGGTCGAGCAAGCGGCAAGTGCCCGTTGCGCGGCACCGAAGCCGAGGCCCTGGCCGGGCTCGTCGCTCGCCGCCGTCAGATTGTGCGGATGATCGCAGCCGAGAGAGCCATGCCCGCACCGCCATGGCAACGCAGGCACCAAAGAGCATCCAGCCAAAAGGAAAAAGACCGGCTGGAGAAGGTGTTGTTTCGCGGTTATTTCCGATCGCTTAGACTCAATTAGGCGACTTTGAGATCTTTCATCGCCTTTTCAACGACATCCTTGATCGGCCTCGATACATCTTCGGCAGCCTTGGTCGTCACGGCCTGAAATTCCTTGGCCTGCTCGACGGTCTTTTCGAGCTGCGTGCGCAAGAAGGCAGTCTGCAGTTCGATGAACTCGGACGGCGACTTCACGGCAACCAGGGCTTCGAGGTGCGAGAAGCCGGCTTCGGCATTGGCGCGCAGAGCAGCAATTGTCTTCAGCGACAACTCGTTGCCGACGGTCTTGGCGGTTTCGAAGCTCGACTGCAGAGCCTTCTGGGTCGTCTCGGTGCCTGACGCAAATTTCGCATAGGCTTCTTTCGACTGCTCGACGCCCTTTTCGGCGACAGCGCGGACCTGGTCGGCAGCCTTCGACGCGTCGAAGGTGGGGAATGAGGTATTTTCAACGGTGTCAGCGGTCTTGGCCATAGTTTCCATCCTTTCCGGTGGACGGCCTTTCACAAAAGCCGTCTCGTTCATTTACGAAACTGACGTTACGGCATTTATAGTGCATTGCAATATTTTTGTGCGACGCACCATCCCTCTTCCAGCGTTCCGAGGGGGCATGCGGAGGGTCGGTGGCATCTCGAGATCGCCGGTTCTGCACGAAGAACTCTTCTGGACGGATCACCTGATCCCTGATCCAGCATAGCCTCGCAACAGAGCACGACGTTTTGCCACCTGCGTATCTACTTCAGCCGCTATTCGGCAACCGTCCAAGTCTACGTCAACGAAAGCGTTAAATTCGTGCGCCGCAAACTTTCAGTCGGCGTACCCGCTGGGCACAAGGCGATCGCTTTCCTTAGCGCGCCATCGAGAAGTTGCCTCGATATGGCGGTGGTTGACGCGAAGGCGCGCCTCTACCGCTTCCAGTGCGCCGTGAAGTGACCACCCCTGGTGGTCTATCGGTTAGCCAAGTTCCGGATCAGTGCGGATGCCTGAAGAAGACAACCGCTTCCTATCATCCAGGCATACAGTCCCACATGATCCGACGGGCTGAAGCCGGTGGGCAAATGCACGATAGGCATTCGAAACGACTTATCGTCGATCACCAACCCAACGGATCGAAGATCCGGTGGCACGTTTCCGGGAATTGCCAAAATTGGGGTATCCTTGTCCCAGACCAAGCTTGTCGCCAGCGACTCTTCATTATAGGCAACCGAAACATCCGCCCTGTGCCCCGGTGGGCGCCAAAGCTCCAGTTTGAGGTCATAAACGCAGCCTGTCAGACCATTTTCGACCGGCACCATCCAAGGTTCCAAGGTGGCGGCCGTCGTGTCGGAAACGCCACGAGATCCACCTATGGTTTGGAGCTGACCAGCGGCATTCCCCAATAGATCCGAAATCGCAGTCAAACTCGAAGAAGCGCCTGCCGCCCCGTTAGACGTTGATCCAGAATCTGATGCGTCGTCGGTCACCACAATATCCGCAGGTCCCGGCAACGCAGTGACCGAGCCATCGTCACCCATCAAAGTGACAGTCGATCCACCCTCGATATGCACGAGGTCGCCCAGTCTGAACAGTTTGCCGAGCTGAGGGCTGTCCGCGGGAGGATCGACAGCGACAACGACATACTCGCTGGCCGCAAGAGCGCTCGAGCAGGAACCAACTGCTGCGATGGCCGCAGCCAGTAGGAAAATGATTTTGGGTTGCCGATACATGACGCACATTCAACCATGCGCTTGTTTTACTTGCCTTCAAGATAGATCCTATCGCCAGCCTCACCCTGCTTCAGTCTCCCAAGGTGATAAGCAACGAGGCCATCGTTGGGATATTGAATGGCCAGCGATGCAAAGGCAGCAGCGGCAGTCTTGTCGCGCGCGGACATCAGCAAGTAAGCTTGCGAGTAAGCCTCCACCATCTCGCGATTCATACGCCCGTCTTCCAGCAACTCGAAGGCTGAGATCCACTCAGTCTTGCCTTTCAGACACAACACACCGGACGGCCGAAGCAGGTAGTCATCGGAAGAGTTCGCCACCTCCTCGCTGATGCAGTTCACGGTACCTAGAAACTTGTTCGCGCCTTCGAGCCTGGCAGCGGTGTTCACCGTATCGCCCATGGCCGTGTAGTTGAAGAATCGATTGCCCCCAAAATTTCCGACAACTGCAGGTCCTCGATGGACGCCGATACGAGTGACGCCAACGTCATGGCCTCTAGACTTTAGATCTGTCCGAAATCTTCGAGACATCGCGACGGTAGCAAGCGTTAGTTTTAGGGCCCTTTCGGCTTGGTCCTCCTGCACACCCGGTGCGCCAAAAAAACCAATGACTGCATCGCCTATTAGTTTGTCTATCGTGGCGCCATGTTCAATGAAGAGACCACAAACCGCCTCGAGGTATTCATTCAGAACCGTAGCAAATACCTCTGGTTCCGTCCGTTCGCCCAAACTGGTGAATCCCTCAAGGTCGGTGAACACGCACGTTATCAAGCGTTCGGATCCGCCGAGGCGCAGTGACGCCGGCTTGCTGACTAGCTCTGCCACGACTGCCGGGCTGAGATACTGAGAGAACGCGTTCTGGACGAAACGCCTTTCTTTCGAGTCCCGGTGCCATGCCAGAATTGCGACGAATCCGGAGAGCCCTAGCAGCAGCATCGACGGCGCGACCATAGGTAACAGAATTCCGGCCTTGGCAAACGCGGTTGCTTCTAAGATCAAAACCGAAACGACTGCGCCGATGATGACCACAGGTTTCACCAACACTGATATGCGGAGCCAAGCGACCCAGATGCAGAGCGCCGTCGCGAGAACGAAGGGCCCAAACGCCGCCACCGCCTCTGGCGTAATGATTTTGTCGCCCTTGATCAATCTCGCCAGCGCATTGGCATGAATAACGACACCCGGCAGCGCTCCGGCAACAGAGCCGTTCAGCACGGCAAAGGGGGTTGCATGACGATCCTGCAGCGGGAGGTCAACGCCGATCAAAACGAACTTCCCGGCGAACCAGGCCGGGGGCGCGAAAGCGGCGGCGTGTGCCGGATATATTGTCCATCGTGCCGGATGAATGCCTGTAGACCGATAGTAGACCATCTTCTCCGCAGCTTGCGATGCCGATATGCCGGCGGTCTGCGCAAGCGCTGATGCAAAGCTAGGTTGCCAGTTGCCATTCACCACGCGCCCGGGAAATTCTTCCCGCACAACCCCGTCGACCCTATCATGAGACAGGGCGGCCAGTCCGCGGATGGCGCTTGGCGCGAAGCGACTAAGATACGACAGTTGCTTGTCGGTAAGGTCGTCCCCGTGTGATGCAGATGCGACAATTACCGGACTTTCGGCCGCCTCGATAACCTCAGCTAGGCGCCGATCCTTTTCCGCCTCGGTTGGCTGATCGAAAAGCAAGTCGATGCCTATTGTTCTCGGATGAGCCTTATCGATTCTCTGCACGAGGTCGGCCAAGGCACCCCGATCCAGCGGCGATCTATAGGGAAACCTTTCCAATGTCTGCTCTGTGATCGTTACGATCACGATGTCTGTCGGGGGCGCGACGAAGGGCGAGATGGTCGTCATCAAGACGTCGCGCAGCAGTTTCTCGCCTGAGGGAGAGAATGTGGCAATGCAGGCGCCCAGAATGAAAAAGAATCCGAGCGAGGCGAGAAGGCGCCCTTTTTGAACCATTCCGATCGGCGTGAAGACGGCCAAGCTGCGTGCAATTCGTTTCGGTGTCTATCGGCGTGAATCTACACAGCATAGACCGCTGACGAACTGTGGGCTAGCGGTGGGCCCTTCGCTAGATCCGCTGGACTTGACACTGCGAAGCACCGGGCTCAGTCTCGCAAGACTGCTCCGGTTTTATCCTGTCCATCGACTGGTGAATCCGCTGCATGAGCTGAGACTAAGGATATCAGCCATGATGGCGCTTCGCTTCGCCATTGCGCTTCTTCTAGTTTCGCTGAGCGCCCAAGCGTGGGCAGAACGGCGCGTCGCGCTGGTCATCGGTAATTCTGCCTATAGATACGCGGTTCCACTTTCCAATCCAAAAAATGATGCGGTGGATATGACCGCAAAACTGCAGGCGTTGGGCTTTGAGGTGGTTGCAGGCGAGGACCTCGATCTGAGCGGGATGCGCGGCACGGTTCGAGATTTCATCGGCAAGCTGGATGGTGCCGACATGGCGCTTCTCTTCTATGCCGGCCATGGCGTCCAGGTGAACGGCACCAACTACATGGCTCCCGTTGATGCGCGGCTATCCACATATAACGACCTCGACTTCGAAGCCGTGCCCATGGACCTCGTCTTGTCGGCCATGGAGCGAACCACGAAGGTCAACCTGGTATTTCTGGATGCTTGCCGGGACAGTCCTTTCTCACAGAACCTTGGGCGCTCGATGGGTACGCGATCAGGGTCGGTCGGTCGGGGCTTGGCAAAGCTAGGCACGGGCGTTGGATCGCTCATAGCCTTTGCAACGCAGCCCGGGAACGTTGCGCTGGACGGCGAGGGAAGGAACTCGCCGTTCACATCTGCGCTGCTGAAGAATCTTGGTACGCCTGGCCAGGACATCTCCCGCGACCTCATCAACGTCCGTAGGGATGTGCTTGAAGCAACCGACGGCAAGCAAGTGCCATGGGACAACTCCTCGCTGACGGGCGACGTCATTTTGCAACCGTTGTCCGGAAACACCGCTGTCACGGCGGGTGCGAAAGGAGGGGACGTAGAAGTAGCCTATTGGGAGACCATCAAGGAAAAAACGGACAAGCGCTTCTTTGAGGCCTATCTCAGACAGTATCCAAGCGGCGCCTTTGCGGCGTTAGCCAGCTTGAAGATCGACGAGATCGAACAGGCAGCAAAAGATCGTGGCAAAGCCCCCTCGATTTCCATCGCGGGCCTGGCGGTTGCAGAAGCTCATCCTGATTTAGATGTGACGCAAGCTTTGGCTGATCCGCGCGCGTTGACAAAGGCAACGCAAACAGAGCTAACGCGAGTCGGCTGCCTTGTCGGACAGGCAGACGGCAAATGGGGACCGGGAAGTCGGAAAGCTCTTCAAGCCTTTGCCGAGCAGCGGGGATTGAAGCTTGCCAGCCTGGAGCCGACGAAAGAGGTGTTGCGCGCAATCAAGAATATCCCAGAACGTGTCTGCGCTCCGATCAAGGTAAAGGCTTTTGATGGCGCGTGGGCACTGACGCGGCGCGCAGGTAATTCCGCCTGCGATTACACTGAACAGTCAACGACAATCTTTATCGATGGAACGGAAATTTCAGCGATGGTGCCTTTGGCCGGAACAATCACCGCCGACGGGGCATTCGACATCTATTTAAGTTTCGTCGATGACGATGGTGCGCCAAGGCAAAACCATATCATCGGCAGGCTTCAAGGTGCGAAAGGCAGCGGTGAGTTTTCTCGAGTCGGAGGCGAGTGTGCAGGTGTCGTAAGACTTGACAAGCGTACTGAATAGGGCCGGCATTTGCGGGTCCGTGCAAACGCCGACCAAACCATTCGGACGTGGTCCGTCTCATTGAACCAACGTTGAAGTCGCGTGGACTTTGCCGTCGTCGCGTACCTCGTAAAATTTGTCGTTGTCAATGTAGATAAGATGACAAACTGGTTTACCTTGGTCTTGTGAACAGGCCTTGTCGCCGTCTAAAGTCAATGGAACTTTGACCTTTATCTTAGTTTTGTTGTTCACCAAAGCTTCACCAATGATCTGTTTTTTCTTCCAGTTCCAGACAAGAGTGGCAGTTATGGCGGCTCCAGCGTCGTATATAATTACATTTACCTTTTTCCCATCAGCAAAAGTCTTAAATTCTTCCATCGATGCTTTCTTCGCGCTACTTGGTAGATCCTCGGCCCAAGCGGACATAGCAAGTGAAAACGTAGCTGCGACAACAAGCGATAACAGTTTCATCCTATCCTCCCCATCCCCCGCCGGTTTGACTGACATGTCTATATATTCTTAAGCGAGGAGACTGAAAATTATCATGATAACAAGCTTTCAAGAAGCGGAAATCAGCGCGTCCTAGATGTCGTTGGGGACATTTGCTCAAGTTGAGCGAAGCCGCACATTCTAGCATGTTCCCTAGGATTTGCGCTTAAGCCAACGCGTTCTCGGTGTTTACAATGCGCAGACCGCCCGAGCGTGTGATGCGTGGTGTTTGGATTGCGAGCCTCTTTGCACTTGCCGCCGCGTATGTTGCCGACCAAGCGGGCCTTGAGGGCATCGTCTCGAAGCGCGCCGACAGCCCGTATCGAAGCGGCCCGACGACGAATTGGCTGAAGACGAAGAGCTTCACAGTCCAGGAATACGAACTATTGGGCGTCGAGCGCGAGCCGGGCAAGGCGGCATTCGCCTTGCTGGCGAAGCCCGGTACCGGAAAATATGCCGGTTCGGCTTTCATCACCTTGAACCAGGAGATGCGCGAACGGCTGTGGAAGCGTGTCCAAGAGCACGCCGGGCCACCGCCGAAGGGCAAAAAGCGGCCGGCGACCATGGGTCAGGCCGGGCTGAAAGCCCACGTCAAGCATCTACGGGGCGAGTTCGGATTTCGCCACGCCTCACTGCAGGATTCAGAGAGGAGTGATACCTCCAGCGAACACGGCACGAATTAGCCGGCAAACCGCGGCGGGCGGGTGCCTCGGGGACAAGATGGTAGATTGCCAATGCGTTTGCGGGTGTGGCCTTAAGTCGCAAACTATTGGCTTCAGAAGCAGGGCGTCGGGCTTCATTGACGGTGCTGCCAACACCATATGGTGATCCATAGCCTCCCAAACGAGAGAAGCTCGCCCCTGACGGGTCGCACTGCGGCCGTCACCCGGCAATTGCTACGAACTAGGAAACCATCATGCCTGAAAATATCAGACTAACTTCGAGAGATGTCCCCCTCATTCAGCTAGGCCTCTATCAATGCCGCTTCCCGGTGAGCGAAGACCCGTCAGTACCCGGTGGTTATCGTTTTTGTGCTGGGCCAACTTCGCCGGATCGCGTCTACTGCGATCACCACCACAACATTGTGACCGCCGTGGACCCTCGTCGAGCCCGTTCGGGTCTCCACCTCGCTCAACGACGCGCTGCGTAAGTCTGACTGGCGGCGGCCTCCCGGCCAGGCGCTATGCGCTCCAAGGCCTTGGCACGACCATTCCGTCGGCTCGGTCTGGCGCATCCTCCCTTATGCCGTCTTCGCCGATGTATCCCCCGTCGCCCGATTGAGAACGACGACTTCTCGCCGAAGCGATCGCTTCGTAGCCCGACTGGAAGCTCAGTGTGCTTTTGTAGAGGTCGAGGGTCCCATCCAACGTCTGGACTCCACTGGAGTGCCTGCACTCGAGAGCGATTGGCTCTGCGGCAGCCGATAAGGACCAAATGCGCCATCTGCGGAAGTTCGAGGCATCGCCGATGAACGGCAGCCATCGGGCCCGTCGCAGAAGTTGGGGTGCGAGCGCACTATGGCGCAAGTCGGCCCCATTGCCGACTTTCCCGCACCCAATATTCCTATGAAGGATGATCTTGCTTTGAGGGCAACCACCGTCCACAACACAAAGGCTTCAACGGTTTTTATGCGGCCAATCGGACTTCTGCCGGGCCACAACCGGACAGCCGTTCACTCCGGCAACCCCGCGAACCGCATGTGTCCGATCCAGCGATCGAGGGCCCCGGGGGCGAGGTAGTTTTTCTCCCATTGCCTGCGTTGTTTGCTGATGGAGTCGCCGGGCGAGTCTTTGAGGAAAACCGCAAGTGCTTGCTTTGCTTCCCGCTTGTTTCCCAGACAAGCGTGGATCCCGGCAAGCATGCGCTGTGCGCCGCTCGGGATTCTAGACATTTTCCGCATCGCCGTCAGCGCAGCCCCGCAATCGTTCTTTTCGTAGAGCGCCCAGCCCATCTGCCAGTGGAACCAGTCGGGGTGGAAGGGATCGATGCCCTTGGCCTGCTCGATCCGATCAATCGCTTCGTCCGTGCGGCCAACGTTCAGCAGCACGCCTGCACTCATGACGAGGATATTCGAGTCGCTGGGGTTCAGGGCGATCGCCTGATCGTACCGGGCAAGGGCCTGCTCCATCTCGCCGGCTTCGGTGTGGATGCTGGCGCGGATGTTATGCGCCTCGGAATCGTCGGGAGCGAGTAGAATAGCCTTGTCGGCGTATTCGGCAGCCCGCTTCAACGCCTCGTCGGGGTTATTTTCCTGCTTGTGCCAGAATACCGCGTCATTGCGATAGGACCAGGCCATCCCGATATAGCCGAACTGGGCGTTCGGATCCGCTTCGATCGCCTTGAGGCTGAACTGCCTTAGCAGATCGTTCCCCGCGGCAGAGAAATTGATCTCGGCCCTTCCCATCAACTCGGCCCTTCCCATCAGGTAGTAGCGGAGCGCGCTGACCTGCGCGGCGTCACTCCTTGGCAGCGGGCGCTGGATTCTCTGCCCGACCCGATCCGCAAGCGTGCGGATGATTTCCTCCTGGACGACGAAAAAATTGCCAATCTCCCGGTTGTAGGTGTTGGCCCAGACATGCGATCCGTCATGCGCATTCAGCAACTGGGCGGTCACTTTCAGCCGGTCTCCGACCTTCTGCTGGCTGCCTTCGAGCAGGTAGTCGACGCCGAGTTCATCTCCGATCTTCCTGGTGTCGACCGGCTGGTCGCGGTACCTGAAGCTCGAGTTTCGGGCGATGACGGCATAAGTCTTGCTCCGCGAAAGCTCGGTGATGATCCCCTCGGCGACGGCATCGCTGAGATATCCCTTATCCGCGCCGGTACTGAAGTCGTCGAAGGGAAGGATCGCAATCCTCGGCATGTCGCTCGAAGGAACTCGAGCGGCTCGCCATATTTCCGCGCCGTAGTATGCGCCGATCGCTGCCGGAGCGAGAACGATTGCAGCAAGAATGAAGCCGCGCTGCGAGAATCGTGTCTTGGCACGTTCCGTGTCGGCTGCGGCGTTTGCGTCCGCCGCGTCCGACGGATTGGCATTCAGCCGGTAGCCTCTCTTTGGGAGGGTTTCCACGATCACGTGCGCGTCGTCCCTCAATGCGCGGCGAATATCGGCAATGCATTGAGTGAGGCTGTCGTCGGTCACGAAGGTCTCGGGCCAAACCGCCTGCATCAGCGCATCCTTGGACACGATTTCGCCCGGTCGCGCCGCGAGCACCGAGAGCACCTCGGCGGACTGGCTGCGAAGATTGACCGCTTTGCCTTCGACGGTTCGGAGTTCTTTGCTTTTCGTCAGGAAGGCAAAACCGCGAAACGTGATCGTTTCAGCAGATTTCAGGTCAATTTCAGGGGCCGTTCGGGACATTTCACCTTCCTGGCGCGCTTCCTAGTTTAGCCCATTCGGCCTTCGCCTCCAAGCGATCCCAGCAGCACCGGATGAAACGGAGGACGACATTGAATCGCACCAAGCTCATCATCGCTCTCGCTCTTCTTTTGGCAGCGCAAACGGCTGCAAAACCGGATCCCCGCATCGCGAGATTCTGTGGTCCTGACCATGTCAACAAGGTTGCCTCAGACGACGTCCGTCCCAACCCCGGCGGTTATTGTGTCGCCAGCCTTAAGTCGATGGATAACCGGGCCATGTTCACCGCCATCGCTGTCACAATCCTTCTGACCAACCAGGGGGAGCTAATCAGGCTCCCCGACGTGAAACCCATGACCTCCATGGCGGAGTGCAGAGCTTGGACCCATCAACAGGAGTTCATGCGTGTACTCCCCGGCTATCTCGCCACCTTCCATTACTGCGACAACGCATCAGAACCATGATTTTGCAAGGCCTGGCTGTTCACGCTCGGCCGAAGGATGGCACCACTCCTGCCGGGACCAAGGTGTCGAGATCGGGCCTGTTCCGCCGATCTGTGCGAGCGAATATTTGCTGCGCGTCAAAGGCGACGTTTCGCGGGGTGGCGCGCATGTTTGGTACGAACTGAGGCGGCACCCCAGCGAAGATCCGCAAGATTCGGGAAATTTGGATTTTCGCTTACACGCATCATCGAAGCCGTCGGGCGGCACTGCGGCGCGGCGCTATCCGCATCTCAGCCGCAGCTAGCGCTGGCTCCCGGATCATATCGAGTCCGGCGGGACAAGAAAACAGTTCTCATGCTCTTGGGTCGGATGGAGGCATATATGATAGTCGCCGTCCTGCGACGGAATCTCATCACCATATGGGATGAAATATCGCTGTTGCCGCGTGATCTTCCGATGACCCCCGGGCCTCAGGATCACAACCCAGCCACCGGGACGAACATGAACCGCGCCGTTTGGGATTCGCTGACACTCGCCATGTTCGGCGTCGCCGTGACAGCAGGCCGGCGGATAGCTCCATCCGGACGGGCATCATGTGCGCTCGAGGGAACCAAGAATCCTAGCGACGAAAGGGCCGCAAGGACGACCGCGGCAGGGGCTTGGCGCCGCGCCATTCCCTTTTCCGATTGCCGCTTCGGCCACATGTTAATGCAACTATACGCCTGTTATTAGCATTAGCTAACAAAAAGGTGCTGACGCGTCATCTTATGCACCCGTTCTTGCGTTCCGTTTCGGCATGCTGTCTACCCGGTTCTATCCCGGTAGTGTGTCTCAGTCGTCTAATCGCGGACCGAAATGCAAGCCCAAATTTGTATTGAGGTGTCGTTTGCCGGGAGCACGGTCGTCTTCGCGGTCGACATGAAGCCGCC
>NZ_JAMYPD010000044.1:0-37536 GCF_040320195.1 Mesorhizobium sp. M0768 | reverse complement strand
CCCCCCTGATAAAAAAACATTGCACTGCGGTGCTTGGTTATTTTGTAAAAAACACAAATCCCCCACTCCCCCCCCCTCCCCTCGCGGCCGCCCCCCCCCCGCCGGGGCCCGGGGGGCCCACCCCCCCGCACCGCTGGTGGATCACTCGAAGTCCTTGACGTTCTGCAGCGTCACCAGTCCGGCGCCGGTATCCACATTGGCCTCGACGGGTTCCCCGCGGATGGCCTTGACGACGGTGTCGATGCCAAGCTCACCCATTTTCGCTGGAAATTGAGCTACGCTGGCGTCCTCCGCTCCCGACTTGATCGCTTCGATCTCACCGCAGCACGCGTCGAAGCCGACCACTATGAGGTTGTCGTTGGCAATGCCGGAATTGCTGATCGACTTGACGGCGCCAGGGATCGGCGGACCGCAGGCCGAGTAGATCGCCTTGAGATCGGGATTGGCGGTGAGGATGTCTTCGGTCACTGACGTGCCAAGTTCCAGCGTGCAGTTGGTTGCGCCCTTGCCGACGACATCGACCTTGACGTCGCCCAATCCCTCCATCATGCCCGTGACCCGGTCATCCAGAGCCGGCACCCCGGGAACGCCTTGCAGGATACCGATCTTGTCACCGCTCTTGAGCACCGTTTTAAGATACTCTCCGGCGATCTTGCCGCCGTTGAGGTTGTTGGTCGAGACCAATGCCGTCTGGCCTTTCCAGTTGGGAATGCTGTTGTCGACGAGAACCACCTTGATGCCGGCGGCCACCGCCTTGTCGAGCGCCGGCGCGACCGTCGGGTCGACCGGAGTGATTGCCAGCCCGTTGACGCCCTGCGTGATCATGGATTCGATCAGAGCGATCTGGCCTTCGATGTCGGTAGCTGCCTGGCCCTGGCCGGTGAGCAGTTCGATCTCCGGATGAGTGGCCGCGTATTTCTTGGCGGCGTCCTCCATGGTCGAGTAGAACGGCACCGGGAATTTCGTAATCAGGCCAACCTTGATCTTGTCTGCGGCCGAAGCCGGCACGGAAAACGCAACAGCGATCACCAGCCCTGCGAACAGTTTTCGGTTCATTGGCATTGTATTCCTCCCTTGGATTGAGACGCCTCCCGGCGGGAGACGCTTCAGGCATTTGCGGACCTGAAAGGTCCCCAAATTTCGAACGGGTCAGGCTCCAACGATCATGGAAACCAGTTCCTGTTTGTTGCCTTTGGTCGGCACCAGTTCGCCGACCCTGCGGCCCTGGCGAAGCACCACCGCGCGATCGGCGAGCTCGACGACGTGTTCCATGTTGTGAGTGATCAGGATGACGGCATTGCCCTGGTCGCGCAGCGCAGCGACCAGATTGAGCACCTGGCGTGATTCACGCAGGCCGAGTGCGGCGGTCGGCTCATCCAGAATGACAACCTTGCGGGCGAACACGGTCGAGCGGGCCACGGCGATCGCTTGCCTTTGACCGCCAGACATCATGGCGACGACGGCATCCAGCCGCGGCAGCGTAACTTTCAGGTTTGCCAGCAGAGCGCGGGTCTCGGCGTCCATCCGGCGCTGCTGCAGAAACCGCAGGCCGCGCGGAAGCCATTGCGGGCCAGCCAGCTCGCGACCGGCAAAGAAGTTCTGTCCCGGCGTCAAATTGTCGAACAGCGCCAGATCCTGATAGACGGTCTCGATGCCGGCGAAGCGCGCATCCGCAGGGGAGCGTATCTGCGTTGGCGCACCGTCCAAAAGGATCGCGCCGGCATCGAGTTGGTGCACCCCCTGATGCATTTGGTCAGCGTCGATTTACCCGCGCCATTGTCGCCGAGCAGGCCGACGATCTCGCCGCGCCGCACCTCGATGCTGACATCGTCGAGGGCCAGAACCGAACCGAAACGCTTGGTAGCACCGTGTACCGCCAGCACGGGATTGTCCGCCGTGACCGCGTGATCGGCGTTATCCGCAGCGGCGCTCATGACTGCCTTCCGGCTTGCAGGACACGCACACGCCCTTCGAGGTAATTGCGCAGCACGTCGGACTCGACCGCGATCACGATGACCACGCCGATGACGATGAGCTGGAAAAAGACATTGACGTTGAGCAGGTTGAGCGCGTTGCGGATAACGCCGATCATGATGGCGCCGATCAAGGCATGGCCGAGGTGGCCGCGGCCGCCAAGAAAGCTGGCGCCGCCAATGATCACCGCCGCGATCGTGTCCAGTTCCAGCAGATTGCCGAACAGCGGCGAACCGGCGTCGGTGCGGCCGGCAAGGATGACGGAACCGATGCCGGCGCACAGTCCTGAGATGACATAGACCGAAACCAGGACCCGGGACACGGGAATGCCCATGCGCAGCGCGGCGTCGGGCCGGCCGCCGACGGCATAAATCCAGCGCCCCCAGACCATGGTTTTAGCCATGACGGAAAGAACCGCGGCAACGCCCGCAACGACGAAAACCGATCCAGGCAGGCCCCAAACCGCCTCGCGGCCAAGCGCATCGATCGAATCCGGCATGCCAGGGATGGCGCGGCCATCGGCCAGTTGCAGGGCCAGCCCCTTGGCGATGCTCAATGTCGCCAGCGTGATGATGAAAGGATGCGGCAGCCGGCCGAAGACGTAGAAGAGCCCGTTGATGGCGCCGACCGCGGCACCGCAGCCAACCATCACGGCGATCACGATGATGGCGGGAGCACCGGCATGAAAGCTCAGCGCGCCGAAGACGGAGGCCAGTGCAAGGTTCGAGCCGACGGAGAGATCGATGCCGCGTGTCAGGATGACCAGATGCTGGCCCATCGCGACAACCGAGATGACGGCCGTCTGGGCAAGGATGTTGCTGAGATTGCGTCCCGTCAGGAAATAGGGCGACAGAAAGCTGAGGACGGCGATCAGCAGCACCAGGATGACGACCGGACCAGCGCTCAGCAGCATCAGGCCGAGCGCAAGGCCGGGAACGGCTTCTGGCTTCCTGGATGCCGGCAACGCGGCCTCGCCGACAGTCGTGCCGGTGTTTCCCGTTTCAGGCAAATTTCCCCTCCCCGCCGCGGCTTGTACGAGCCGCGTCGTCAAAAACTCAATTCGTGTTCAGGTCCTCTTCTTATCGATAAAAAACAACCGGCCAGGCCGGGTCAAGTTGTTTTTTATGGATAAAGTTCATGCTAAAAGGACAAGCTATAGTTCCCAAGGAAATCCGATGAGAACCGACACCGTCTACAAGAAGGCCTTCAATCGGGCTGCGAATATGCTGCGCGACGGGCAACTGGCCGGTGAACTTCCTTCCGAAAATGAGCTTAGACGGCGAATGTGCGTCAGCCGCACAACCGTCAGAAAGGTTTTGCGGGAACTGGTTCACCGCGAACTTATCACCGAACGCCACGGCCTCAGGTCGACGGGCCGCCCGGTCAGCGACAACGATTACTATCCAGACGCCGAAACCACGCCCCGCGCCCAGCATGTCGAACAGCAATTCATGGAGTGGATGCTGCGGGGTGACACCAGGCCTGGAACCAGCATCAATGAGCTCGAGCTTGCGCGCCAATTCGGCGTTGCGACCAACGGAATTCGCGAATTCCTGATCCGCTTCAGCCGGTTTGGGCTGATCGAGAAAAGGCCGAATACAGGCTGGCTTTTCAAGGGTTTCACCGAAGGCTTTGCGCTTGAGCTCTTCGAGATCCGAGTAATGTTCGAACTGCGTTCGGCGCAACTATTTTCACTACAGCCGGACAGTTCTCCCCTATGGTCGAAACTCGCTGCGCTCAAGATGGCGCATGCCGACCTGCTGGAGCGAATTGAGGGCCGTTTTCATGACTTCTCCGGCCTGGACAACCGGTTTCACCGGCTCATAAACGAGGCATCACCGAACCGCTTCATCGATGATTTCTACGACATCATCACGTTCATTTTTCACTACCACTATCAGTGGAACAAGCAGGACGAAAAGCAGCGCAACCAGGCGGCAATCCTCGAGCATCTCGCCTATATCGATGCGCTCGAAAGCCGCGAATCTGACCGGATTGAGCGGGCCTGCCGAGCGCACCTGGCGTCGGCAAGAGCAACGTTGACGCGTTCGCTTATCGGACTTGTTGAATGATGTAGTCGACCCGCCATTGAAGGGAACCGACGCATCCTCTGGAACGCGTCGGAAGCAAACGCTTACGCGTGACGGATTTCCGTTCCCAGCACCTTCAAACATTCGCGGATGAACGCTGCAAGGGCCGTCCAGCCCTTTGCCGAAACCATCGTGCCATCCACATATGCCTCCGTTGGAGACAGGTCGATATAGGTGCCGCCCGCAAGCGTCACTTCGGGCTCGCAAGCCGCCAGTGCGCCGACCTTCTTGCCACGCACGACGCCGTCCACCGCAATCAGGATCTGCACGCCGTGGCAGATCGTGAAGATCGGCTTCTTGGTTTCGTGGAAGTGGCGCACCATCGCCTGTACGCGCTTGTCGGTGCGGATGTATTCGGGGCCACGGCCGCCGGCGCAGTAAACGGCGTGGTATTGCTCCAGCTGCTTCTCAGCGTCGGAAAAGGTCTTGTTGATCAGCGCATAGTGGCCGAGCTTTTCGGTGTAGGTCTGATCGCCCTCGAAATCGTGCAGCGATGTTTTGATCAGGTCTCCGGCGCTTTTGTCTGGGCACACGACGTGCACGGTGTGGCCCACCGCTTCCATCGCCTGCTGGTAGACGAAGATTTCGTATTCCTCGGTGAATTCACCGGTCAGCATCAGGATCTTTTTGCCTGGCATGGTACTTCCTTTCCTGTGACAACGGCCGGGCGAGATCTGTACTCGCCTGGTAGGTTTGAGTTTCTAGAAGGGTGAATCGGGGAAGTAGTCTTCGTTGGCACTGGCCTGCGTGATGACCGTCAACGGCGGGTACGGGGACATCGGGACAGTCTCAGTCGAACGCCAACAACAAACGGTCGCGGGAATGCTCGATATGGCGACGCATCGCCTGCTCGGCAGCGGCAGGATCGGCCGCAGCGAAAGCGGCCAGGATGGCCTCATGCTCGTCAAGCGCCTCCTCGGTGACGCGCGAATGGAACATCAGGCGGAATATGTGGAAGTGGGTGCGCTGGTGCGCCAATGTCTCGCGCACGAGTTCGTTGTTGGCGAATTCCATGACCTTGTCATGGAAAATGGCATCCTGGCGGGCGAAGTTGGAATACCGCAGGCGCTCGTCCTTGCCCTCACGGCGCGCCATGACGCCGGCCGACTTCTGAAGCTGCGCGAGCTTTACCTCGTCCATGAGCGCGGCTGCCTTGGCTGCGCCATGAGGTTCGAGCAGCAGGCGAAGCTCATAAAGTTCGTCAAACCGCCGTTTCGTGATCTGCGGCGCAGCGCGGTAACCGATCAGATGCGTCTTCAGCACCAGGCCTTCGCCTTCGAGCCGGCCGAGCGCCTCGCGGATCGGCGTGTGGGATACGTTGAATTCCTTGACCAGGCTGTCGACCGTGATCCGCGAGCCCGGCGCAATCTTCAGCGACATGAGTTGCGCAAAGATCGCTTCGTAGACGTCCTCAACCAGGCTGCTGGAGCGCTGGATACGCCCGCCGGCGAGGTTCGCTTCGTCTAGACTGGGTAAGTTCATGGCCTGCATGTTTTGTCTCTTGACACATTGAGTTGCTAACACGATGCTCCGGCCAATGCAATCCTATATCCTATACGATTTTATAGAGGATATCATTTGCGGCAGCTAGGAGACAAAGCAATGACGCTACCGGTAGCCCTGCGGGAGCAGCGTGCCGCCCCAGCGGCCTTTCCAGACATCATCACAGGATGCAGGTGAGCCTTTTCGCTGCGATAAGGCTGCCACGCGAAATCCTCTTCGGGAAGGGCCAACGCCACGTCATTCCGGTTGTCGCGGCCAGGCTCGGGCGTCGCGCGCTCGTCTGCACCGATGAACGTTTTGCCGCAACGGGCCAGTTCGCAGAGATTATCGCGGCACTGCGAGCCGCCTCGATAGACGTACTGGTGCATGACCGCGTGCTACCCGACGTTCCTCGGGGCACCGTTGCCGTCTGCGTCGAGGAAGCACGGAAGTTCACGCCCGACATGGTGATCGGCATTGGCGGCGGCAGCTGTCTCGACCTGGCCAAATGCGCCGCGCTGCTCATCAGTCACGGCGGTCAGCTCCAGGATTACTACGGCGAGTTCAAGGTGCCCGGCCCGACGCTGCCGCTGATTGCGGTGCCGACGACAGCCGGCACCGGCTCTGAAGTGACCCCGGTTGCCGTGATCTCGGATCCGGATCGCACACTGAAGGTCGGCATCTCCAGCCCGTATCTGATCGCGGCCGCGGCCATCTGCGATCCTGAACTGACGATGACATGCCCGCCGGGATTGACGGCGATCGCAGGCGCCGACGCGCTGACGCACGCAATCGAGGCGTTCACGGCCGCCAGGCGGGGGACCGATCCCGGCCTTCCGCAGAACCATGTCTTTATCGGCAAAACCGCCTTGACCGATCATTTCGCCCTGCTGGCGATCAAGCTGCTTGGCCGAAGCCTTGAAACGGCATGCGGCCGGCCCTCTGACGAGGACGCCCGGGCCGACGTCATGATGGGTGCACTGGCAGCCGGCTGCGCGTTCGGAACGGCCGGCACAGCGGCAGCGCATGCCGTGCAATATCCGGTTGGCGCGATAACCCACACCGCTCACGGATTGGGCGTCGCCACCATGTTGCCGTACGTCATGAAGTACAACAAAACAGCCGCAGCGACCGAGATGGCCGAGATCGCCAACGCGCTCTGCCTCGATGGTAAAGGCCGGACGCCCGACGAGTTGGCCGACGCGACCATTGCCGAAGTCAGCCGGCTGTTTGGGGCAATCGGGATCACCTCCTCGTTAGCCGAGCTGGGGCTGCCCGCAGATAAGCTCGATTGGACGGCGGAACAGGCGATCGGTATCGAGCGCCTCATCAAGAACAACCCGCGTCCATTCGATTTGCGGACCATGCGACACCTGGTCCAGGCGGCCTTTGATGGCGACCTCGCCAGCATCATGTAACAATCGGGAATATCGAGATGAACACGTTTTCACAGGTTCTGTCGGATGATCAGGGCGTCAGCGACTTCCACACAATTTCGCACCGGCTGTATATCGGCGGCCAATGGCGGCAGTCCGCGGATGGCAGGGTAATTCCGGTCATTGATCCGTCGACGGAAGCCATCATCGCGGCCGTACCCGATGCGACCTTGGAGGACGCGGCCGCCGCCATTGACGCCGCTGCCAAAGCAGCCCATGGCTGGCGGACAACGTCGCCGCGAAAGCGTTCCGAGATCCTCAGACGCTGCTTTGAGCTGATGACGGAACGATCCGAGGCACTGGCTACTCTCATCGCATTGGAAAACGGCAAGGCCCTGCGGGATGCCCGCGGCGAGATCGCTTATGCCGCGGAATTTTTCCGTTGGAATGCCGAGGAGGCCGTTCGCATTACCGGTGAATTCGGTACTGCGCCTTCCGGCACCAATCGGATTGTGGTCGACTACGAACCCGTCGGCATCTGCATCCTGATCACGCCCTGGAATTTTCCTGCCGCGATGGCGACGCGCAAGATCGCGCCGGCACTTGCCGCTGGATGCACGGTGATCCTGAAACCGGCCAGTGAGACCCCGCTTACCGCCTATGCGCTCGCCGCGCTCTACCAGGACGCGGGCGTTCCACCAGGGGTGGTCAACGTCCTGACAACCTCCAGTCCCGGGCCTTTGACAGCCGCCATGCTGGCCGATCCGCGGGTGCGCAAACTCTCCTTCACCGGTTCGACGGGTGTGGGTCGCGCTCTGCTGGCAGAGGCTGCCAGGCATGTGGTTTCGTGTTCCATGGAGCTGGGCGGCAACGCACCGTTCATTGTGTTCGACGACGCCGATCTCGAAGCGGCGCTCGATGGTGCAATGGTGGCCAAGATGCGCAACGCCGGCGAGGCCTGCACGGCCGCAAACCGCCTCTATGTGCAATCTGGCATCTACGAAGCCTTCTGCGATGGCCTCGAGAAGCGGATGTCGTCGCTCAAGGTCGGCCCTGGCACAGATCCGGACACGGAATGCGGGCCCATGATCACGAAAAAGGCGGTCGAGAAGATAGACCGCCTTGTCGTCGACGCGGTCACACGCGGCGCGCGGGTCATGTGCGGCGGCTCAGTCCTGTCCGGGCGCGGTTTCTTCTATCCTCCGACGGTGCTTCGCGACGTGCCGGGCGACGCAAAGATGGCGCATGAGGAGATATTCGGGCCGGTGGCGCCAATCTCGAGCTTCGAAACGGAGGCCGAGGTCATCGCACGCGCCAATGACACCGAATATGGGCTTGCTGCCTACATTTACACGCGCGATCTGGCGCGCGGCATGCGGGTGGCTTCCCGCATCGAGGCCGGGATGATTGCTCTCAACCGCGGGCTGATGTCTGATCCGGCAGCTCCCTTCGGCGGCGTCAAGCAAAGTGGGCTCGGCCGCGAGGGAGGGCAGCATCACGGCATTGCCGAGTTCATGGAGGCGAAATACCTCGCCGTCAGCATGTGAGCTGAAGAAGAATGCAAGGCGATCCCTTTCGCATCCGCGACCACGTTGCTGATTTTGACCAAATCGTGCAGGACATTGTTGACCGCAGCGAGGTCGCCCGCGCCGCCATTCCGATGGCCGCCGACGTGGCCTACGGACCGGATCCGACCGAGACCATGGACCTGTTCTTTCCCGCGGGCAAAAGAACGGCGCTACCGGTGCACATCTTTGTCCATGGCGGCTACTGGAGAATGTTCTCCAAGCGCGACTATTCATATATGGCGACGACGATTACCCAAGCCGGGGCCATCGCCGTCATCCTTGATTATGCTCTGATGCCCAAGGTCCGAATGGCGAGGATTGTCGACCAGGTGCGCCGCGCCAAGCAGTGGGTCCTGGCCAACATCGCCGATCATGGCGGAAGCCCGGCGGCCCTGACCGTCAGTGGTCATTCGGCTGGAGCCCATCTTGCAACGTTCCTGTTCGAAGGCGAGCATACCCCCTCGAATGTGAAGGCAGCCCTTCTCCTGAGCGGACTATATGATTTGAAGCCGCTCCAGGATTCCTTTCTCGCCAACGAGATTGGAATAACCGACGAGGAAGTCGCCATGTTCACACCTCTCGCCTGTCGGCATGATGCTCAAACCAAGGCGGCGGTCCTGGTCGGAGCCAACGAGACGCCACCCTTCCATCAGCAAGCCGATCGATTCAAAGCAAGCTTGCTGCGGCAGGGATCGTTGGTAACGTCGGATGTGCTCCCGAACCGCAACCATATGGACAGTGTCAGAGATCTTGGCGTGCCGGGGACCGAGGCTGGCGATTGCCTGGCAAAACTGATCGCCAAGGCCTGCTGACTAACTCGGGTTCTCCAGGCGATTTGTTTTGCGCCACTCCTCGTACTCTCCGCGGGCATCATCATGCAGCGGATAGTAGCGTTGCAACGGCCCGCCCTCCATGAGCTTCGCTCGCGAAAACTCCTCCCAATCATGATGCTTCTGTGACTCTTCGATCACCTTCGGGGCCATCACGACGGGAAGCACCACCACCCCGTCGTCGTCGGCGACGATGATGTCGCCCGGGATCACCGTGACACCGCCGCAGGCAATCGGAACGTTGACGGCATTGGGATAGATGCTGGTCTGCACATGATAGTTTGGCGTCCAGCCGCGCAGCCATAGGGGCAGGTCGAGCTTTTCGACATTGGGCCGGTCGCGCATGCACCCATCGATGACGATACCGGCCCCGCCCCTGCCCTTGAAATACGTCGACATCATATCGCCGAAGACGCCCGAGCTCATGTCGCCGCGCGCGTCGACCACGACCACATCGCCCTCCTGCGCGTGATAGAGCACGTGCCGGTGCAGCTGTGTCTCCGGATCGGCATATTCTCCTTCGGTGAAGAGGTCCGGCCGCTGCGGCAGGAACTGCAGCGTCAGCACCGGCCCGACGATCGACTTCCCGTGGTTTTGCGCCACCGGACCGACCATGTGCGGATTGCGGAAACCCATATGGCCAAGCGTGCCGGCAACCGTCGCGGCGCCGATCTCCCTGAGTGCGTCGATCAGGTCCTTAGGCGGCCGCATGATGTCGGAAGTATGTGTCATTGTGGACTCCGATTGAATGGAACTACCAGTTCGCAACAGAACCGTCGCGGCGCTTAAGGTGAGGCGCTTCCCAGAAACGCAAACTCTGCGCCTGGACCGCAACTTCGTTGACCTCGACGCCGAGCCCCGGCAGATCGCCGACCGGGTAATCGGTCCCGTCGAGCCGTGGTTGCACGGGGAAGAAGTCGGAATTGTCGAAGCCCAGCTTTGTTTCGGGTGCCCTGGTCTCGAGCCACGCGAAGTTGGGTACCGCGGCAGCGAGATGCACGGTCGCGGCCGTGCACACTGGACCAAGCGGATTGTGCGGCATCAGGTCCACATAATGCGCCTCGCTCCAGCCAGCGATTTTCATCGCCTCGGTGAGCCCGCCGACATTGCAAACATCGAGCCGGTTGAACTGATGGATGCCGCGCTCGATGTAGGGCAGGAACTGCCACTTGCTGGCAAATTCCTCGCCTATGGCAAAGGGGATTTCGGTCATCGTGCGCAGCGATTCATAGGCCTCCGGCGTTTCGGCCCGTATCGGCTCCTCGAGGAAATCAAGCACGCCGCGACCGAGCTTGTTGCAGAAGCTCGCGGCCTCTGCCACCGACAGCCGATGATGATAGTCGAGGCCGAGGACCACGTCGCTGCCCAGCGCCTCGCGCGCCTTGTTCAGCATACTTGCGGTAGCGCCGATGGACTCGCGCGGCTCGAAGATGTCCTTGCTGTTTTGCCCGAAGGGGAAGAAGCGGATCGCCTGCCACCCCTGCGCGCGAAGTTCGCGGGCCCGTTCGATGGCAACGTCGCCCTCGGCCTCGTCGCCGGTCGAGGCAAAGGTGGGAATGCGGTCGCGCTGCTTGCCGCCCAGCAGCTCGTAGACCGGCACGCCCAGCGCCTTGCCCTTGATATCGTGAAGGGCGATGTCGATGGCGGAAATCGCCGCCTGAAGGACTCGCCCGCCTTCGAAGTACTGGCTGCGGTAAACCTCCTGCCAGATCCGCCCGATCTGCATCGGGTCGCGGCCGATGAGAAACTCGCGATAGTGCTCGACCGCGCCGGCCACGGCCCTCTCGCGACCGCTCAAGCCGCTCTCGCCCCAGCCGAAGATGCCCTGGTCGGTCTCGACCTTGACGAGCATCTGGTTGCGCGTTCCTACCCACACCGGATAGGGCTTGATCGCGGTGATCTTAAGTTTCTCAGTCATCCACGCCCACGTTTCACGCGCATTCGCTCTATCTCAGTTGGCCTTGAGGGCCATTTCAGTTTCGCCATCGAACAGATGCATCCGCTCCTGGTCGAACTCGAGCCAGATCTGCTCGTCGGGCGCGACGGCAATGTTTGGCGGCACGCTGACGTTGACGATGGCGCCGGACAGGAACGCCTGGACGAAGGTGACGTCGCCGGTCGGTTCCACCGTGTAGGCCTTGGCCGGAATGGAACCAGGGACCGCACTCTTGTGGAGCTTGATCGTCGAGTGACGTGCGCCGAGCACGACTTTCCTGGTCGTCGCTTTCGCCACCTTCTGGGCATTGCGCGGTGAGAGCTCAAGGCGCCAGCCCTCGGCGCCGGTCAACACCGTGTTGCCGTTTGCCATCGAGGCCTCTAACGGAATAAGGCTCATCGCCGGGCTGCCGATGAAGCTGGCCACGAACATGTTCACCGGATGGGCGAAGACCTGCGCCGGTGAATCGTATTGCTGCAGGTAGCCGCCATTCATCACCGCCATCTTGTCAGCCATGGTCACGGCTTCGAGCTGGTCGTGCGTCACATAGATAATCGTCGCCTTGAGGTCCTGGTGGAAACGCTTGATCTCCGACCGCATCTGCACGCGCAGTTTGGCATCGAGGTTAGACAGTGGCTCGTCCATGAGGAACACGGCGGGGTCGCGAACGAGGGCACGGCCAAGGGCCACACGCTGCTGCTGCCCGCCCGAAAGTTCGCGCGGCTTGCGCTCGAGCAGGTGCGTCATGTCGAGCACTCGCGCCGCTTCCTTGACCTTCTTGTCGATCTCGTCCCTGGGGAGTTTGCGCATCTGAAGCGGGAACGCCAGGTTCTTGTAGACCGATTTCTGCGGGTAGAGCGCGTAGTTCTGGAACACCATTGCGATGTCCCGGTCCTTGGGGTCGAGGTCGTTGACCACCCGCTCGCCGATGATGATGTCGCCCGCTGTGATCGGGGTCAGCCCCGCGACAAGATTGAGCGTGGTTGTCTTGCCGCAGCCTGAAGGCCCGACGAGCGCAACGAACTCGCCGTCATTGACCGTCAGCGAAACGTGGTTGACAGCTTTGAAGCTGCCATAGCTCTTGACGAGATCTTGGAGGACCACGTGGGCCATCGGCAACTCCCTAGTGCTTGACCGCGCCTTCTGTAAGGGCGCGTACGAAGTATCGTTGCAGGACTAGGAACAGCACCACGACGGGCACACTCATCATGAAGCTGGCCGCCATCAGGCCCGGAAAGTCCGTCGTATTTTCCGAGAAGAAGCGTTGGATGCCGACCGGCAGGGTCAACTGCTCGTTCTTGGAGAGGAAGGTGTAGGCGTAGATGTACTCGTTCCACGCGCCGATGAAGGAATAGATTGCGGTGGCGATGATCCCCGGCGTCGAGAGCGGCATCACGATCATGATGAAGGCCTGGAACCGTGTTGCGCCATCGATGCGCGCCGCCTGCTCAAGCTGCACCGGGATATTGTCGTAAAAGCCCTTGAGCAGCCAGATCGCCAGCGGCAGGCCAAAGGTGAGATAGGTGAGTATCAGTGAGCCATGCGTGTTTATCAGACCGATGGCGCGCATCAGGATGAAGAGTGGCACGAGAAAGATCACCGCCGGGAACATGTTGCGCAGCAGCACGGCAAAGAACAGGAAATTCCGGCCGGGGAAACTGAAGCGCGAAAACGCGTAGGCCGCTGGGACAGCTACGATCACCGAAAGGATTGTCGTGACGGTCGACACGAAAAGACTGTTCCAGAAGAAGCGGAGGAAGTCCTGGCCGACGCTGTTCTGCGGATCGAGCAGTTTCTGATAGCTGGCGAGGGTAGGTTCGTCCGGCCACCATTGCGGCGGGAATTGCGTCGCCGCGAATCCGGACTTGATCGAGGTGATCAGCATCCAGATCATCGGCAACGCGGTATAAAGCAGCATAAACACGAGGAATATGCGGCCGGCCCACCGCCATCCGTCGACGCGCATGCGGCGACGGGTCTGGGCACGAGGTGCTGTCTCGGCAATCGTGCTCATCAGCTCCCCTCTTTCCGCTCGTTGCCGCTTAACGCACGGACGTAGAAGTAGCCCAGCGTCATCAGCGTGAGGAACAGGAGCACCGAATAGGCCGATGCCACGCCCCAGCGCTGCCGTCCGAAGGCGAGCTCATAAATGTGGGTTATCCAGATATGCGATGCGTTCGACGGCCCGCCGCCGGTCATGATCCAGGGGATGATGAAGGAATTGAAGTTGGCCACCGCGAGCAGCAGCATCGTCACCACCGAGACGTTGCGCAAGTGCGGGAAGGTGACGTGCCAAAAGCGCTGCCATGCATTGGCACCATCGACTTTTGCGGCGCGCAGCAACTGGTCGGGGACTGTCTGCAGGCCGGCCATCATCATGATCATGGCAAACGGAAACTCGCGCCAGATATTGACGACGATCAGCGAGGGGAGCACCGTGCTGACATTGTCGATGAAATTCGGCGGCTGGTCGGCCAATCCGAGGCCGACCAGCACCGCGCCGATGATCCCGAAGTCCGAATGGTAGATCCACTTCCAGATGTAGGAGGCGGCGACGGCGCTGATGACCCAAGGGATGATCAGGACGGCGCGCAGGACACCACGGCCGATGAAGTCGCGGTGGAGCGCCAGCGCTGTGGCAAACCCCAGGACAAAGGAGATGAAAGTTGACCCCAGAGTCCAGATCAGTGTGTTCCAGGTGACTTTCCAGAACACCTGACTGGTGAGGATGGTCGTGTAGTTGTCGAAGCCGATGAAGGTCTTGTCGCGGAGTTGCAGGCCAGGCGGTGTCTTAAAGAACGACAGCTCGACCGTGTAGTAGATCGGATAGGCGATGACGATGAGCATCACGGCGATCGCTGGGAGCACGTACGCGTAGTCCGCACGATGCTCCCAGACCTTCCGCAGCGCGCCGGACCAACCGGGTTGCAATCTTCGGCGAGCCTCGGCCTTGCCGGTCACGATCGTCACTTGTGGCGTGCCCTTTTTCTTCGGAACGCTGCGGCTGCGCCAGCGGCGCAGCCGGTCCAGGTCGTAGGTGTGGCTTGGACTAGAGTCCGCCCATCAGGTCTTTTACCTTCTTGGCCGCATCGTCCGCTGCCTCGTCGACGGTCATCGCTCCGGTCAGGGCATTCTGCAGCATGTCCGGGATGATGATGTTCATGATCTCGGGGGCCTGCGGCAGAGCTGGGAACGGGATGCCGTATGGCAGCATCGAGGTGGTGACGTCGAGGAACTTGATGTTGTCCAGACGTTCCTTCATCCACTTGGTCTTGAAGCCGTTGAGGTTGCCAGGGTTTGATCCGGCGTAGGCCATCTTCAGCGACCATTCAGGGCTCGTCCACATGCAGATGATAGCTTTCGCGGCCGGCTCGTCTACCTTGCCGCCCTCGACATATTCGGGTTTCAGGATGTGAATGTTCGAGCCGCCGAACACGACGGCGCGCTTGCCGTCGGGACCAGTCGGGATCAGGCCGTAGCGCATGTTGTCGATGACCGTCTGCGCCTTGTCCTTGTCGGTGCCCGTCGCCTTTTTCTGCAGGTCGAGCATGACGTTGTAATCGGACGGGTGCGAGATCATCATGCCGAGCTGGCCAGCGACGAACAGGGGCTGATTATCGGCCTGCTGATTGGTGAGTGCCGAAACCGGAACCGACTTGTCGCGAACATACATGTCGTAGGAGGCTTGCAGCGCTGCCTTGCTTTGCGGGCTATCGAGCTGGACCTGCTCATAGGTCGGGTTCGGCGTCGCTTCGTCGAAGACACCTCCGCCATAGGCCCACAGCTGTGGCATGAAGCGGTACGGCGTATTGCCGGCATTCTTGCGAGCCACGAGGCCATATCCGGCAATGCCGAGCTTGTCGTGGATCTGCTTGGAATACTTGACCACGTCGTCCCACGTTGCCGGCGGTTTGTCCGGATCGAGGCCGGCACGCTTGAAGATGTCGGCGTTCCAGATGAACGCCATCGTCTCGTTGTTGGTCGGAATGCCGTAGGTCACGCCCTCCCAGGTCACTGCCTTCATGGCGCCGGGCCAGAAATCCTCTGTCGAATACCCCACATCCTCTGGCTTGAGCGGCTGCAGATAGCCCTTTGAGGCGAACTCGGTACCACCCAGGATCTGCAGGCGGACCGCCATAGGCGCGGCATTGCCCAGGAGCGCGGTGCGGAACTTGTCGAGAAGGTCGTTATAGGTGAGGGCTTGTTCCTCGAGCTGGATGTTCGGATAGGTTTTGCGGAAGGTCTCGAAGAAATCCTTGTAGTACTGGCGCAGGAGGTCCGGGTCGCCCTCGAACACGCCCTGATACCAGAATGTCAGTCGCCCCTTGTAATCGAGCGGGGTGACCTTGGCGCAATCGGCCGCCGTGTCAAAATCCTGTGTGCCCGCAATCGAGCGCACATACTCCGGCGACCACTTGCTCAGGTCGACCGGCGGTGCACCCAGCGCCGATGTAGACGTCAGGGATGCCATCAAAGCAGTGGCGACAGTGCCGCGCAGGACGGCGCTGCCGAGCGCAATTCTCGTCATAGGTATCCTCCCTGGTTCTCCCATGCCGCCCTGAAGCGGTCCTTACTCGTTTCGATCGCGAGGATGCTTCTGCCAACTCAGTGTATCCTCTCGATCGCTTGGTACGTTTTCAGATCATGAATTGCCTGTCAACGCGCAGAATCGTACATTGTTTGCGAAAGCCGTGTGTGATATCGGGCAAGGTATGTATTAGATTGGGGAGCCGGCCTTGGCCGAAATAAGCGATTTCAAAGCGATGCCACCGGTGGGGACCGATCCCATCGGGGCCTCCAGCGAGGGCGCCTCGCTTTATCAATTGATCAGGGAAGATATCATCGAGGGACGGCTCGCTGCCAACGAACGGCTTGTCGTGACCGATCTCGCCCGGCGTCACGGCACTTCGACCAATCCTGTGCGCGAGGCCCTGCAGTTGTTGCGCGGCGAAGGGTTTGTCACCTTTATCGCCAACCGCGGGGCGCGCGTGCGACCCATTGATCAAGATTTTGTCCGGGATATCTACGAGATCGGTGTTCTGATCGAGCCAGCCCTGACACGATGGTTTGTGAATATGGCTACCGGCGAGGACATCGCCGAACTCGAACGTCTCCAAGGCCTGATCGAAGAGAACAACTTCGCCGACACATTCAGGCACAGTGAGCTGGATACCGCTTTCCACACCGTGATGTACCAGCGGCACTACAACCGCCACGCCGCCGAGCTTTGGTGGAAGCACCGCGAAGTGCTGCGAGCCGTGAGCCGTCGTTTCAATTTCACGCTGGCGCGACGTGCCGCGATCATGCGCGAGCACCGCGAACTCATCGCGCTTGTGAAGGCGGGAGAGGCCGACAAGGCGGCCGAACTCGTTTCCCGCCATGTCGAGGGTTCGGGCCGGCATATTCTCGAACAGATGCGAGCGCGCAACGCCGCTCGGGCCGGATAGAATGTCCAGTCCAGAACATCGTTAGCTGACCATTTCCAGGCAAAGGTAGTTGAGATGAAAATCACGAGCATTCGGCCGTGGCTGATCAAGTCCGATGCTTCCTACTGGGGAGAGTTCCTGTTCGTCGAAGTGGCGACCGACGAGGGAGTGAGTGGCTGGGGAGAGATCACCACCACGACAAGGCTCGCCAACCGCGCTCTGTGCACGATCCTGCGGCAGATCGGCGTCGCCGCGACAGGCGAGGATCCGGCGCGTATCGAGCATCTCTGGCACAAGATCTTCCGCAGCTTCACCTACATGGGAAGCCGCGGCGCCGCCGTCGAATGCGTGAGCGCCATCGACATAGCCCTCTGGGACATCCAGGGCAAAGTCCTCGGCAAGCCGATTTACGAGCTGCTTGGCGGGCCGGTACGCGATGAAATCGCGCTCTACACCCATCCCAACCAGGCCAAATTCACCAGCAAGGAGGCCGTGGTCCGCGAAATTCTAGACATTGTCGAGTCCGGACACACTGCGCTCAAGTTCGATCCCTACCCCCACCAGGGCCGCAGCGCCGATGGCCTGCCCCGCGAACAGCGAGACGGCTACCTCGATGGCAGCATGACCCGCAAGGACGAGCGCGAGGCCGCCGAACTCACGGCTCTGATCCGCGAAACGGCAGGACCCGATGTCGACATTCTCATCGATGCGCACGGCCGCTTCGATGTCCCCACCGCCATTCGCCTCTGTCGGAGCCTCGAGGAGGCCGGCCAGATCGACTGGTTTGAGGAGCCCTGCCCGCCCGAGAGCCTTAACGCCCTCAAGCAGGTACGTGAGAAGGTCAATACCGCCATCTCGTGGGGCGAGCGCGGCCACACGAAATGGGATTTCGTGCCGGTACTCGAGAACAGGCTCGCTGATTACATCATGCCCGACGTTACCTGGACCGGCGGCATTACCGAACTCAAGAAGATTTCTGCGCTGTGCGAAGCCTACTACGTGCCGGTCTCGCCACATGACGCCGCGGGACCGATCAACGTGGTTGCGGGAGCGCAGGTGATGATGACCGTTCCCAATTTCTACAAACTCGAAACGTCGGAGTGGAACCTGGGCAAATACGATCACCTGATCGACAGACCACTCGACATTTCGAACGGCAGCCTCAAGCTGTCGTCGAAGCCTGGTCTCGGTATTGAGATGGACCGCGACTACCTGCAGGCCCACGAGATTGAGTTGGGCTAGCAAGACTAAATGCCGGCCCAGGGTGGGGGACGACAAGCCGAAAACGAGGATAAGTCATGGCAAAGACAGGTGGCGCCGACGAAGCGCTCAATCGGGTAAACGCGAACTCCAAGCCATCCCAGCTTCGCATCACCGACATGCGGGTAGCCGAAATCGTCGGCGCGCCGTTCACCTCAACCCTGCTCAAGATTTACACCAACCAGGGTATCGTCGGGCTTGGCGAGGTGCGCGACGGCGCCAGTGCCACCTACGCGCTGATGCTGAAGAGCCGGCTGCTTGGCGAGAACCCTTGCGACATCGACCGCCTGTTTCGCCGGATCAAGCAGTTCGGTGGCCACGGCCGGCAAGGCGGCGGCGTCTCGGCGGTCGAGATCGCGTTGTGGGATCTCGCCGGCAAGGCCTATGGCGTTCCCATCTACCAGATGCTCGGCGGCCGGTTTCGGGAGAAGGTGCGCGTCTATTGCGACACCGACGCTACCGTGCCGAGCGGCACCGAGACCGGCAAGCGCCTCAAGCAGCGCATGGCGCTCGGCTTCACCTTCCTCAAGATGGATCTGGGGCTGATGCAGATCGCGGATGTACCCGGTGCGGTCGTCTCCCCTGCCGGCTCACTTGAAGGGTACCGCATCCATCCCGGCCGCGGCCCGGTCAAGACCATGGAGGAGCGCCGCGCCCGCAATGCCGCTTACGATTTGCATAACGTTCCCCATCCGTTTACCGGCCTCCACTTTTCCGACAAGGGCCTCGACCTGCTTGAACAGTACATTGCCGAGGTTCGCGATGTTATCGGCATGGATATTCCGCTCGCCATTGACCATGTCGGCCACATCTCGCTGCAGAACGGCATTCGGCTCGCCAGGCGGATTGAAAAATACGTGCCGGCCTGGCTCGAGGATGTGATCCCATGGCAGTACACCGAGCAGTTCCGGCAACTGCAGGCCGCCACCACGGTGCCGATCTGCACCGGCGAGGACATCTACCTTAAGGAAGGCTTCGAGCCTCTGCTCAAGAGCGGCGGCCTCTCCATTGTCCACCCGGACCTGCTCACAAGCGGGGGCATCCTCGAGACCAAGAAGATCGGCGACATGGCCCAGGACCATGGCGTCGCAATGGCCATCCATATGGCCGAAAGTCCAATCGCCGCAATGGCCGCGGCACATGTCGCGACCGCGACCGAAAACTTCATGGCGCTCGAATACCACTCTGCCGATGTCGACTGGTGGGACGATATCGTCACCGGCCTTCCCAAGCCGCTCGTGAAGGACGGCTTTATCACTGTTCCGGACAAACCTGGCCTGGGGATTGACGACGTCGTCGACGAGGTGATCTCGCAGCATCTGCAGCCGGGTGTCACCGGCATCTGGCAGCCCACGGATCACTGGGACGACGAGTATTCCTGGGACCGTATCTGGAGCTGAGGCGAAAAGAACCGAAGATGAAGATCACCGATCTCCGCTGCGCCGTCATCGGCAAACATCCCATCGTCCGCATCGTTACCGACGAGGGCCTCTATGGCCTTGGCGAAGTCGAGTTCACCAAGACCTATCTCAAGCCTTGGGTGCTGCATTTCCGTGAGGCGCTGATCGGCGAGGACCCTACCGACGTCGAGCGGGTGATGCTGAAGATCCGCCAACGCGGCTCTTTCAAGCCCTATGGCGCGGCGGTAAGCGCTATCGAGCATGCGCTGTGGGACATAGCCGGCAAGGCCGCAGGCGTGCCGGCCTACAAACTGCTCGGCGGCAAGGTGCGCGACAAGGTGCGCGTCTATAACGGCTCGATCCGCCAGAAGCGAACGGGGGACCGGCCGGAGGATTACGCCGCTGACGTGAAATGGATGATGGAGCAGCCGCAGAATTTCTTCATGATCAAGCAGGGAATCTCGTTCCACTCCAACATGAAGGATACCATCGAGGGCTTTCACTACGGCGTGACGCAGAAGAAGGCCGGCTATCACGGTGCCATGGACCAGGGCGTGATCAGCGAGCGCGGTTTCAACCATATGCTCGACTGCGTGATCGCGATGAAGGAAGTGCTGGGCGACAAGGTCAGCCTGGCGCTCGACTGCGGCCCGGGCTGGATGCTGCCCGATGCAATCAAGTTCGCTCGCGCGGTCGAGAAGTACAATTTGATGTGGCTCGAGGACATGCTGACCGGCGACTATGTGCCGTGGGTCAATCCGCAGGCCTATCGGGAGTTGACCACCTCCACCTCGACGCCAATCCATACCGGCGAGCAGATCTACCTGCGGCACAATTTCAAGGAGCTGATCGAAACGCAGGCGGTGCGCGTCATCGGCCCCGATCCAGCCGATATTGGCGGCATTGCCGAGCTCAAATGGGTCGCTGAGCACGCCTGCATGCACTCGATCCTGATGGCACCGCACGGCACCGCGAACGGCCTTCTCGGCCTCGGCGCGCTGATCAATGTCTGCGCCACCCTGCCCGCCAACTACATCGCGTTCGAATACCCGAGCGCCTCCGACCCCTGGTGGGAGGACCTCGTAATTGGCCTGCCGTCGCAGATCGTGATGGACAGCATGGTGGACCTGCTGGAAGCGCCGGGGCTGGGCCTCGATATCGACGCCGAAGCAGCCAGGAAGTATCTCCGGGACGAGGATGCAGGCTTCTTCGACTGAACCATCCTTCTTGCGCCACCCTGCACTGCGCGGACTGCTTCACGCAACCTGTCATCCGGAATGACCGTTTCGGGCCGTTAGCGGAATGTCAGCTTCTGGTGTTCGAACCTAGTTATAGAGACACCTGGGGCCAGCGCGAGCATCGTCGTGACATGACCCAAAGGCGACAAGTCGACCAAAAAGGTGGGAAGCTCAGCGAAACCCTCTATATCGACAGCCATGGATGCATCGAGCGACCACCCGCCGAACGACGAGCTTCTCTCGGACATCCAGCGCCTGTCCTTCGACTATTTTCTCAAAGAGGCCAACCCGGCGAATGGCCTGATCGCCGACCGCAACACCCCGGGGTCACCGGCCAGCATCGCCGCCGTCGGGCTCGCCCTGTCGGCCTATCCCGTCGGTGTCGAGCGCGGTTTCATGACGCGCGCCGCCGCCGCTGAACGGACGCTCGCCACGCTTCGCTTCTTCTGGAACGCGCCGCAAGGGCCCGAAGCCGACGCAACGGGCCACAAGGGCTTCTACTACCATTTCCTCGACATGGAGACCGGCCGCCGCGTCTGGAAGTGTGAGCTGTCCACGGTCGATACGGCGCTTCTGCTTGCCGGTGCGCTGGCCGCCGGCGCCTATTTTGGCGAGGACGATGAATCCGAACTGGAAATCCGGCGGCTTGCCGATGCGCTCTACCGGCGCACCGACTGGCGATGGGCGCAGAACGGCGGCGCTACCGTCACCCATGGCTGGCGGCCTGGAAAAGGCTTCCTGCGCTATCGCTGGCAAGGCTACGACGAAGCGGTGATCCTTTATGTGTTGGGCCTCGGCTCGCCAACCCATCCGCTGCCGCCCGAGAGCTATGCGGCCTGGCTATCCACCTACAAGTGGAAAAAGATCTATGGCCGGGAATTGGTTTACGCCGGTCCACTCTTCATCCACCAGCTCTCGCATATTTGGATCGATTTTCGCGGCATCCGCGATGCTTCCATGCGCAACCACGACTGCGACTATTTCGAGAACAGCCGCGAGGCAACCTACCTGCAACGCGACTACGCCATTCGCAATCCGAAGGGCTTCAGCGGTTATGGCGAGAATTGCTGGGGCATTACCGCCAGCGACGGCCCAAGCCCGACAAAACGTCAAATCATGGTCGGTGGCCGCCGTTTCTTCGGCTATCTGGCACGCGGTGCGCCATTCGGCCCTGATGATGGAACGTTGTCGCCGTGGGCAGCGATTACCTCATTGCCCTTTGCGCCAGAGATCGTTCTGCCGGCACTGCGCTATTTCCATGAGATCGACCTGCAAGAGGGCAACCCTTACGGCTTCACCGCAAGCTTCAATCCGACAATAGCAGCCGCCGACGGCCGGCCATGCGGTTGGGTATCGCCGGACCACGTCGGCATCAATCAGGGGCCGATCACTCTGATGATAGAGAACTACCGCTCGGGCTTCCTGTGGCGCCTGATGCGCCGCGTGCCGGCCATCATCGCGGGACTGCACCGAGCAGGTTTTTCGGGCGGTTGGCTATAAGAAGTCGAGATGACAAAGCTCCCCGATTGGTACCAGGACTTTTGACTGCTAGCGCATGCCGCATTTGCTGCGAATGTCGGTTAGCGGCGCATTGCTTCTCGGCAGAATAGGGCCGGAAGCGGACGATTCGGTTCTGGAATGAACTAGCCAGAAAACTGCCATTCCGCTGACGACCCACTAGCCGACCTCCAAGGCCGCCATTCGCGTTCCGAAAAGCTGCCGCTCGCACCACCAAAGCCCACAGTTTGCCGCCGCCATGTTCCGTTGCGGATCGATCGCTACGATGCTATTGGGGCTACGTCGGAAAAGGCAGACTTGGTTTGGTAAGCCCAAGTCCTTTCGGGAACGAAAGCTCTGGCCTTTGGCCTCGTGCATAAGGTCCCCACGACGAACGTCGGTCGCCGCGCAGGCGCCCAATTGTTCGTCCGTGTGGGTCTGAAGCTCAGGAACGCTCCGGTCGAACATCGACCAAGGAGTATCCTGTGCACATCCCTCACACCGCTCTTCATGATGTCGTAATTGCTGGTGCTGGTCCCGTTGGCCTGTTCCTCGCCTGTGAACTGCGCCACGCGGGCTGCTCGGTGCTGGTGCTGGAGCAGGCGCAAGAACCGCACTCGCCATTGAAGGCGCTGCCGTTCGGGCTGCGCGGCTTGTCTGTACCGACGATCGAGAGTCTCGATCGCCGCGATCTGCTGGACACCATCAAGGATCGCGCGGTCGGCCGCGACCTTACGGCGGCTGCGCACTGGATGCAGCAAAGGCGCCGCCTGGGCGGCCATTTTGCCGGCATCCAATTCTTCCACGATCAGGTCAACAGCACGGAATGGCGCGGCCGATATGGCGAGCATCGAAGCCGTTCTGGCTGCGCGCGACGGCGATAGGCGCCGAGATAAAGCGCGGCTGCGGCGTCGAAGATTTCGAGCAATCGGACGAGGAGGTTACCGTCCGCGCGGGCGCTGAGACGTTTCGAGGGCGCTGGCTCGTCGGCTGCGATGGCGGGCCCAGTATGGTGCGCAAGGCGGCCAGCATAGGCTTCACCGGCACCGATCCGGAATTTACCGGCTATTCGGCGCAGGTCGAACTGGCCGATCCGGACACGCTCAAGCCCGGCCGTCACTACACCCCATGGGCATGTATACCTATGCGCTGCCCGGCACGATCGCGATGTCGATTTCGATGGCGGCACCTTCCACCGAACCCAGCCGGTCACCCTCGATCATATCGAGGCAGTGCTGCGCAAAGTCTCCGGCACCAATGTCAGAGTCAGGGCGCTGGAGCTTGCCACCACCTGGACGGACCGCGCCTATCAGGCAATCGATTATCGCAAGCACCGCGTGTTGCTGGCGGGCGACGCCGCGCACATCCATTCGCCGTTGGGGGGCCAGGGCCTCAACCTTGGGCTTGGCGACGCGATGAACCTTGGCTGGAAGCTCGCTGCCACTATCCGCGGTGACGCGCCGCCCGGACTGCTCGACAGCTATACGCTAGAGCGGCACCCGGAGGGCGCCCGAATTCTCGACTGGTCGCGCGCGCAGGTCGCGCTCATGCGACCGAGCCCTAGTTCGCGCGTGCTCGAAACCATCATCCGCGATCTGATCGAGACACGCGATGGTGCGACAACTTCCCGAAGCGGCTTGCAAAACATGCCCAGTGCTCCTTTGCCGCGCGTTGGATAGTCCTACGCAGCACTTTGGCGAGCGCGCCGCCACCCAGTCAATCGACACACGACGGTCGGGCGAACGCGACAAAAAGTGTACTGTCACCGAAATTCCGGAGGACTAAGGTCTGCCCTCAGGTTTATGCTTTGTGATTTCGATTCAACGGCCCGCGAGCGACTAGTTTGAGCAAGCCTCAACGCTGGGCCACTCGATGTCCGCTCCTTGCCGCAATCACGCTGTTCCGACAGGCCGCGCCATGCGGCAACTTTCTATTCAACCAAGCCGTTTGACCCACGCTGGCAGCTGCCGAGTAGGCGAAGTCCGCATCGCCTCGATCGCGCCACTTTCCGACCTCAGCACCTCTAAGCGCGACGTCTGGTGTGATGCCCGATGCGCACGTTCGTAGGCACCTCGCTGTTACATGGCGGTGACAAAAGCACCGCCACGGTGGCGTCAACCGGTTACCAAGGGCAGTAAATATCTCCGGCCTTCTGGGAGTGGCGTGTCAGCGTCCCCAGAGGCTGCGTGGGCGTGTCGCCGGTTGGCTGTTAGCGCGGCGACTGGAATGCTCCACGCCTCGCAAGCGGGATAGCGAAATCTCGTGAAGGCAAGGTCGAGCTGCGTTTTCCGTTCTCTATCGGCGACGGGCGGCGACTGGGAGAGACGGATACCATGCACACGGGGAGTCAGGAAGTTGGCAGGACATGGACGCGGGGCGGCCCGCGTGCAGGCGCTTGGCCGAGCGGTGCAATGACCACGCAGCGCCACCTCGCAGCGATCATGGTTTGCGACGTGGTCGGCTATTCGCGCCTGACGGAGCGCGACGAGCGCGGCACGCTCGAGCGGCTGAAGATCTACCGCAAGAACCTGCTCGAACCGCTGGTCTCTGAGCACCGGGGTCGGATCGTCAAGCTCACCGGCGACGGCATGCTGTGTGAGTTCGCTAGCGTCGTCAACGCGGTGGCCTCGGCGATGGCGATCCAGCAGGCCCTGGCAGAACACGAGGCGCAGATGCCCGAGGAAGAGCGGATTCGCTTCCGCATCGGCGTCAATCTCGGCGACGTGGTATGCGAGGAGGACGGCGACCTCTACGGCGACGGGGTCAACATCGCAGCCCGCCTCGACAGCATCGCCGACCCCGGCACCGTGGTCGTCTCAGGCACCGCCTACGACCACCTTCAGGGCAAGCTCGACTGCGGCTTCACGTCGCTCGGCAACCTGCGCCTCAAGAACATCGAGCGGCCTGTGCGCGCCTACCGCGTCGAGACCGACGCCGGCGCCTCGGTGGCTGCATCGCCTCCGCTGCCCGCGAAACCCTCGATCGCGGTTCTGCCTTTTACCAACATGAGCGGCGATCCCGACCAGGAATACTTCGCCGACGGGCTGGTGGAGGACATCATCACGGGATTGAGCCGGGTGAACTCCTTCTTCGTGATCGCCCGCAACTCGTCCTTCACCTACAAGGGCCGGGCGGTGGACCTGCGCCAGGTCGGGCGCGAGCTGGGCGTCCGCTACGTGCTCGAAGGCAGCATCCGCAGAGCAGGATCGCGGGTGCGCATCAGTGGGCAGTTGGTGGACGCGATCAGCGGACACCATGTCTGGGCCGACCGCTTCGAGGGCGACGTAAGCGACATCTTCGACCTGCAGGACAAGGTGACCGAGAGCGTCGTCGGCGCTGTCGAACCGAGCATCCGGCTGCAGGAGATCAAGCAGGCGCGCATGAAGCCGACTGACTACATCGGTGCCTACGACCTCTACCTTCGTGCGCTGCCGCGCTTCTACAGCATGACGCGCGAAGGCTTCGCCGACGTGCGCCGGCTCACCAACGAGGCGCTCAGCATCGACCCAGACTTCACCCTGGCGAAGGCACTCGGTGCCCATATCCGCAGCCTCTCGGTGAGTCAGTGCTGGCACGAGCCCGACGATATCCGCGTCGCCGTGCGCATGGCCCGCGAGGTGCTGGCGGACGCGCGAGACGACCCGACAAGCTTGCGTTTCGCCGCGCAGGTGATCGCCTACAGCGCCAAGGATTACGAGACGGCGCTGGACACGATCGAACGGTCCCTGCTCCTCAACCCCAATTCGGCGCAGGGCCATACGGGCAGCGGCTGGGTGAACGCCCATTCCGGCCACCCCCTCGTCGCGATCGAGCACTTCCACAGGGCGATGCGGCTGAGTCCGGTCGACCCCGAGAAGGGCATCGCGCTCTCCGGCATCGGGATGAGCTACCTGATGCTCGAACGCTACGAGGAAGCGCTGGCTTGGGGAGAACGAGCGCTGCGCGAGATGCCGAATTACGGCTCCTCGCACCGGGTGGTGATCATGGCGCTGGTCAAACTCAACCGGCCGGACGAAGCGCAGGCGGCGGCGCGGCGGCTGATGGAGGCGTTCCCGACCTACACGCTCGGCCTGCAGAGGCAGATCAATCCGTGGCGGGACGAGGTGTTCGCCGAGCACTACGTCGAAGCGTTGGGTATTGCCGGCGTGCCGGAGTGATCGTCGCGGCGGCAAAGATGCCCTCTCCTGCGCGTCACGTCCGGCCAGGCGACGCGCCCCTTGATCCCGTGTCGCTTCTGGAAGGATAGTTCTCTGGCCGGCTTGTCCGAGGACCGAGCCCGTAGAGCAGCTGTGAACAGCCGGCGAGCTCTCTGTTAGGTTCGCGTCGAACTTCCTTTTCCACCGATACCGATATTGTTCAAAAAAGTCCGCGTCGCGGTCGCCCGTGGCACTTTCGTAGGATGGCGTTTCGTAGAGACCCCAAAATTGAATCCTGATTCCATGCAATGCGCCAGGGTGGAACTGGATTCTAAGATCGGTGGCGATTTGCGGTGCGCCGGACTTTTTCAACAGTATCCACCCCAGCCAGTCCTTCGCCGTCGATTTCGGTCGTTCGGCAGCTTAAGGTTCTTGAACGAATGGACGCGCTCAAAGCGACTTTCATGGCGCTCATTCAAGCTGCCTTTCGCGCAGCGGCCGGGGTCAACCTTGGCGGAAATTCGAACCAAGACACTACCGCCGCGGTGCGTCCGTCTGGCGGACGCGGGTAACGCCGAAGCATTTTCGTCGCCGCCTGTCTGTTGGTGTAGATCGGTCCCCGCGTCGTCACGCCGGGAAAAGACGATACGCTGAGGCTTATCATCATTTGGAAGTTCTTCGATGCACAGCGAAATCGCTTGCAGTTCTGCGAAGCGATTCGCAATTATCGCCGCAATCCACGTCCCATCTGGAGGCTCCCATGGCCGAGGTCCTGCTGTTCCACCACGCACAGGTTGACTCCCGGCGTGCGCGCGTTCGCTGACGACCTGCGGGCAGCCGGGCACACCGTGCATACGCCGGACCTGTTCGACGGACGCACATTCCGGAGTATTGATGAGGGTCTCGCCTACATCGGTGAGATCAGGTTCGACGACATGCGGGAGCGCGGCGTCCGCGTCGCCGGCGAACTGACCCCGAGCTCGTTTACGCCGCATTCTCGTTCGGCGTACTGCCGGCGCAGAAGCTCACACAGACACGACCCGGTGCCTGCGGAGCCCTGCTCGTCCACTCCTGTCTGCCGATTAGCGGCGAGTGGGCCTTCGGATCCTGGCCGGACGACGTCCCGGTCCAGATCCACGGTATGGATAACGACCCGATCTTCATCGGCGAGGGCGACATCGACGCCGCTCGCGAGATCGTGGAGAAGGTCGAGGACGCGGAGCTGTTCCTCTATCCCGGCGACCAGCACCACTTCGCCGACAGCTCGCTCCCGTCGTACGACGCGGCTGCCAGCGCACTGCTCACGCGGCGGGTGCTCGAGTTCCTGGACCGTGTCTAACCATGTCGGCGAGGGCCTTATTGAGTGCGGTCGTCCTGTCCATCGGGAGGAGCAAGGAGCGCCACAAGCAGTCATCAAAGGGCTGTATTTCAAAATGACCGAATCGGGGCCCGAGAACAGACCGTCGACTATTAGTTCGGCGGTAGGCAATGGCTGCCGTGCGCCCCGCTGAGACTAAGCGGAGATTTTACTGTGGGAGTTGTGTGCGTCAAGTTCTGCAAAATGGCGTGGCATTGCGTTGACGTTGGCGTGTCCGCCGCGCAGCCCCCGTGACTGGACGGTCGGGGCAGAGTGCGGCCTTCAACTGCCCCGCGGTGCGGTGCCCATTCAAACTGCGGTGGCCCCCGACTGCTTCTCTTCACCGGCTAGGGACAGCATACTCCAGCCAAGGTTAGGGTGCCGGCCTGCAAAGCCGCGCGTTAGGCCCGGTGCCGTTGGGCCGAAAGCCGCTCCGGGGAGCGCAGGGGGAGCGCCGGCCAAATTTCGGCACTAGTGTGATCGCCCGATGACCGCTTAGACCCTGAAGCGCGGAAAGTCTGTGCGCTCTTATTGAGAGCTCAGAGCATCGGGCTCGCATTCCGGCAATGACCTCCCCTCCCCGGTCAAAAAACGCTGGCACCGGTTTCTTCCGGGTCCCCTCTCGCGGCAACCGCGAGGCGATGCGGGCCAGTCCGCCCACTTCCTCCTATCCATTGTGCGTGTGCAGATCTACCTGGCATAGCCGTGCCAGATCACGCCGATCCTTGTCCCGCTTGATTGGGAAGGCGCATAGAAACCAGTCCAAGATGTCCTTCAGAGCCGGTGCTCCAGGTCCTGCCCAGGCTGCAGCAATGGAAGCGCGCAATTGCATCAGCGCCGCACGAGCTTCATCCGTTCTGCCTAACTTGCGCAGGGCGGCAGTTTTCCAACCGGCGGTGTCGACGATTGCGTTCTTGGATCGATCGGCCGCCTCGACTGCGCCTTCGAAATCTCCAGCAAAATAGCGGATTACCGCGATGTGTGACCACTGGTAGTCCAAAAACATGGATGTTAAATCCATTGCGCGCTCTAGCAGAAGCGACGCAGAATCCACGCGGCCCATGAACGCCATTCCCAAGGCAGCCGACACCAGTGTCTTCGGACTATTGGGGTTGAGTTCGGCGGCCAGTTCGTAGTGCACTTCCGACTGTTCGAAGTGTCGGGTCATCGCTGTCGACCAGGCGACGACCAGATGATTGCGTGCATCCAAGGGATCGAGGGTCACAGCGCGTTGGGCCAGCTCAGCAGCCCTTTCCGTTATGGAAGGGTCGGCAGCAATTCCCGGTCGGATGAATTGTCGCGCATTGTGGATGCTGGCCAAGCTGGCGTAGGCAGGAGCGAAGTTCGGGTCAGCAACGATAGCGCCTTCGAACAGCCGTTGGGCCTCGTCGTCTGCATCTGGCGTCCAGCGCGTCAGCAAGTCCTCGCCGCGCAACCAAGCATCATAGATATTGAGATTTTGCGGGACGCCCCTGACCTGGCGCGACAGCCTGTCATGCGAAAGGTAGACTTCCAAAGTGGAAGCAATCTTTCCGACTAACTGCTTCTGCAAAGCGAGCCAGTTTCCAAACGCAAATCTAAACGAATCGCTCCAAATGATCTGGTTTGTACTGGAGTCGCTTACGGAGACGATTAACTGCATGTCGTCTTGGCTGTCTACGCACTGGGCCGTCAGCAGATAGTCCGTGTCGGGGCTTTCGATTGCAGGATCTTTCAACTCGATGACTGTGAACTCCCGAAATTTGGATAAATTGGCGATCAATTCGGACCGGAATCCCCAGACCAAAAGAGAGATTTTCTTTGTTCGAGCCTCAAATCTCTCAACCGCGAGTGTTGGCGCGGGCCCGCTCGGCCGAGGTGGTTTCTTTCTGTTCAACAATAGCGGTTCCGGACCCTTAAGTGCCTCGGCCAAAGCCGTCGTTTCCATGCTAGGCAGCAACTGATATCGTTCGCGCAGAAGGTCGCGCAGATTTTCGTAGACGCGCATTGCGGCGGCGACATTCTGCAGTTCCGCATGGTGGCGGATGAGACATCGCGCAGCGCGCTCATGGCTGGGCTCGAGTACTAAGAGGGCATTTGCTGCCCTGCGCATTGCAGGTTCGGATATCTCGAAGCGTTCCAGCATGGCCTCCAAGGCCTCCAGTGCGTGATCACGCCAGTTGTGCCTCGTGACGCTCAGCCACGCGCTGAATAGGTCGCTGGTGTCTTCCAAGCCAAATAGGATCGCCTCGGACCAATCCGATCGTCTGAGCAGCAAGTCGTCAATCTTGCCCTCTCCAAGATCCTTCAACATGCGAACGACATCGACGCTTATGCGCGAGGGGCTCAACCCAATAATATTTCCGCGCCTGAGAATTCCTGCCGCCGAGTCGCCCGCAATTGATCGCTCGGCGATCTGCAGGCAGTTCACCATTGCACGCCGGGCGGCTATCTGGCTTCGTTCTGGCCAAATCAAGGCAGCCACCCGGTCATGCACCTCCTGATAATTCCTGGACAATGCGAGATATCCGATCAGCGCCTGCGCTTTCGGGGAACGCAATGCGATTGCTTCGCCATCTTCCCTGTAAAGGCCAAGCCCATCGATGACCGAAATCAGTCGCTGGTCGCCGTTGTCCGGGCCATCGGCAAGGTTAGAGGCAACCACGCTGTAGAGCGTCAGTGGCTCAGGCATGTTCTTCAAAGCGGGCCGCCCGGCGAACTGAAAACGCCACCGCCCGGTGTTGCGGGCCGCCCAATAGACGTCCTGGGTCACACACACACCGCCTGGCTCGGCCATAGCTTGCACCCGGGCAGCAACGTTTATCGCATGGCCGAACACGTCGCCGTCGCGACGATGAAACTCTCCGATATGCAATCCGATCCGGAACCGACTGTAAAACGCTCTCTTGTCCAGGAGATCAGCCAGAGTACCCTGCATAAAGATCGCGTAGTCGATGGCGCTCGATACCCCGTCAAACAAGATCAAGACCCCGTCGCCGGTCGTCTTAATGAACTCTGCGCCGAATTCCTCGCAATGGGTTTGGAAGAGTTGGAAACAGAGCGAAACGAGATCCAGAGTTCCAAGTTCATCGGCAGCGGTCAGCCGGCTATATTGAGCCAGGTCCGCAAACAGAATTGTTCTAAGGGTCGCTCGCTCCGATCTCGTTTGCATGGCCGCCGCTGCTTGCCCTGTCGAATGTGCTATTCTGCTCCCCAACGCGAGCCTAGTCGACGGCACAATGACACTCATGGCAAATGCTTTCATGGATGGTTGCGAACACGCCAGGGTCGGCGAACTGTTCAACGTGATTAACTTACCTGTGACAGACGTTCCGGTTCGCTTTGCGATCGCGATTCCTAATAATGCCTTGTTGCAATTGCCAATGATTCCGCGCGCAGCAATGCCACAAACAGGGAGACTGGCCAGCGGTCGAGGGTTGAGCATCGACGACTGCCGAGCGAGTTGTCTTGGCGAGGCAGCAGAACTCTTCAGTTGCTGCTCGTGGGGTGACGAGCCGGCGATCACCGGTACGGTCGACGAGATCGGACCGGCGGCAATCGCACCTGAAAGCCTGAACGGCTTCAGTGCAGATCAGATCATAGCCCGCGTTGCGTGGAATAGAGAAAACACTGGCTTCGACTGGCGACCGCCGATCAGGCATCAATCTGCGGTGCTGGATTGGCTTAGGGTTGAGGATGCATTTGGCGGCGATGAGGCGTTCATACCGGCAGACTTCGCCTTCATAGGACGTCGAGAGGCTGGCGATGAGGAGGCGATAGCCGTCGGCGATAGCAGTGGTTGCGCAGCAGGGATCACCGCAGAAGCTGCGAAGCTTGCGGCTGTCTTGGAACTAATCGAGAGGGATGCGACCGGTAGGTGGTGGTATGGCAGAAGGGAGCGCCAAACCATTGATTTGTCCTGTCTCTTGGGCATCGAAACGCTTATCGACTGGCTGTTGGATCGCGGACGTCGAACTTGGCTCTTCGATATTACCTCAGATATCGATATTCCGGTCGTGGCTGCCGCTTCAGCAGAACCGGACGGCAAGGATGTCTCGCTAGGCTTTTCTGCTGGCCATAGCCTCCAATCAGCAGCCACAGCCGCCTTGACGGAAATGCTTCAGATGGAGATTTCGCTCGGCGCCGCGCGTGCGCTTGGTAACAACGTTGGCGGTTGGGAGCGATGGCGAGAGAAAATCTCAATGATGACCCGGCCTCTGAAAATGGCCTCGATCCAACAGGTCGCGCCAAATCGATCTCCTCCTGCGGGTGAGCGAGACCTGTCAGACGTACTTAACGCCTTGGCGCACAGAGGAATCGATTTGTGGTTTGCCGAAATGACACGAGCGGAATTCGGCATTCCCGTGTTTCGCGCTTTATCGACCCGGCTTTGTCACTGCAAACCACGGTTCGCAAGAGCCCGTCTCCTTGCTCCCGATGGCCGCGATTTAAGCTACGACGCCGGTTCGCCAGCGGACCAGCCGCTGCTTTTGATTTAGTGTTTTTGGCGGCATGAGCTGATCGTCGCATTCCCACAGATCTTTCATCAACACGCGTGTTGGCGAGAGCGCGCCGCCCATGGTGGCGATGCAAAGTTCCAGGAGCATCCGCCCAAGTCGCCCCGCGAAGAGCGGTTCCTGACTGAACAGGGTGGACCGATTTGACATAGAAGTTTTTGGGGGGTCTGGGCCGAAGAACGAACCCGCTGCGCGGGAGGGGCGCCTGCGGTTGAGGTAGTGATCAAGAACCGGTCGTCGCGCTGGCGTTGAGCGTCGTCCGGCGGGGGCAGAGCATGACGGGCTTCTTCAACAAGGAGCCTGACCAATGCCCCATCCCGTTCTCGATGCACCCATCAGCCCGCTGCGCCAGCGGCTGATCGACGACATGAACATGCGGCGTTTCTCACGCGAGACGCAGCGCAACTATCTCCGCGACATCGGACGCCTGGCGACATTCCTCGGGCGTTCACCAGACACCGCTACCGCCGACGACCTGCGCCGGTTCCAGATCGAGCAGCAGGAGGACGGCGTTCCCGTGCCAACGATGAACAGCATCGTGTCGGCACTGCGCTTCTTCTTCACCCACACGCTCGACCGCCCGGACCTGGCGCGCAGGCTTGTCCGGCTGGCGCATCCGCGCAACCTGCCCGTGGTGCTCAGCCGCGACGAGGTGGCCCGGCTGCTCAACGCCACCACGTGTCTCAAGCACCAGGCCGCATTGTCAGTCGCCTATGGCGCGGGCCTGCGTGTCGCCGAGGTGTCGATGCTGAAGGTTGCCGACGTCGACAGCGAGCGCATGCTGCTGCGCGTCGAGCGTGGCAAGGGCGGGCGCTATCGCAACGCCATGCTCTCGGAGGACCTGCTCACGCTTCTGCGTGAGTGGTGGAAGGTCGGACGTCAGCAGGGCGTGATGCACCGCGACGGTTGGCTGTTCCCCGGACAGCACGCGATGAAGCCGATCAGCACGCGGCAGCTCTATCGCATCGTCGTCGAGGCGGCCCAGGCCGCCGACATCGCCAAGCGGGTCGGGCCGCACACGCTACGCCACAGCTTCGCCACCCACCTGCTGGAGGACGGCACCGACATCCGGATCATCCAGGTCCTGCTCGGGCATGCCAAGCTCAACAACACCGCCCTTTACGCGAAGGTGGCGACCCGGACGGTGCGTGCCGTGACGAGCCCGCTCGACAAGCTCGGGCTGTTCAAGCCGGGAGAGGTCTCGCCCGACATCTGAGCCGTGCGCGCCTCGATCGAGGTCGCCGACATCTTCCGTGCTGCCGGACCCGTTTACCGGGCTGCCCATGCAGGTCACCTGAGCCTCGCCCAGCTCAAGGTCATGTCGGCGATCGAGTATTGCCGCACCGCAGCCCTTGGCGGTCACGTCGAGGCTTGCGAGGACTGCGGCCAATGGCGGATCGCCTACAACTCCTGCCGCAACCGGCACTGCCCGAAGTGCCAGGGCGCGGTGGCACGGACATGGTTGGCCGAGCGCGAGGCCGATCTGCTGCCGGTCGGCTACTTCCATGTCGTGTTCACGCTGCCCGCCGAGGTCGCCGACATCGCCTTCCAGAACAAGGCGCTCGTCTACGACCTGCTGTTCAAGGCGGCAGCGGAGACGATGCTGACTATCGCCGCCGACCCAAGACTTCGGCGGGCGCATCGGCATCACCGCGGTGCTCCACACCTGGGGATCGGCGATGACGCACCATCCGCACCTGCACATGATCGTGCCGGGCGGCGGCATCGCGCCGGACGGAAGCCGCTGGATATCTTCTCGGTCGGCCTTCCTGCTTCCGGTACGCGTACTCGGCAAGCTGTTCCGACGGCTCTTCCTCACCCGGCTGGTCGCGCTGCACGACGCAGGACGGCTCGCCTTCTTCGGATCGATGGCGCACCTGTCCGCGCGGCAGGCATTCGTGCGGCACCTGTCGCCGGTCCGCAAGAAGCACTGGGTGGTGTACGCCAAGGCGCCGTTCGCCGGGCCGGAGGCGGTGCTCGCCTATCTGTCCCGCTATACCCACCGGGTTGCGATCTCGAACCGCCGGCTGATCGCCTTCGACAAGAGCGGCGTCACCTTCCGCTACAAGGACTACCGCCGCGACGGCGCCGATCGCAGCAGGTCATGACGCTCGCCACCGACGAGTTCATCCGCCGATTCCTGTTCCACATCCTGCCACGTGGCTTCCACCGCATCCGGCACTACGGCCTGCTCGCCGGCTCTGCTCGCAAGACCAGCCTCGCACGCGCCCGCGAACTGCTGAACGTCGCTGCGCCGTCGGAGGACGACAACTCGGTAGAACCGACTGACTTCCGTCCGCCATGCCGGTGCTGCGGCGGAAGCATGATCATCATCGAGACGTTCGAACGGTGGCGACAGCCGCGCGGACCGCCGGACACCACGGCGACGAACCGGGAGAACTCTCCATGACCCGGCATGGCATGCTCCAGCCTTCAGCCGCAGGCACTCAGCCTCCGGCAACGGACCCACGCGTGTCCATGGTGATTATCGACGCCGAACGGGTCGCGTCCGGCCGCGCGACGACCCGACAATACCGCGTGGCTGAAACGCGAAACGGTCCGTCCGCATCAAACCCGCCGCTTCCCAGCGGCGGTCGCGCCATCGCCGACACCAGCCGCAAATCGAAATCCCCATAACCATCGCCTGTGGCCCGCGGGTTCCTTCCTCGGGGACTTTCGTACGCCTGCCGGCGCCCGAAACTCTTCACGTGAGCGGTCGGTCCGCTATCAGAACGCGTTTAGCGGCTAGCTGCCCATCGAGGTATCAGTATTTTAAGTCCTCGTGGTCCAGCCCAAGGGGTTCACTCAACATCGTCTCACTTGCGAGATCCGTTGATCTGTCGCATAGAATGGGAGGCTAGCCTAGGAGGCACGTTTATGGCACGGCTATACATCAAGGACAACGACGATCGAGCGCGCCCGAGCAAAGATGGATATTGCAATTTCACCCTGAACGCGATCTTAAACAATGGCAACTTTAAGAGGTTCGTCGGCGCTCAAGACGACGACCGGGCTGATCTGGTGCAGCAACATGCGGGCACAGATCCGAAGGGTCGAAAATGCGATGTTACTCACCTATTGATTGATGGAGGCGAGGAATCTATTAACGATAGAAATTGTCTGGTTGAAATAAAAGAAGACTTGCAGAAGAAGAGTTCAAAGTCGAAGCACAACATTTCATTGCCTAAGCAATGGACAAGCGGGAATGAGGTGCCAGACATCGCCTATCTGGATAAATACGTCACTGCGATTGTTGAGATCGTGAAGGACGAGAAAGACCCAGTCAAGGCAAGAAACTTCCTTTTCGGGCTGATGCTTCTCACACGTTGCAGATAGCACGTGCGCCCGCGCTGGAAGAGGCACACTGGTGCAACTTCCGCCGTTGCGGAGCCTTTGACCTGGTCATCGAAGGTGGGGCGATGAGAAGGCGGAGCAGTATTGCCGGCGCATTGGCCGCGCTTTTGTTCGGTAGTGTCTCTTCTGAAACGGTTGCTCGCGCAAGACAATGCCCTGCGAGCCTCGATCAAGTTGTTGCCAAACAATCCTTGATCGTGACATTGGGAGATTGGCCAACCTTCTTCTCGAAGGCCGATTTTAGTTTCGCGCGCACCATCGATGCCATTCTAGCGAGCCTCAAAGTTGACCCAGATGCCAATCGCATCGGCCTCGTGCAAACTCTCCTCGACACCTACGACGTTGACCGGCAGAAGAATCCCGATCCCCACAGTATGCTGCCCATGGCGATTGAGAAGCAGCGGGATAACAATATCCCGAGCGCTGACATGCTCTTGGATGCCAATTCCGGGCTACAACCCGTTGCTCTGGTCAATCGCCTCGACCGCGCCCCGCGCGACGGGGCGAACTGCGGCGAATACCGGATCGTATACGCGATGAAGTACCCGTTGCAGACAGGGGAGTCGGGGCGCTTCTTCCTCAACTTTGAGGCAGTGCTACCCAATCCTGAACGCGAGCGCGGGATCGCCGGCTGTATGCCGGTTGCCGAATTCTGGAGCGGTCTGTCTGGAAAAGCCGAGCAGCAAATGGCGGCGGATCTTGAAACATTTTACTACAAAGGCTTAGGTTCAGGCTTTGTCGCAGCGGTGCTGGCCAAGAACTACGGCATACCGGACGGGCAAGTTCGCGGCAATGCTACGCTTAACGGCCCAGAGCACTGGCAATTGCGTGAATGGAAGATTGTGCCTCCTTCCAACACCTCTGACACGGCCTTCCGAATCGAGACCGTGAAGAAAAATGCCTTGGCAGAATTTTACCGCGACGACAGTAAAGGCGCGATAGACGCAAAAGCGCAGGAGCAGCAACGCATAGCCTATCAGCAGGCCTTTGTTGATCAGTACCTCCCTCAACTTTTCAATCCCGAGCTTACATTATCGCCTGTGCCAGGCGACGATCCAGCGATAGCGGCCTACATGCTTAGTCTGTTGAACGAGTTCGGTGCCGACATCGATAACCGGTTCAACGAATTCCAGAACATATCTTCGAACTCTGAGGACGATCCTGAGCTGGAAGCCTCAGGGCTCAAGCCGAGAATTGTTGCAGCACTTTCCCAGTTGGACCTCTTGTCGAAAGGCGTCTCATCAAACGAGGCCCTGGCAAGGGCGGGAGCGATTACATGCGGGGGTTGCCACGAGTTCTCGAATGGCAAGACGGTGGGGCACGTCGCCGGTAGGGAGATTAAGTGGCCCAACAGCCTCGGTTTCGTTCATATCGACGAAAATGGTAACACCTCTCCGGCGCTCCGGGAATGGAACCTGCCATGGAGGCGGCAAAAGCTATATGAAATGCTTTGCACTGAGCCAAAGTTGCCGGAGCCCGGTTTCGAGGAGGAGCTTGTCTTGCGGAATGAGTTGGCAGAGTTGCTCACCGCGCTGATCGAGAAGAAAACGTCGTTAGACGGCCAAAAAACGGACAACCGATTCCGTTCGTTGGTCGATAGGTTGACGAGTATTGATCTCGAAAAGGAGGGTTACTTCGTCCGTTACCGCCGCACGCACTAGCAGTGACGATGGCCCGGCGGCGACAATCGAACTGGGAATTTGTTCAGCTGCGTTGATCTCAAGACCCCAATCCTGGTGTTCTCGGGTCGCCCTTTAGGCCACCATACTCCTGGCGCCACCGGCAATATGCAACCTCCGTCACGCCTATCGCCGTACCGCTTGCGCGACCGGACGTTCCTGCGATGCCAGCACGTCAATCGGACGCAGCTTCGCAACAATCTCTTCGGCTGTGTGCCGTTTCGTGGCCAGTCTGCCTTCAGGAAATACGAAAGCTGGTCAAAGCTGACTGTGGCCTCCGAAAACATCGATGTCCGCTTTTGGTGAGTGGTCAGGAGCGTCGTAACGGCCGACATTGCTGAAGGGTTTCGGGTGCCGTCAGGCGTACGAAAGTCTCTGATGCAGGAACCCGCGGGCCGCAGGCGGTGAGCTATGGGGATTTGTGTTTCGGGGTGTGC
>NZ_JAMYPD010000043.1:0-39450 GCF_040320195.1 Mesorhizobium sp. M0768 | reverse complement strand
CGACGTTGTGCTTTCCGGCACCGCCGGCGCCACCATCGCTGTCGTCACCGGCTCCGGCAGCACTTTCAGCGTCGCGGTCAGCGGCATGACGGGTTCAGGGTCCGTCGTGGCCACAATACCGGCCGGCGTGGCAACCAATGCCGCCGTCGATGCGAACGAAGCCTCGACCAGCACCGACAACACGGTCACCTTTACACCGCCCGTGATCACGGTCTCGCCGCCGTCATTGCCCAGTCCGGTCTACAACCAGGCCTATTCGCAGCAGCTGACGGCCAGCGGCGGTATGACGCCCTACACTTTCGCGCTGACGTCCGGAACCCTCCCGTCGGGCATCAGCTTCGACGCGGCCGGTCTGCTCTCCGGAATCCCGACTAATACCGGCAGGTTCAACCTGGTCGTGGCGGCAACCGACGCAAACGGTTTCATCGGTTCGAAATCCTACACGCTGATCATTGCCGAGCCGACCGTCGAGCTGACGCCGGCATCCTTGCCAAACCCCGTATACAACCAGGCCTATTCGCAACAGCTTGCGGCCAGCGGCGGCGCGGTGCCTTACACTTTCGCGCTGACGTCCGGAACCCTCCCGTCGGGCATCAGCTTCGACGCGACCGGTCTGCTCTCCGGTACCCCGACCAATACCGGCACATTCGACTTCACCGCAGTTGCAACCGATCAGAATGGGAAATCCGGTTCCAAGGCCTATTCGGTGACCATCGACAAGCTCGGCACCACCACCTTGGTCGTTTCCAGCCTCAACCCTTCCAATCAGGGCGATCAGGTCACTTTCACGGCAACGGTTTCGGCTCCCGGCAACCCGCCGCCGGCCGGAACGGTCACCTTCAGTGTCGACGGCTCGCCCGCTGCTACGGTCGCGCTCGCCGGCGGTACCGCCGCCCTGACGACGTCCGCCCTCCCGGTCGGCACCCGTCAGGTCGTCGCGACCTACAATGGCGACGCGAACAACGCGACAAGCACCTCCAGCGCGCTCGCCCAGGAAGTCCACGCCCTAGGCTCCATCACCATCCGCCAGACCACCGACAGCGGCGACGGCTCCTTCGGCTTCTCCTCGCCGGCGCCCGGCCTCAACTTCACCATCACCACTAGCAGCGGCTCCGGCGACGGACCGGCCGTTTCGCTGCCGACCGGCTCCTACAGCATCACCGCCGCCGACATGACCGCCGCCGGCTTCGCCTTGACCTCGATCAGTTGCAACGATGGCGATTCCGTCGGCAATGTGGCGAACCGCACGGCTGTGATCAACATGGCGCCCGGCGAAAGCGTCGTCTGCACGTTCGCCAGCACCAATTCACGCGAAAATACCACGGCGCTCATCAAGGAATTCATGGAGACACGCGCCAGCCTCATCCTGGAGAACCAGCCCGACATCCAGCGCCGCATCGACCGGCTCGACGGCGTCGCCGGCGGCGGCAGCCCAGTGGCCACCCTGCTCGCGTACCTGCCCGGCATGGCCGACACCAACTCGGTCAATGTCAGCGCAAGCCTTGCCTCCATGCGGCGGCTTGGCGGGGAAGATGCCAACAGCCTGTTCGACATCTGGTTCGAAGGCACTTACAGCCGCTTCGACATCAATGACCAAGACGGCAAATTCGCCCTCGCAACCTTCGGCGCCGACTATCTGGTCAGCCGCAATCTGCTTGTTGGCGCCTTCGTCCAGATCGATCGTACCGACGGCTTCACCGGCAGCGGCGGCGGAACCGCCGAGGGCACCGGCTGGATCGCCGGGCCTTATTTGACCGCTCGGCTGACGGACAATCTGTATTTCGATTTGCTCGCCGGAGCTGGAACATCCTCGAACAGCGTCAGCCCCATGGATACCTACACCGACGGCTTCGACGCCAGCCGTTGGATGGTCAGCGCCACGCTGCAAGGGGAATGGCAATATGACGCCTGGACCTTCTCGCCGCGGGCGCGCTTCTCCTATTTCGAGGAAAAATCGGGAGCCTATGTCGACGGCCTGAACGTCCCCATTCCCTCCGTCACCGCCGGCCTCGGCCAGATCGCCTTCGGCCCCGGCGTTTCCTATCGCCATGTCACGGATGACGACGTTACCCTCGACTTTAACCTGCGGCTCGACGGCGTCTTCGACATAAGCGACACAGCGACCGAAAGCGGCGCCGACAATTTCCATGGCCGCGTCGGAGCCGGCGTCGATACCCGCATGCCGGGCGGCATGCGTCTCGGCCTCTCCACCAGCTATGGCGGCATCGGCTCCGATTCGGCGAAGTATTTCAGCGGAACCGTGAAACTTTCGGCCGCGCTGAATTAGGATCAAGATGGACCAATGAAAAGAGGCGGCCTTGGCGGGCCGCCTCTCTTTCATTGACCAGCGCCGTGCCGGTCAGACGTTCCGCGGTCACTGCGTGGCGATGGCGCCGAAGATCAAGCCGGAAAGAACGCTGACCAGCAGATAGTCATTGCCAACCCGGATCCATTCCTGCCCGGGACCCGGACGGCGCAGGCCATAGTGGCGATAGTCGCGGATCGGCTGGTGACGCTTCCAGCTGGAATATCTCTGGCCGTTGCGCCAATGGCTGCGCTTCACAACGATCTTCTTCTTCACTAGGACGCGCTTGTTCACGTCGACATGCTTGTTCACGTCGACATGCCTGCCAGGCTTCTGCCAGTCGACCTGGCTGTAGTTCGACTGCGGCGCGTTTGGTGTGTTCAGAGGTGCGGCCTGGCCCTGCCAGGTGGTTGCAGCCAGCATCGAGAAGGCAGTGGCGGAAAGAACGATGCGTTTCATGGCGGGTACTCCTTGGTTGTCGCTGCCTACGGAATAGAGCCGGAAGGATGAACCGAAACTGAACACCGAGATTACGTTTTCGTAATGATTTCTTACATTTAGAACGACTAATTCAGCGCTACCTTTAAAGCGGGCGCCCGAGAATGGACGCATGACCCGCCGCAACTCCGCAGGCTATGCAACCATTTTGTCAGCCATCCATTTCCGACACGCCCCGTCGCGTGGCAACACACGTCCGAAGCGGGCAAAATTTATTATTCGGCTAAAATAAATCGGAGTAATATCAACCTCTGCAATGTCCACGATTCGCGCCCACTTTTGCCTCTTTGACTTCACCGCGGCCGCGTCGCTGGCACCTGTCGCGTTGCGGGGCCTGGCATGAGTGGCTCGGTCGTCTTGCTGCACCTGGCCGGTGCGGTCGCACTGATGCTGTTTGCCACCCGTCTGGTGAAGACCGGCGTCGAGCGCGCCTATGGCGATGTGCTGCGCCACAAACTGCGCGCTACAATGCGCAATCCGTTCATGGCGGTTCTGGCCGGCTGCGGCCTGGCTGTCGCGCTGCAAAGCTCGACCGCCGTCACCTTGCTGGTCGGCTCGTTCGCCGGCTCCGGTATTGTCAGCGGCATGTCGGGCCAGCTTGCGGTGCGCGGCGCCGAGATCGGCTCGGCACTGGTGGTCAAGCTGCTCACCTTCGATCTGTCGCTGCTGGTGCCGATCTGCCTGGTCGCCGGCACCGTCATGTTCATGGCCACCGAGCGGCGCGACTGGCGCCAGTTCGGCCGCATCCTGGTCGGCATCGGCCTGCTGCTTCTGTCGCTGGAGATGATCGGCCAGGCGTCGGAGCCGCTGCGCCAGAGCACGCTGATGCCGCTCATCGTCGATTACTTCTCCGGCGATCCGGTCACCGCCTATCTTCTGGCGGCGGTGATCACCTGGCTGTTCCATTCCTCGATCGCCGCGGTGCTGCTGATGGTGACGCTGGCCGGCCGCGGCTTCATCCCGCCCGAACTCGGTATCGTGCTGGTGCTGGGTGTCAATCTCGGCTCTTCGATCATCGCGCCGCTTCTAACCCGCAACGCAGAACCCGGCGTTCGTATCGTGCCGATCGGCAATCTCCTGATGCGCGGCATGGGTTCGCTGATCATGCTGATCCTGTTCCTGACGTTCAAACCGCCGGTCGCCGTCTTGGGCAGCACGGTGCCCGAGCAGATCGTCAATGCCCACATTGTCTTCAACATCCTGATCCTGATCGCCGGCCTACCGCTGGCGCGCCTGGTCTATCGCGCCTCGGAAAGGATCGTGGCGTTGGGCACCAAGCCCCAGGCCGCCAACGCGCTCGACGTCGTCGAGCTTTCGGCGCTCAACGAAAGTGCGCTCGACGTGCCGAGCCAGGCATTGGCCAACGCCACCCGCGAGGTGGTGCGGGTCTGCGAAACGGTCGAGATCATGCTGAAACGGATCATCGAGCTCTATGAGAGCGCCGATGCCGACAAGATCGGCGCGTTGGCCGCACTCGACGACCGTGTCGACAGGAAGCACGCTGCGATCAAGCTCTATCTGGCCAGGGTCACCAAGAACCCGCTGAGCGAGGACGAGGCGCTGCGTTGCCAGGAGCTGATCGGCGCCTGCGTCAAGCTGGAGCAGGTCGGCGACATCATCGTGCGCAATATGCTGGTCCACGTGAAGAAGAAATTCGAGCGTGGGCTGGAGTTCACGCCGGAAGGCTGGCGTGAGCTTTGCGCCTTCCATGCCTTGGTGCTTGCCAATGCCAGGCTTGCCTTCAACGTGCTGGTGTCCCGCGATCCGGAGACCGCTCGCCAGTTGGTGCTGGAAAAGGACCGGCTGCGCGACCGCGAGAAGGAAACCAGCCAGAGCCATTTCGTGCGGCTGCGCGACGGCACCGCCAAGAGTGTCGAGACCAGTTCCATCCACCTCGACACGATTCGCGACCTCAAGCAGATCAACTCGCTGCTCGCCTCGATGGCCTATCCCGTTCTTGAGGAGCGTGGCCTGCTCACCGGTTCGCGGCTGAAGGCCGGATAGATTGCATCCACAGGCCGGGAAGCTTCAGAACATCGCCTATGAAAAATTGCTGTGGGCCAATGCGCAGAAATTATCTTTGCGCCACCTCCTGTCTGTCGGCTAAAGATCGCCGCATCTACCGGAAGGAAAGTCGATGGACACCCATTCTCGCAGCTTCGCCAAAGCGCTTTCCTGGCGCATCACCGGCACCATCGACACGATGATCATTTCGCTCGTCGTGACCGGAAGCATCAAGCTCGCCGCTGCCATCGGCCTGACCGAGGTCGTCACCAAGTCGCTGCTCTACTACCTTCACGAACGTGCGTGGCTGAAAATTCCTTACGGGAGGAAGGCAGCCGCCTAGCTCTTGCCTCCGCGCGAACGCCTGACCGGCGATCAAGAAAAGCTAAAGCGGCGTCGACAATTTCTGGATTGCCCGCTGCCCTCATCCGTGGTTTGAGGCGACCTTATCTGAGGATCGCCTTTCCGCCATGCTCCCCCTCATTGCCCTGTTCATTGCCGCCTTCGCCATCGGCACTACCGAATTCGTCATCGCCGGCGTGCTGCCGCAGGTGGCGGAGGGCCTTGGTGTCGCGATCCCGACCGCCGGCTATCTCGTTTCCGGCTATGCCGGCGGCATTGCAGTCGGCGGCCCGCTGCTGGCGCTCGCCACCAAAAGCTTCTCCCGCAAGGCCCTGCTGCTTGGACTGACTGCAGCCTTCACCATCGGCCAGGCCGCCTGTGCGCTGGCGCCCGACTTCGCCTCGATGCTGCTGTTGCGGATAGCGGTGGCCGTCGCGCATGGCGCCTATTTCGGCGTTGCCATGGTGGTGGCCGTCGGCCTCGTGCGCGAAGACCAGCGCGGCATGGCGGTGGCGCTGATCCTGTCCGGCCTCACCGTATCGAACGTAATCGGCGTTCCGGCCGGCACGGCAATCGGCAACATCTGGGGATGGCGTGCGACATTCTGGGTGATGTGCGCGCTCGGTGTGGTGGCCTTCACGGCAGTCGGCGCCCTGCTGCCGCGCAAGACGGGATCGTCGAGCCCGTCGGCGAGCCTTGGAAGCGAGGTCCGTGTGCTCGCACGCCAGCAGGTCTGGACCTCGCTCATTATTATGCTGATGCTGATGATCGGCCAGTTCGGCCTGTTCACCTACATCACGCCGACGCTGCTTGAGGTCACCGGCCTCGACGAGAAATGGATACCTTGGGTGCTCTTGCTCAACGGGGTCGGCGCAACGATCGGCGTCTTTGTCGGCGGGCGGCTCGCCGACTGGAAGCTGATGCCGTCGCTTATCGCCATGCTTTTCCTACAGGCGGCAATGCTCGCCTTGATCTACGCTGTCGGCCCTTACCCGCTGCCGATGGTGATAGCGATCTTCGTCTGGGGCGGCCTCAACTTTGCCATCGGCACGCCGATCCAGACCCGCATCCTGACCTGGACCGCGGACGCCTCCAACCTTGCCTCGTCGCTCATCCCGTCGGGCTTCAATGTCGGCATCGCGCTCGCCGCATCGCTCGGCGCGGCGATGCTCAATGCCGGCTATGGCTATCGCAGCCTGCCGGTGGTTGGCGCGATCGCCATGCTGGTCGCCGTCGCGGTTGCGCTTGCCTCGCATGTCTGGGAATGGCGAAGCCGGGCTGCGCCGCCGCTGCCGGCTGCCGCCGAATAGGGCTACAGATCGATCCGGTAGCGCAGGCTTTCCGCGCCGCCATAGGCGGCGTCCTCGAAGAAACGCCCGACGAGCCGGCCGCCATTGGCCAGAACGACCTTCTGCGAGGGCACATTGTGAGGCTTGCAGGTGATTTCGACGAAGGGCAGGCCAACCGCCCTCGCCTCCACCGGCATCAGCCGCAGCGCCTCGGTCGCATGGCCGCGTCCCCGTTTCCACGGCACCACCGCATAGCCGATGTGGCCGAGCACATGCGACGGCAGCGACGCGGTGCCGTGCTGCCAGCGCACGCCGATTGAGCCTGCGACTTCCCCGTCCCAGATCCAGCGCCGGAATCCGGGCAGCCGCGGCACCGTCGAACCGTCGGGCAAGGTGATCGGCGGTCCCTTGCCATCGGAATCGTCGAGATCGCCAAGGAAAGTCGCTGGATCCTTTTCGATAGCCGCAAGCTGCTCGCGCGTCGCGTCGAGCAGCCGCACATTGTCCGGCGACCAGCCGCGCTCGAGGGCCGCCTTGTAGGACGGCAGGTGTTCAAACGCCGGTTTGACGAGTTCGATCACGGGCGCGAGCTTTTGGCTGCCGGATTGCGGGCGCGACGGCAAGGGCCTTCGGCGGCTTACTGCAGCAGGCTCTTGACGATGCCGCTCGCCTTGGAGAAATCCATCTGGCCGGCGTATTTTTCCTTGAGCGCCGCCATCACCTTGCCCATGTCCTTGACGCCGCTGGCACCAGTCTCGGCGATGGCGGAACGGACGGCGCTTTCCGTCTCGGCCTGGCCCAGCTGCGTCGGCAGGAAGTCGCGGATGATGGCCATCTCGTCGCGCTCCTGCGCTGCAAGCTCCGGCCGCTTGCCGTCATCGAACGCCTTGGCCGATTCTTCGCGCTGCTTCACCATCTTGGCCAGTATCTGCAGGATCTCGTCATCGCTCGCCGGCTCCTTACCGGCGCCACGATTGGCGATGTCGCGGTCGTGAATGGCCGCCTGGATCAGCCGCAATGTCGGCAGCCGGCGCTTGTCCTGCGACTTCATCGCGCTCTTCAGGGGATTCGGCGACTTTGCCTCGCATGGTGCTTTCTCCTTCGAATGCGGCGGACAATAGCCGTGCCGAAAGCCCAAGGCAAATGCGAAACTACCGCCAAATCCCTGATATTGTTCGACGAAATAAATCCGGGCTCGCACTTCCTGGAATCATTGACCGCCTTGGCGCCTTCCCCTATGTACTGGGCCTTGCATGAATTGAATTCTAGTGCACGTCGCCCAAAAATGCGTAGCGGTTTTGGGCAACGACAGGCACAAATGAAAACTTAGCGCGCCGAGGCTGTGAGATCGCCGCTTCGCGCCTTTTGTTGCGCCGACTGAGGGCGCAACCTTTAGGAGTGCCGCCATGGCAACGATGACAGCCGCGTCGACCCCCCCTTGGGCCAGCGAGAGGCCGACAGCCCTGCTGGTGCTGGCCGACGGCACTGTCATAGAGGGCCGCGGTCTGGGCGCCACCGGCTCCGCCGTCGCCGAGGTCTGCTTCAACACCGCGCTGACCGGCTACCAGGAGATACTCACCGACCCATCCTATGCCGGCCAGATCGTCACTTTCACCTTTCCGCATATCGGCAATATCGGCACCAATGACGAAGACATCGAGGACCTCAACCCGCTGGCCCGCGCCGGCGCCGTCGGCGCCGTGTTCAAGGCTGATGTCACCAACCCGTCGAATTACCGGGCCGGAACCGGTCTCGACCAGTGGCTGAAGAAGCGCGGCATCGTCGCACTTTCAGGCATCGACACGCGGGCGCTGACCGCGCTGATCCGCGAAAAGGGCATGCCCAATGCCGTCATCGCGCACGCGCCCGACGGTATCTTCGATGTCGATGACCTCAAGCGCCGCGCCGCCGCATGGTCAGGGCTTATCGGGCTTGATCTCGCCAAGGAGGTGACCTCCGGCCAGTCCTCGGTCTGGCGCGAGACGCCCTGGGTCTGGAACGAGGGCTTTGGCGAACAGGCTGATCCGTCGATGCACGTCGTTGCCGTCGACTACGGCGTCAAGCGCAACATATTGCGCCTGCTGGCCGGCCTCGGCGCCAAGGTCACTGTGGTGCCGGCAAAAACCGGCGCCGAGGAGATCCTGGCGATGCGGCCCGACGGCATTTTTCTATCCAACGGCCCTGGCGATCCGGAAGCCACCGGCGACTACGCCGTTCCGGTCATCCAGGATCTGTTGAAGACCGAAATCCCGCTTTTCGGCATCTGCCTCGGCCACCAGATGCTGGCGCTGGCGCTGGGCGGCAAGACCGCAAAAATGCATCAGGGCCACCACGGCGCCAATCATCCCGTCAAGGATCACACCACCGGCAAGGTCGAAATCGTCTCGATGAACCATGGCTTTGCCGTCGACGCCGACTCCTTGCCGAGCGGCGTCGAGGAAACCCATGTCTCGCTGTTCGACGGTTCGAATTGCGGCATTGCGCTCACCGGCAGGCCAGTCTTCTCGGTCCAGCATCATCCCGAAGCCTCGCCCGGCCCGCAGGATTCGCACTATCTGTTTCGCCGGTTCGTCAATCTCATCCGCGAAAAGCGCGGCGAGCCGGCACTGGCCGAGCGTGTTTAGCGCATGCGTAAAAACGGATTTGATTGACGGCGCCGGCCGCGCTCCCGGCGCCGATCAAGCCCCGTCTGTCACCGCTTCCTGCGCGTGCATGAGTTTGACTTCCTTCGGCGTCGGCTTGGCCACCCTGGTGACGAAGACGACGAGCGCCAGCGTGAGGAAAATCGCGCCGAGCAGATAGGGGGCACCGCCGAAAACCACGGGCGCGTTCGGGCCCGTGAACCAGGAAAAGATCGCCGTATAAAGCAGCGGTGTGATGATCGAGGTGATCGAGAAGATCGAGGTCATCGCGCCTTGGAGTTCGCCCTGGGCGGAAGGTGGCACCTTGGCGGCCGCCAGGCTTCTGAGCGGCGGGTCGGCCAACGCCTCGAGACATCCGACGACGATCACTGCATAGATCATCCAGCCTTGTGACGCGAAGGCGTAGCCGAAGGCGCTGAGTGCGGTAAATGCCAGACCGATTACCGCCGTCTTCCACTCGCCGAGCTTAGGGATCACGCGCGGCAGGACTGTCGCCATGACGATCGCCCCGCACAGGCCGAAAGCGCCGAGCGAGAAGCCGATCTGTTGTTCGCTCCAGCCATAGCGATAACTGGAGACGAACGACCAGACCGCAGGATACATCATGTGCCCCAGCGTCATCAGAAAGAAGACAAGTCCGATCCAGCCGATACCTTCGTAGTTGCGCATCTGGACGAGCGTGCCGACCGGGTTCGCGCGTTTCCACTCGAAGCGGCGACGGTGCTTGTTATCAAGTGTTTCCGGCAACAGAAACAGCGCGATCAGAAAGTTTGCGAAAGCAAGCCCGGCAGCGAAATAGAACGGCACACGCGGCCCGAACGTACCGAGCAACCCGCCCAGAACCGGCCCGATGACGAAGCCGACACCGAAAGCAATGCCGAGCAGCCCGAAATTCTTCGCACGATTTTCGTCGGTCGAGATATCGGCAATGAACGCCGATGTCGTGGAATAACTGGCGCCGGAAATGCCGGCCAGCACGCGGCCGATGAACAGCATCGGATAGGACCAGGCGATAGCGCAGATCAGATTGTCGATAGCGAACGTCAGCACCGAGGCAAGCAGGATTGGCCGCCGCCCGAACCGGTCGCTCAACCCGCCCATCACTGGTGCGAAAACGAACTGCATCGCGGCATAGACGAAGAACAGCCAACCGCCCTCGATAGCCGCCTCGCTGATGCCGACGCCGGTCAATTCCCTGAGATAGGCCGGCAGCACCGGCATAATGATGCCGAAGCCGATGATGTCGAGCAGCAGGGTGGTGAAAACAAGCGCAAGGCCCCGCCTGGCGGTTTTGGGGTCTATCATGATGGTATCTCCTCAGGCCGCCCGAGCTAACGGGAACACACCTTATAGGCGAGCACATCGTTGGGAACAATGAGGGAACGGGCAGAGTGTTTTCATCCTGACATCCCCTGACTGCGATCCAGTCTCTCGGATTACGAGAAAACCGTCGGCTCAGATCGGGTTGTTGAACGTGTCGCAGTCCGAAAGCTTGCCGTTCTGGAAGCCTCGCGCGAGCCAGGTCTGCCGCTGCTGCGACGTTCCGTGGTTGAAGCTCTCCGGCACGACGTAGCCCTGCATCTTCTTCTGCAGCGTGTCGTCGCCGATCTGCTTGGCGGCGTTCAGTGCCTCCGCCATGTCGCCCTGCTCCAAAATGCCCTTCTGGCCGGTGAAATGTGCCCAAATGCCGGCAAAGCAGTCGGCCTGGAGCTCGACCTGCACCGACATGTGGTTGGCGTCCGCTTCGCCGATGCTCTGCCGCATCTGGTTGAATTTGGGCAGGATGCCGACCAGGTTCTGCACGTGATGGCCGACCTCATGCGCAATCACATAGGCCTGTGCGAAATCGCCTGAGGCACCGAACTGCTGATCGAGTTGCTGGAAGAAGGTGGTGTCGAGATAGACCTTGCGATCGTTGGGACAGTAGAATGGTCCGGCCGCTGACGAGGCAGAACCGCAGGCGGAGCGAATCTGGCCGCTGAACAGGACCAGTTTTGGATCTTGATAGGTCAGGCCCTCGGACCGGAAAATACCAGTCCAGGTATCCTCGGTCTCGGCCAGCACGGTCGACACGAACTGCTTCATCTCGTCGGATGCCGGCGCACCGGTGCCGCCGCCTTGCTCGCCGCTATTGTCAGTGATCTGGCCGCCGCCGGGCTGCAAGCCGCTGTTATCGAGGATCTGACTCGGGTCGAAGCCGAAATACCACCCTGCCAGGAAAATCAACCCTACGATGATAATGCCTGACATGCCGCCGCTGCCGGCGCGACCGCCGATCGGGATGCGAAACTGCCCCGGCCCGCCGCCAAGCCCGCCGCTCTGGCCGCGCTCGTCCTCGACATTGTCACTCTGACGACGGCCCTTCCAGAGCATGGCAACCCCCGTGATGCAATTTTCCGGCCGATCGGGCCGTGTCCCGGTTCGATCGGACACGACAACAATTATCTCAACGGTTACGCCAAGTCACAGTATTTTTCGTGCGAACAAGCAATGCTTGCTGACGCTTGCCTGCTCTGGCCGAGACATCGCAAGGTCTGTGCCGTTCACCCTGCTCGTGGGAAGCGAGTCGCGCGAAGAGATACGCTGGCCGTGCTTTTCAGCGGGCGGCGATTATTGCCTTGCGAAAGGCTTCGAGCGTCTCGGCGCTGACATGATGCTCGATGCCCTCGGCGTCGATGCGCGCCGTCTCGGCGCTGACCCCGAGCGAGCGCAGGAAGGCCTCGACCGTCTGGTGGCGAATGCGGCTCTCTTCCGCAACCTTGCGGCCGGCATCGGTCAGGAACACGCCGCGATAAGGCTTCCGGGAGACCAGCCCGTCGGCGCACAGCCGCGTCAGCATTTTCGCGACCGTCGGCTGAGCGACGCCGAGCCGTGCCGCGATATCGACCTGGCGCGCCTCGTTGCCATCCTCGATCAGGTCGGCGATGAGCTCGACATAATCCTCGACCAGCGCGCTGCGGCGCGCTTCACGCGTCTGCCTGAAGCCTTCCGAGTGGATTTCTGCGTCAGGCAGCGGCTTTTCGCGAGGAACCGGTCTTTTCTTCAGCGCCAATACGCGCTCCTCCCGGCAGTTTGAATCGACATTGCGGTCATAACACGGAACCCTATTGGTTCTGGCCGTTTATTTCCATTCGGTGGCCGGCGCAACCGCCGTTCACTGCCGTTCAGGCCGCACGCCAAGCGGCCACAAGAAAAAGCTCAGACAATGAAATATAGCATATTGCATAATGTTCAGCCGTGGCATAGATAAGGAGACAACATCGATCGTTCCAGTGGAAAGCCATTTCATGTCGGAAGCCGAAGCCACCTCAGCCCCCCGGTCCATGTGGCGATTTGCCCGCCCGGAGGACGACGAGCAGCCCAGCCTTCGCGAAGTCAACGCAACGATCGCGGTGCCGCACTCGGGGATCTGGCTTCGCCGGCTGTTCGCCTTCATGGGGCCGGGCTACATGGTTTCGGTCGGCTATATGGATCCGGGCAATTGGGCGACCGACCTCGCCGGCGGGGCCCAATTCGGCTACACGCTGCTTTTCATCATCATGTTGTCGAACCTGATGGCGATCCTGCTGCAGGCACTCGCCGCCCGGCTCGGCATCGCCACCGGCCGCGACCTTGCGCAGGCGTGCCGCGCCTATTATCCGCGACCGGTCAATTTCATGCTATGGGTCGCTTGCGAACTGGCCATCATCGCCTGCGACCTGGCCGAGGTCATTGGCACAGCGATCGCCTTGCAACTGCTGTTCGGCATTCCGCTGATAGGCGGCGCCATCATCACCGCGCTTGATGCCTTCCTGCTGCTGTTGCTGATGAACAAGGGCTTCCGTTTCCTCGAGGCCTTCATCATAGCGCTTTTGATTATCATCTTCGGCTGCTTCGCCATCCAGATCTTTGCCGCCGCCCCGCCGGTCGGCTCCATCCTGCATGCGATGTTCGTGCCGTCGTCCGAGATCGTCACCAATCCGGCCATGCTCTACATCGCCATCGGCATCATCGGCGCCACGGTGATGCCGCACAATCTCTATCTGCATTCCTCGATCGTGCAGACCCGCGCCTATGAGCGCACCGATCGCGGCAAGCGCGACGCCATCAAATGGGCGACGACCGACTCGACCATCGCGCTGATACTGGCGTTGTTCGTCAATGCTTCCATCCTGATCGTGTCGGCGGTGGCGTTCCACGGCACCGGTCATCATGACGTTGCCGAGATCGGCCAGGCCTTCGAGCTTCTGTCGCCGCTGCTTGGCCTCGGCATCGCTTCCATCCTGTTTGCCGTAGCGCTGCTCGCCTCCGGCCTGAACTCGACGGTGACGGCGACGCTCGCCGGCCAGATCGTGATGGAAGGGTTCTTGCGGCTGCGCATCCCGCAATGGGCGCGCCGCCTGCTGACGCGCGGCATCGCCATCATTCCGGTGGTGGTGGTCACCGCGCTCTATGGCGAGAAGGGAACCGGTCAGTTGCTGGTCTTCAGCCAGGTAATCCTGTCGATGCAGCTCCCCTTCGCTGTCGTACCGCTGGTGCAGTTCGTCTCGGACAAGCGCAAGATGGGCAATTTTGCCATTTCCCGCGCTGTTGCCGTGCTGGCCTGGGTGGTTGCCGCGCTCATCCTGGTGCTCAACTTCAAGCTGCTCTACGATACGGTCGTTGGCTTGGGCTGAGCGTTCTCGGCTCCAAGCTGAGACGATAAGGTCGGCAGTCACCTGCCCCCGGTCCTAGAAATTTGCCGGCCGCTGTCGGACAAATGTCCGTTCGCCCGTCCTTGGCTCGAACTCCGGCCATGACGGCACGGACCAGGGAAAGGGAGCTCCAATGAGGAAGATCATCGCCGCAACATTCGTCAGCCTCGACGGCGTCATGCAGGCGCCCGGCGGCCCGCAAGAGGACCCTGTCGGCGGCTTCGAATTCGGCGGCTGGACGTTTCACTACTGGGACGATGTGATGGGCGCCGCGATGGGCGAGACGTTTTCAAAACCGTTCGCGCTGCTTCTCGGCCGCAAGACTTACGACATCTTCGCCGCCCACTGGCCTTATCAGAAAAATGATCCGATCGCCGACATCTTCAACGCCGTCACCAAATATGTGGCGACGCACAGGCCGGATTCGCTGTCCTGGCAAAACAGCCAGCCGCTCGGCAGCGATGTCGTGGCGACGTTGCGCCGGATGAAGCAGGAGGACGGCCCGACCTGCTCATTCAGGGATCGAGCGAGCTGATCCAGACCTTGCTCGCCAATGACCTGATCGACGAGATCAGCTTGCTGATCTTCCCGCTGGTGCTGGGCAAGGGCAAAAAACTGTTCGGCATCGGCACGATACCTGCCGCCTTCAAGCTGACCCGTTCGCAGGCATCGACCACCGGCGTCCTCATGGCGAGCTATGAACGCTCCGGCGAGATCAAGACCGGGTCATTTGCCACGGAGCAGCCGTCCGAAGCCGAGATCGAGCGGCGCAAGAACTGGAAGTAGATGCCGCGGGGCGATCAAGGACGGCTGAACACTGGCCGTCCTTTTTGCTGTTTTTAAGCCGCCTCTCGTCGCCCTGCCAACCCATCGCGGAGGTGGCCCGCGAATGCCAGTGCAGCCGGCGCGACGGCGTGCTTCGGCAAATGCAGATTGATCGAAAAATTCGGCAATGACGGCAGCTCCGGATCGTTGGCCAAAATGTCGAGGTCGACAGGCACGGTCGACGCCAACCAGGTGGTGACGGCCAAGTCCGAACGCACTGTCGCCGTCGTCGCGTCGATGCTGCCGTTTTCGAATACGGTGCGCCATTCCAGCCCATGCTCGTTAAGCACCTCCAGCACCACCGGGCGGAACGCACAGGTCTCGGCGACCATCGAAACCGGCAAGGGGCGTTTGCTGCGGGCGGCGCCGCCTTTGGCGCCGACCCAGACCAGCCGGTCGACAACAAGGCATTCGCCGGCCGACCGACCGATCGGCTCCTCGATCACCGCGAGCTCTATCGTGCCGGTCGCCAAGGCTGCGGCCAGCTCCGGCGACGAAGCACAGACAAGCGAGATCTCGACCTGCGGATAGGCTTCGGCATAGGCCTTCAGCACCGGCGCAAGCAAGGTGCCGACAAGGTCGTACGGCACGCCAAGCCGCACCTGACCGGCAACTGCATCGCCCGCCATCTCCGCCAGGATCTCGTCATTGAGGGAAAGCAGGCGCTTGCCCTTGCCGAATAACTGCTCGCCGGAGCGGGTCAGCCGCAATCCACGCCGATCGCGATCGAACAGGCTGCAGCCGAGAACCTCTTCCAAACGCTTGATCTGCTGGCTGACGGCACCTTGCGTCAAATGCAGCGCGTTGGCCGCCGCCGTCATGCTGGCCTTGTCGGCAACGGTGACGAAGGTTCGAACCAGGGCAGTATCGAGGTTGCGGAGCATCCGGCTATTATATTTGCTAATGCATGTCATAGCAAACATTGCATTTACTGATGAGCCAAACAGCCTACCGTGCAGGCTTCAAAGGAAGCAGCATGTTTGAACCTGTCCTTCCCCTCGTCCTGTTCGCGCTGGTCTCAACCTCAACGCCCGGCATGGCCACGACCTTGTCGACGGCGTCCGGCGCGCAGTTCGGCTTTCGCCGCTCTATCCCGCTGATGGCCGGGAGTGCGGCCGGCCTGGCCACGGTGGCTGCGGCAGGTGCTGCCGGGCTCGCCGGTCTGCTGGCCGCCGCTCCTTCGCTGCAACTGGCAATGAAAATGGCCGGTACCCTCTATCTGACGTGGCTTTCCCTCAAGATCGGCCGCAGCGGTCCGCCCAATCTGGACGTGGCCATGGCAAAGCCGAACAGCTTTTTGGGCGGCGCCGGCCTGCAATGGATGAACCCAAAGGGCTGGGCCATGGGGCTGGGAGCGGCGGCATCCTTTGCCGGGCTCGCCAACGGGCCGCTGCAGCTCGCCTTGCTGCTCGGCACGGTCTTCGGCCTTGCAGCGGCCCTATCGCTGGCAGCATGGTGCGTGGCGGGCACGCTGCTCGCCGGGTTGCTGCGAACCGAGCGGCAGTGGCGCATGCTCAACGCCGTGCTTGGCCTGCTGCTGGCCGCCTCGATCATCCCGATGTGGCGGACAGCGTAAGATCAGTCTTTAGCCATGTCAGGCAGCGTAACGCGCCGCCGGCTTGCCCGCCAGAAGACTGCCGACGAAGCCTTGCGGACGCGAAGAAAGGCACCCCCCCGGCAATATCGGCAAGACCCGGTGCCGTGAATGCTTCACCCTTTGCCAGGCCAACCAGCGCTGCATCGACCAGATCGTCGGCGGTCATGACGATTTCTTGCGGAACGTCGGCGAGGTCGCTTCCGGCAACTTCCCAGAATTCGGCGCTGGACGAAATCGCCGCGCTCGATTTTGACGTACCGCCGGCCGCGAGTTGAATTATCGGCGGCCGGCAGCCAAGCTCCACTGACAGCCTCATTCGGCCGGCATCGCTACCGGACGCGCCGCCAGATGGCCCGCCAACACCACGCCCAGACCGATGATCGGGAACGCCGCCGCGACCACGCCGAGGTCGGCCGGTGCGCCATAGCGCAGCACAGCGGCGCCGACCACGGCACCCAGTGCCACGCCGAGATAGAGCGCCGAAGCGTTCAGCGATAGCACGATGGGCGCGGCATCGGGCGCCAGCTTGATGATGCGGCTGGCCTGCGCCGGCGGGAACGCCCAGCCGACGATGCCCCACGGCACCATCATGGCCATGAGCGCCGGCCCGGCGATCTCGCGCGGCAGGAACATCGGGATCAGCGAAAACGTGACCAGCATGGCGGCACTCAGCGCCAGCGACCAGCAGACGGTGCGCGTCGCGCCGAAACGGTCGGCGGCCTGACCGCCGCCGATATTGCCAATGACCGCGCCAACGCCAAAGGCGAGCAGCATTCCGGGAAGCGCGATCGGGTTCAGTCCGCCGCCTTCGATCGCCAGCGGCGCGACAAAGGCAAAGACGGTGAAGGCGCCGATCAGCGCCAGGATCGTCGTCACCAGGATAGGCATGACGCCGGGGCGAAGTGCCGCTGCAAGCCGCATCCGGAGCGGCAGCCTGGTGCCGACGATGCCGCGCGGCAGCCGGTAGCACAGGATCGCGCCGGCGAGCGCACCGAGGCCGGCGATGGCAAAGAAGGTGCCGCGCCAGCCGGCAACCGTTGCAACGAGCGCGCCGAGCGGTGCTCCGACCGCGACCGCAACCGTAGTGCCGCCGACGACCACGGCAATGGCGCGGGCGCGGTGATGATCGTCGACAAGCGCAACGGCCGTTCCCTGTGCGGTCGCCGCGAACAAGCCTGACGACAGCGCCATGACGATGCGCGCGATCAACAGCAATTCGAAGGAGGAGCTTAGCGCCGCGGCGACGTTGCCCAACACGAAGAACACCAGCGTCCACAGGATGACGCGGCGCCGGTCCCATTCGCCGGTCAGCGTTGCCAGGATCGGCGTGCCGATCGCATAGGCGAGCGCAAACGCGGTGATCAGCGTGCCGGCGAGCGGAACGGAGATGGCGGCATCCTTTGCAATGTCGGGCAAAAGGCTGGAGATGACGAAACCTTCGGTCGAAATCGTGAACGATCCGAGCGCAAGCCAGATTAGGCGCTTATCCATGGCAATTTCCTTAGTTCAAAGGTTATTGAACAATTGGACATAACAGGGCATGATGTCAATAAAGCCGCTGCAAAATAGCCGAACCATCCTGACAGCCCGGTGTCAGGACCGGGCGACGGGACGAAACTATGTGTCCATTGGCCACGAGAGGAGATGCGTTGAAATCGGCTCCGAATGTGCTTAATTCCTGGGCATGACCTTGCCCCATCCCACCGCCGACCAGATCATCCTGCCGAACGTGCTTGCCGTGCTCGGCGACCCGACGCGACTGGCCATCGTGCGCTATCTCGCCAGCAAAGAGGGCGTGCCGCTGAATTGCAGCCGGTTCCTCGATCTCTGCTCGAAGACCAATCTGAGCTACCATTTGGCCAAGTTGCGTGAGGCCGGCGTCACCCGCACCGAGGCGGTTGGAACCAGCCGGCTGATCACGCTGCGCCGTGACGATCTCGACCGCCGCTTCCCGGGCCTGCTCGACAGTGTTATTGCCGCGGCCGGCGACGCATCGCTGCCGGCGGTCGGCGGCCACGAGATCGAAGTCCGCGCCTGAACGACCCGAAGCTGGGTTCCGCTCTCGCCCGCCTCGCGAGGCGGGCAAAGTAGTTTCACCCGCCCTCCAGCCATTCCAATTAACGGAGCCTGCCATGCGCATTGCCGTCCTCGCCGACATCCACGGAAATGTCCTGGCGCTCGACGCCGTGCTCGATGATCTGCGGCAGCGCGGCGGCGCCGACCTCATCGTCAATCTCGGCGATTGCGTTTCCGGCCCGCTCTGGCCGCGCGAGACCATGGAGCGGCTCGAGACGCTCGACCTGCCGACGGTGCGCGGCAACCACGACCGCCGCGTTGCCCGCGACACCGCCGACGAGACCATGTGGCCGTCCGACCGCTACGCGCAAGAACGGCTGACCGCGGGCCAACGCGAGGCGCTATTTGCGCTGCCCGTCACGCTGGAGGTGGCGCCAGGCATACTCGCCTTCCACGCCCGGCCCGACCACGACGAAAAATACTTGACTGACGCGATCGTCGACGGCCGGCTGGTGCGCGCGCCGCTGGTCGCCATCGAGCGGCGCCTCGGCGCGATCGATCCCGCCTGCCGCATCATGCTTTGCGGCCACAGCCACCGCAGCGAGCTGGTCCGCATTCCCGGCGGTCCGGTCATCTTCAACCCGGGCAGCATCGGCTGCCCGGCCTATCACGATGATACGCCGCCGGCGCATGTCTCCGAACAGGGTTCGCCGCACGCCCGCTACGGCATCGTCGAACTGCATCCCGATCGTTTCGAAGCCATCGCCGTCGACTATGACCATGAGGCGGCGGCGCGCCAGGCCGAGCAGGCGGGACGGCCCGAATGGGCTCACGCGCTGCGCACCGGCTTCATGCCGGGCTGAGCTTGCTCATCCCAGGCTGAGCTTGCTCATCCCAGGCTGAGCTTGCTCATGCCTAGCTGAACGGATGACCGCCTTCGAGCGGCAGAAGTCGCGACCGGTCCAATCTTCAGTCGTCAGACGCCGATCGCTTCGATCACTTGGCAGGACGTCGGGCGCTGGCCGCCGAAGTCTTGGACGTCGAAGTCTTGGTCACCGAAGCCTTTGGCCGTGACGTCTTGGGCGCCAGTTGCGTTGGGTTGAACGTCTGTGCTGGGGCGGATTCGGAACCGGCCCGAATGTCGGCGTCGCGCACCTGCTGGCCAAAGTTCAGGCCGGTCAGCTCTTCAATCTCGGCCACCGTCGAAAGGAACTCCGATACCCTGGCAATTTCAAGCGGGTCATCGAATGCCTCGGCACGCTCGCCGAACGCTTCGGGCATCACTTCCAAAACCGGCTTCTGGTCCGCCAGCAGCGCGATGGCGCGCAGGCCAGCTTGATCGGACCACAGCGCGATCTTCCAGAACTTCAGCGGAACATGGCTTTCGAAGCGGTAAGGAGGATCGTCCTCGCCGAACACTGGCCCGGCAAACACCGTGACACGGCCTCGCATCGTATAGGCGTTGCGCAGCACATAGGTTTCTACCGCGCGCCATCTCAACTTCCCTTTGGAGCCGGGATGGTTAAGCGAGCTTCCTTGATTGAAGAAGCCGACTTGCGGCGCAGCATTGGTATAAAAGAACGTGTCGCGTTCTGCCGCGACCGCCTCCTGATCGACGCCCCATGCGGGGTCGCCGCGAAGTGTAATATGGCCCTTCTGGAACATTCGAGCGATTCGTTCCTTGGATTTTGCGACGGGAAATCCAGGCACGTTCTGGCTCGAATAGAATTCCTGGGTCATCTGCTCGCCAAGGTCGATACGCCGATCCGGCCGGAAAGCATCGCTGGCTTCCGAACCGGAAATCGACTCCACCCCCAATTCGATAAGCGACGGGTCGTCGATGACCGTCTTGTCCTCACGATTGACCGCCTTGGTGCGGGATCCATCGATATTGCAGGCGGTGACGAAGGCAAGCCTGCGATCGGCGTTCATCAAGATCGAAAAATGATGGTAGCGCAATTCGTGTGGGTCCTCTCCCGGTTTGGCAAGAAGGTTTTTGGCCAACCGGTAGGGTGAATTGGCAACCGTCGGCATTGCCAGGACAAAGCCCGGTATGAAGCCGGGCTCATACCCTCCACGATCGTCGAAATCCTCTGTTTTCCAACCCGCGGCCTCGGCGATGGCCACCTTCCCGGGTTCGCTTGCCGGGCCTTTGCCGTCGTTTCGTCTCGCATCGCCTCCGTCGCGGTCGATCAGCGGCGCCCGGACATTTATCTCGACGGGAAAAGTCCAGGTGACCGAGCCATCGGCATTGTGTCTCGTCGCCGGCGGATTGCGATCCGGTTCCGGCCGCTGCACCGGCCTGTCCGGCACATCTTCGCGAATATCGGCGTTCAGCCGAACTGTCTCGTCCATCATGCGCGGCATGCCGGCCCAAATCGCCAGAGCTTGCGAAACCGCCGATGCCGAGGAGCCCGGCAGCTTGGACTTTCTAGCGCCCAGATCGTCAACGATGGCGCTGATCCGTATGCCTTCGTTGATCTCGCGCGCAAGCGCATAGCCACCTATGCCCGTCACCTCGTGGAACGGGCCGGCCCAATGGTGCAGGGCGATAGGTTCCCATTCATTGTTGAAGACCGGGGAGCCGGACGAACCCTGTTCGGTGTCGGCGACATAGTGCAGCACTTGCACCGTTTCGTCGCGGGCCACCAGCCGGTTTTCACGCAACACCAGTTCCTTGAAGCGGCCATCGGGATGCTGAACGATGTTGGCGATTTCGCCGAGCATATGCTTGTCGCGCGCATCCGACAGCGAGATAAAACCGAACTCCCCCAGTTCCTTTGGGCCGGAACGCCGCTCGCCGACTCCGATCAGCGTATAGTCCAGACCCTCTATGCTATCGCTCACGAAACAGGATTCAGGATCGAACAGGAACGTCGTCGGCGTACGCACGGCATTCGCACCGTCCTGCTCATAATCGAACTGGACCTGGAAGCGCCGGGAATCCGCCGGCGACGAAATCACATGGTTGTTTGTGAGGAACAACCTTGGCCCGACGAGAAAACCCGATCCTTGCGGATTGCCGTTGAGAAAGGCAACGCGGCCAACCGCATCGGCAGCACGGCGCCCACGCTCGAGGAATGCGACCCCAATGAAATCGAGCGTTGGGCCGAGAATTGCCTCCGGCCCCGGCTGCTTGGCGGCGGCCTTTCTTTCCCCGGCAGACCTCATGTCGATCGCTGCCGATATCATCTCCGCTTCGGTGCGGCTGAGCGACGCCTTTACCTGCAACCTGTCGAGCCGCCTGGAGAGGGTCTGTTCGGCGGCCAGCGGATTGCCGTTGGCGATGTGACCAAGTGAAGCCTCAATCTCGGCGCGCGTTTTCTTGATACGCTGGCGAACTATGTTTTCCACCTGCGCAAATATTTCAAGGTCGACCATATTGCCCTCCTCAACCTTACTTGAGAGAGTGCATATTTACATGAAATGTGCAATATTTTGCCGGCTGTTAGTTCACGGAAGCGGCCTGGTCGCGATTCAACACGCGGCACCTTTTCGGGCTTACACAGCGCCGCCTCGTCGCCTATAAAAACCGGCTGGCGTGCGATGGCGCTTTCGTGCCTGGCCGCGCCTTCGGCAATTGAACCTACCGCCATGGCAGATGATTAGGCGCACAGTAACACTCCCGACCACGCTGCTTGCGATGGTTGCCGCTCCGCTGATGCTGGCGGAGTTGCCGGCTAACGGCCAGGAGCCGGAGCCCATCATCTCGATTGTGACGGGTCTTGCTCCGGATGATCTCCTGAACGTGCGCGCCACGGCGTCGGCCATGGGCAAGATCGAGGCGCGGCTGCCGAGTGGTTCGAGCGTGAAAAATCTCGGCTGCGGCGACGTCAGCGGCTACAAATGGTGCAAGGTTGAAGACATTGATGACCCGAAGATGAGCGGATGGGCGCCCGCACGCTACCTCGACCCTATCAATCCCCGGCAAGTGACACCGCAGGTGGCGGCCAGTGCGGAGAACCCTGCGCCTCAGCCGCTGCCCGACCTGACAACGCGCCTCGGCGCGACCGCTCCCGAAACGCCGCTGAATTCCGCTGACGCGATCGGCAGGGTGGCGATCGAGGATGCTTACCGCCTGGCCCTGGCCGGTGGAAACCCCACGACTGGACAGGTTGATGGATCGCCGCCCGCGGCAGTGGGTCCCGTCCAGAATTTCGGCGCGGCCAACGCGGCGCCCCCGGCCGACGCACAGACCGTTGCGCGGCTTCAGCCGCCGGGGACACCGGTACCCGGTGCCGGCAACGCCATCCCCTGTGCGCGCTATCTCGGCCAGCCGATGACCAGCTGCAAGGCAGGCGTGGTGCGCACCGGCGACAAGACCGACGTGACCGTGACCTGGCCCGATGGCGGCACGCGCATCATCAGCTTCAAGGCCGGCAAGCCGGCCGGTGCGGACGCACCCGGCGAATTCCGCTTCACCCGCGAAGGCAGCCTGAACATGATCCGCGTCGGCGTTTCCGAACGCTTCGAGATTACGGACCAGTTGGCGCTGGGGGATAGTGATAAGGGGAATAAGGCAGTAGGGCAGTAGGGCAGTATGTTTAAAGGGCGCTCGAACCTCTGCCCTACTGCCCTACTGCCCTACTGCCCTACTGCCCTACTGCCCTACTGCCCTACTGCCCTACTGCCCTACCGCCCTACCCGCATTTTAGGGGGTTACATCCGGCAAAACTCTTCCCTATAAGGCCCTCCTAGCCTGATACCAGAATCGCGAGCACAACCGGCCGGGTCATCCCGTCCGGCTTTTTGTGCAAGCCGCCCGCCGAAACGGACCCTCGACATGCCAAGACGCACCGACATCAAGTCGATCCTGATCATCGGGGCCGGCCCCATCGTCATCGGTCAGGCCTGCGAATTCGACTATTCCGGCACCCAGGCCTGCAAGGCGCTGAAGGAAGAGGGTTTTCGCGTCATCCTGGTCAATTCCAATCCGGCCACCATCATGACCGATCCGGAACTGGCCGACGCCACGTACATCGAGCCGATCACGCCCGAAGTGGTGGCCAAGATCATCGCCAAGGAGCGGCCGGACGCGCTGCTGCCTACCATGGGCGGCCAGACCGCGCTCAACACGGCTTTGTCGCTGCGCCGCATGGGCGTGCTCGACCGCTATCAGGTCGAGATGATCGGCGCCGACGCGACGGCAATAGACAAGGCCGAGGACCGCGCGCTGTTTCGCGAGGCGATGAACAAGATCGGCCTGGAAACGCCGAAGTCGATGCTGGCCAACGCCACCGACGTCAAGAATGCCGACCGCAAGACGCACGAGGCCGAGCGCTCCGCGCTGAAGGCGGAAAAGCCCGAAAATCTCGACGCCGCGCTCGATGCTCTGGAAACGCGCTGGAACCTCGGTGAGGGCGACCGCAAGCAGCGCTATATCAGCCATGCCATGGCGATTGCAGCACAAGCGCTCGACCATGTCGGCCTGCCCGCCATCATCCGCCCGTCCTTCACCATGGGCGGCACCGGCGGTGGCATCGCCTACAACCGCGCCGAATTCTTCGAGATCGTCCAGTCCGGCCTCGATGCCTCGCCGACCACCGAAGTGCTGATCGAGGAGAGCGTGCTCGGCTGGAAGGAGTATGAGATGGAGGTTGTCCGCGACAAAGCCGACAATTGCATCATCATCTGCTCGATCGAGAACATCGACCCGATGGGCGTGCATACCGGCGACTCGATCACCGTCGCCCCGGCGCTGACGCTGACCGACAAAGAGTACCAGATGATGCGCAACGCCTCGATCGCGGTGCTGCGCGAGATCGGCGTCGAGACCGGCGGCTCCAACGTCCAGTTCGCCGTCAACCCGGCCGACGGCCGCCTGGTGGTGATCGAGATGAACCCGCGCGTCTCGCGTTCGTCGGCGCTGGCCTCCAAGGCGACAGGCTTCCCGATCGCCAAGATCGCCGCCAAGCTCGCCGTCGGCTACACGCTGGACGAGCTGGAGAACGACATCACCGGCGGCGCGACGCCGGCCTCGTTCGAGCCGAGCATCGATTATGTCGTGACCAAAATCCCGCGCTTTGCCTTCGAGAAGTTTCCCGGCGCCGAGCCGGTGCTGACCACATCGATGAAGTCGGTCGGCGAGGTCATGGCCATCGGCCGCACCTTCCAGGAATCGCTGCAGAAGGCGCTGCGCGGGCTGGAGACCGGCCTGACCGGTCTGGACGAAATCGAGATCCCCGGCATCGGCCATGGGACGACAGCTGCCAGCCACGTCGACGACCGCAACGCCATCCGCGCCGCCTTGGGCACGCCGACGCCGGACCGGCTGCGCATGGTGGCGCAGGCGATCCGCATGGGCACTTCGCTCGAAGACGTGCACGCGATGTGCAAGATCGACCCGTGGTTCCTCGAACAGATCGCCGGCATTCTCGACATGGAAGCCCGCATCCGCGAGCACGGAATTCCCGAGGACGCCGCCAATCTGCGCATGCTGAAGGCGATGGGTTTTTCGGACGCCCGCCTCGCCTCCCTGGCCAGGAAGGATGTCGAAGAGATCCAGAAGATACGCGACAAGCTCGACGTTCATCCCGTCTACAAGCGTATCGACACCTGCGCCGCCGAATTCGCCTCGCCCACCGCCTACATGTATTCGACCTATGAGGTGCCGTTTGCCGGCGCGCTCGCCAACGAGGCGCAGGTCTCGTCGCGCAAGAAGGTGGTCATCCTCGGCGGCGGCCCCAACCGCATCGGCCAGGGCATCGAGTTCGACTATTGCTGCTGCCATGCCGCTTTTGCGCTGCGCGACGCCGGCTTCGAGGCGATCATGATCAACTGCAACCCCGAGACCGTCTCGACCGACTACGACACCTCGGACCGGCTCTATTTCGAGCCGCTGACGCCGGAGGACGTGCTGGAGATCCTGCGCGCCGAGCAGGCGTCGGGCGAACTGGTCGGCGTCATCGTCCAGTTCGGCGGCCAGACGCCGCTGAAGCTGGCGGATGCGCTGGAGAAGGCCGGCATCGCGATCCTCGGCACCTCGCCCGACATGATCGATCTGGCCGAGGACCGCGACCGCTTCCAGAAGCTGCTGCACAAGCTTGGCCTCAGCCAGCCGAAGAACGGCATTGCCTATTCGGTCGAGCAGGCCCGCCTCGTCGCCGGCGAGCTCGGCTTCCCGTTGGTGGTGCGCCCGTCCTATGTGCTCGGCGGCCGCGCCATGCAGATCATCCACGACGAGAGCATGCTGCAATCCTATCTGCTCGAAACCGTGCCCGGCCTGGTGCCGGAGGACATCAAGCAGAAATATCCCAACGACAAGACCGGCCAGATCAACACGCTGCTCGGCAAGAACCCGCTGCTGTTCGACACCTATCTCTCAGGCGCCATCGAGGTCGATGTCGATTGCCTCTGCGACGGCAGGTCGACCTACGTCTCCGGCATATTGGAGCACATCGAGGAGGCCGGCATCCATTCGGGCGACTCGGCCTGCTCGCTGCCGGTGCACTCGTTGCCATCGGAACTCGTCGACGAGCTGGAGCGCCAGACGGCAGCACTTGCCCGCGCGCTCAATGTCGGCGGGCTGATGAACGTGCAATACGCGATCAAGGACGGCACGGTCTATGTGCTGGAGGTCAACCCGCGCGCGTCGCGCACCGTGCCCTTCGTCGCCAAGACCATTGGGCGGCCGATTGCGAAAATCGCCGCCCGCATGATGGCCGGCGAAAGCCTGGAAGACGCCTTCGCCCACTACGGCGCCATGCCCGACCCGCGCAACCCCGGCCACATCGCCGTCAAGGAAGCGGTATTCCCGTTCGCCCGCTTCCCCGGCGTCGACATATTGCTCGGCCCGGAAATGCGCTCGACCGGCGAGGTCATGGGCCTCGACCGCGACTTCGCGCTGGCCTTCGCCAAGAGCCAGCTCGGGGCGGGTGTTGATCTCCCCCGCGCGGGCACGCTGTTCGTCTCGGTGCGCGACGAGGACAAGAAAGGCATATTGCCGGCGGTCAAGCGCCTCGCCGGCCAGGGCTTTAAAGTGCTGGCCACCTCGGGCACCGCCCGCTTCCTCGCCGAAAACGGCGTCGCGGCCGAAAAGATAAACAAGGTGCTGGAAGGCCGCCCGCACATCGAAGACGCCATCCGCAACCGCCAGGTGCAGATCGTCTTCAACACGACGGACGGCCAGAAGGCGGTGTCGGACTCGAAATCGCTGCGCCGCGCGACGCTGATGCAGAAGGTGCCGTATTACACGACGCTGTCGGGGGCGGCTGCGGTTGCGGAGGCGATCGCAGCGCTGCGGGCGGGGAGCCTGGAAGTGCGCCCCTTGCAGGAGTATTTTGCTTAGGCGATTAGCCAATCTCCCTCCTTGTGGGGGAGATGGCCGGAGGGGGCGCTGTCCCGGTTCCTGGACAGCTCATGTCGGCTCACTCAATCGGCTTCGAAGCAGGGATGAACCATACAAAAGCCTGACGCGGCCACAAGTCTCTAGCTGCTCGTACCAGCCCACCCTGCCCTCCAAGGTAAAATCCCTCAGGTTCTACAGGACCTCGCACGTTTCGATGGCGCGCGGGTCCTGGCCGGGTCCGCAACGCATAACTCGGAGCTCCCGAGATTAGTCGCCAAATCGGCCAACAGTGCCGCCGCCCGGCTTAGTTGAGAAACCCAATAAACCGTCCGGCGAAAAGCACGGACGTCCACAGCACCACCGAAAATACAGCCAGCACGGTTGCGGCCCCGCCGGCCGGCTCGTCGCCGCCTCTTGCGCGGCGCATGAAGACCAGGAAGTTGACGCCGGCGAGCAGGATGAGTCCCATCTTGGCAAGGAAAACCGGCATCGCCGCATACTCGCTCGGCCTGACTGAAAACAGCAGCGAGCCCGTGACAAGCGCGCCGGCGAACGCGGCCAATGCGGTGCGGCGCAGCAGCGCGATGAACGGCGCCTGCGGCAGCGAGCGGAAGGCGCCGAGGATCCTGAGATCCATGAGCCAGACGCTGGTCAGCAGCGCGCCGATCGACATGATGTGGAGCGCATTGACGATGGGGTAGGCGACGAAGGAGGCCTTCAGTCCCCGCACCAAAGCGAGTTGCTCGATGCCGGCGAAAAACCCGTCCATTCAGGCCGGCGGCACGCGGCCGGGATAGACATCGTAGGTCTTGCCGCCGACGACGACGCGGACTGCCTTCATGCGTTTTTCGCTCTCGTCGCGCGAGCGGTTGCCGATCGCGGTCACCTCGTCGCCGATCTTGGCGACCTCCTCGGTGAAGCCGGCGGCGATCGTGCGGGACGGCGTCGCCATCTCCACCCGCCAGGCCTCTCCCTTCGCGTCGACATCCAGCGTGGCGTGCGGGTTGCCGATATAGATGGCCGTGATCTTGCCCTTGAGTTCGAAAAATCCGTCCTGCGTCCACGACCAGCCGTGATGGGCATAGGCTGCGGTGGCGGCGGCAAGCATCACCGCCGCTGCCAGCATGACGCTTCGGTTGAAAGGTGACTGCATCGCTCGTCTCCTCGGTTCGGCATTAGAGGGTAGGTCAGCGCGCTGCAGCGTCAAATCACGTGAGGTGTGCGCTGCCCCTCATTGCCCTGCCGGGCATTTCTCCCCGTATAGTGACGGGGAGAAAGGTGCCTTCGCCGACGGTTTCGCCAATCTCCGGCGTGGCAGAGGGCGTGCCGGCGTTGCGGCAGCCCCTTCTACCCGTCCTATACGGGGAGAAGGTGGCGGCAGCCGGATGAGGGGCGGCGCCGACTTCGCCAATTGGCGATCAGCCTCGCTGAAGGGAACTTATGCTCACCCCGCCCAGTCGACTTCGACCATCCCCAGCCGCTGATAGAGCCTGACCGCAGCCGCGTTCTCGACCGTATTGGTCTTGAGATCGACATGTGCCGCGCCCCTTGCCTGAAACACGGCGAAAGCGTGCCGCATCAGCGCCTCGGCGATGCCGTTGCCGCGCGCCTCCGGCTGGACGGCAAGATCCTTGACGAACGCCCGTGTCCAGCAGAGCGCCGCGCCCGCCAGCCGGCCCTTGCCGTCGATGACCAGGAAACACAAAGCTGGGTCGAATTCCGCGTCGGCCGAAATGCGTGGCCACCATTCGTCGAACGGCCCGTCGGCGCCGTCGTCGAACACCGCGGTCAACAGCGTATGCAAAGCGAGTGCATCGGCGGCTTCGAAGGCGCGCATGAAAAAACCTTCGGGCCAGCGCGGCGCCAGAAGCGTGTCGTCGAGGATCTTGCGCAGGCGGATGTCGTTTGGCGCCGGCGGACCCGGCTCAGGCATCGGGCTGCATGCGGCGGCGCAGGCTGTCGCTGCCGAGGCCGGTTTCGCCCAGCATCCCCTTGCGCTTGGCGTCGTAATAATAGCCGCTCTGGTAGAGCCGGTCGGCCCGCTTGGGGTTGCCTCCGCTGACCAGCCAGGCGCCGCGCAGATATTTCACCGCATATTTCAAATTGGTCTCGGCATCGAATAGGCCGCTTGCCGGCCCGTCATAGCCCATGCCGCGCGCCGTCGCGTGCTTGATCTGCATCAGCCCCCAATGGCCGTGATTGTAGGCTTTCGGGTTGAACGTGCTCTCGCGGTTGACGACATGGCGCACCAGATCGACCGGCACCTGGTAAAGCGCGGAATATTTCTCGATCAGTCGCTCGATCTCGCTGCGGCCGCCGGCGTTCGACTGACGCTCGGTGGGGTCGGTCGCGGCCAGAACGGCCGGGTCCTGCGGCAGCGTGTAGGAAACCGGCTGAACGCCGGGCATGGCCTCGGTCTGTTGGCTGACCGGCATGGCGACGGCTGGCGTCGCGGTAACAGGCAGGGCATTGGCGGTCATGACGGCGGGGGTAGTTGCCGCCAGCGGCGTCGGCCCGGCAAAGGCGGCGGCCGGCTCGATCGGCAGCGCCGCTGTCTGGGCGACGCCGGACGGCTCCGGCAGCACCGAAACCGTGTCAGGCAGCGCCAGCGTAAAGCCGGCATCGGTATTGGCCGTATTTTCGGTGAAGGCCGGCGTCGGGGTCACCGGCGAAGTCGAGGTGCAACCGCTGAGAGCGGCCACGGCCAACACCGCCGCAAGGACGGGAAAGAGGAATTTTGCTGGCAAGCGGCGCTCGGGTCCGGTTCGTCGGGTGTTAAGAAGTCCTTACACCAGCATCTTTCCTCGGGCAATCCGCGGTAGCCGGTGGTTTTCGGGTGGCGAGCCGGGCCGCGAAATGCGATATTGTTCTGGATTTGTACTTCGAAGGATTCCGGAAAGGAGCACGCCATGCACGCCTCTCATGCCACCGCCGGCCACGCGGTCTTCGAAACCGTGCTCGGCTTCATGGGCATCGCCTGGAGCGATGCCGGACTGACCCGGCTCTGCCTGCCGCAGCGCAATCGCGACGCGGTCGAGCGCCGGCTGCTGCGCCATGCCGCCGCCGACCAGCCTGCGAAGCCCGAGCCGCAATGGGTTGCCGAGCTGATCGCGTCGATCAAGGCCTATGCCGCCGGCGAGGATATCGATTTCTCCGGCGTGCCGGTCGATCTCAGCGGCGTCGACGAGTTCCGCCAGGCGATCTATGACGCGGCGCGAAAACTCGCCTTCGGCGAAACCACCACCTATGGCGAACTGGCCAAGCGCGCCGGCCATGCCGGGCTGGCGCGCGAAACCGGTGCCGCACTCGGCGCCAACCCGGTGCCGCTGGTCATCCCTTGCCATCGCATCCTTGCCGCCGGCGGCAAGATCGGCGGATTTTCCGCGCCCGGCGGCTCGGCCACCAAGGAAAAGATGCTGGCCATGGAAGGCGTGCGCGTCGGCCCGCCGCCGCCGGCGCAGGTGTCGTTCGGGTTTTAGGTGTGCTGATATTCAGGTGATGCCGGTACCCCGGCGCACCCATCTCGACCAGCCTAATCCGGAAGCAGCCGCCGGCGGAAGCGCCGATCGAATTCCACCCGCTTGCATTTATAGACGGTGCACGAATTCGTATCGGCGCTCGGCACCGAGGCCCGCGCCCTGACCTCGCCGATGTCGCAGAATTGCTGGCTCCGCACGTAGCGGTCGTAGAGCGCCAGCCCCGGCACGCGCGCCGATCTGTAACGCAGGATGACCGCGCCCTCGCGCGCGATCGTCGCCTGCACCTTGCCGCAGCTCATGCGGGTCGGGTCGTAGCGCGAGCCCGCCTGCGCCTCGGCGGCCACCAGCGTCAGGCAAGCGGCAAGCAGAACGATTTTCATGTCCCTCTCCCCAAAACCCGGTCGCGCCCGAAGCCGGCGCGATCCTCCCGGGTCAGGCGCGCAACGACGACGCTCTCACGCGATTGGGGCGGCCGTTGGGCAGCGTTGCCGTCGCGCCATTTTCCGCCCCGTCTTGTTTTTTGCGCGAAGGCATATTATATGCGGTCCATTGATATTTCGGCCGATCGATCCGGGCCTCGCGATCTTCGCGTTTGCTGACGTTCTATCTCCAAAATCTCGATACAAACCGGCTGGGTTTCGGCCCAGTCAAACTAAAGCAAACGTAAAGGACTATCGAAATGGCAACAGGTACGGTCAAGTGGTTTAATTCCACCAAGGGTTTCGGCTTCATTCAGCCTGACAGCGGCGGCGCGGACGTTTTCGTCCACATCTCCGCAGTCGAGCGTGCTGGACTGTCGACCCTGGTTGAAGGCCAGAAGATCAACTTCGAGATCGAGCAGGACCGCCGCACTGGCAAGTCGTCCGCTGGATCTCTGAGCAAGGCAGCCTGATTTTGCGAATGGCGCGCGCCGGGCGCTCGCCCGGGGCGCGCGGCAAGTCACGGATGTACTGGCGGTCGCGCGAGAAGCGCGCCGGAGCGAAAGACCCCGACAAGCCGAAGCAGCAGATTGCTGCCGGCCCGGCAAAAGCGCTCCCGATCAGGCTACCAAGCATGGGAAGGCGGGATTTTGTCCCGCCTTTTTGCTGTCTGGATTTTAAACGCCGACAATTGGCGAAACCGGCGATACAGCTCCTTCTCCCCGTATAGTGACGGGGAGAAGGACGCTTTCGCCGAAGCTTTCGCCAATTGTCAACGTTGCTCAGCAAAGTCGGCGAGCTGCGCTCAACCCACCCACTCCAGCGGCACATGCCCCGGGTCGGCCTCGACCCTTTTCAGCCAGGCGGCCACCGCCGGATAGGCGTCGAGCTGAAACCCGCCCGTCTCGGCCGTGTGCGTATAGGCATAGAGCGCGATGTCGGCGACGCTGAGCACATTGCCGGCAAAGTACGTGCTCCCGGCCAGGTGCTTGTCCATGACGCCAAGCGCCTTGTTGCCGCGCTCCAGCGTCAGCGCCAGCCGCTCGGGCGTTGCGTCCTTGGCTCTTTCAGGGAAGGTCAGCAGCGCCCTGCGCACGGCGATATAAGGCTCGTGGCTGTATTGCTCGAAGAACAGCCACTGATAGGCCAGCGCGCGTTCGTATCTGTCCGCCGGCAGAAACCGCGTGCCTTCGGCGAGATAGAGCAGGATGGCATTGGATTCGGCCAGCCGCCGGCCGTCGTCGAGTTCGAGCAGCGGCACCATGGCGTTCGGGTTTTTCGCGACATAGTCGGGCTTGCGCGTGTCGCCGGTGTGCGAGCTGACCTCGACATTGGTGAAAGCGATGCCGAGCTTGGCCATCAACAGGCGCGGCTTGTAGCAATTGCCGCTGTCGATCATTCCATAGAGTATCATCGGTGCTCCCCCTTGCTCGCAACCACCCGTCTCAGGGCTTGATCCAGCCTCTATCGCGGCAGCGGCGGCTTCATCCAGTGATTTGTTTTGGCGTAAGCATCAGCGCCGCTGATGCATTCATCCGAACAAGGGGATGACGTTGCTATCCCTGCCAAGCAGCCTGTCGATCGACAGCGGCTCCTCGTCGAACAGCGTACCGGCCAGCGCCGGCCGGGCAAGGTAAAAGCCCTGCAGCAGGTCGACGCCGCCATCCAGCGCGACGCGCAGATGCGTGGCGTTCTCGACGCCTTCGACCAGCACCTTGGCGCCACGGTCGTGCAGCGTCGAAACCAGCGGCCGGAAAAACCGCTCGGCGGCGGCATGGCGGCAGAATTCTGCGAACCAGGTGCCGTCAATCTTGACGATGTCGGGCTGCACCAGCGCTACCCTTTCTTCGGTCGAATGCCCGGTGCCGAAATCGTCGATGGCGATGCGGACGCCGTCGCGCCGCATCTCGCGCGCCAGGCTGACAAGCACCTTGTCGCCGGCCGCCTGTTCGGTGATCTCGCAGACCAGCATGCCAGGATGCAGGCCGAAATCCGCCAGATGCCTGGTCATTAGCCTGATTTCGGCCAGCGCCCGTGCGGGGTCATCGTTGATCAGCGGATTGTAGTTGAAGAAGAGGTCGAGCCCGTCGACGCCGATGTTGCGGAAGTTGCGCAAATGCAGCACCCGGCACATGGTTTCGACAAACAGCCGATCCGCTGCCGGCACGCCTTCGAAGAAGATTTGCGGCGCCACCGGCCTGCCTGCACGGTGCGGCTCGATCAGTCCCTCGACCGCAACGGCGGCGAGAAACCTGCCGCGCGGCGCGAAGACCGGCTGATAGGCGCTCCTCAGCCGGAATGCGCCGTAGACGCCATATTCGATGCCGACCTCGTCGGCAAAGATCGCTTCGCCGATCTTGCGCCGCATGTCGGCCCGCCCGGTCACGATGCCACCCTGCGCCCGAAAGCCCGCATCGGCCGCCGCGAGGTCGAAACGGCCGTAGGCACTTTGTCCTTATCGGGCGACACCGCTGATGCCTGCCCGGCCTTGTCGAAGACGTGAAAGCTGGTCGGTGCAAGCTCCGGGCGTGCCAGCACGAAGCCTTGCACCATCGAGGCGCCCGACTTTTCGGCAAGCTCGAGCTGCCAGCCCGTCTCGATGCCCTCGAATACCGTACGGATGCCTTGCTCTTCGAAGCTGGTCACCATAGCGGTCAGCAAGGCGAAGCCGGCACCGGATTCCATCAGCGTCATGATCCAGTCGGCGTCGAACTTGACGATGTCTGGCCTGAGTTCCTTGATGCGATTGATGTCGGATTCGTCGGCGCCGTAATCGTCGACGGCAATGCGCAAACCATTGCCCCTGAGCGCCTCGACGAAATTGTAGAGCGTTTCCTGCGACGCCGATTTCTGTTCGGTGACCTCGCAGACGACGCGGCGCGGATCGATGTCGGCCTCGTGCAGCACCAGCCGCATTTCGCGCAGCGCCTTGTCGGCGATGCTGCGGTCGGTGAACACCGATGGATCGAAATTAATGAAGATGGAGGCGTCTCGCGGCAGGCAGGCGCCGGCGTTCAGAAGGTGCAGCGTCCGTGTCAGCGCCTCGATATGCAGGCGGTCGACCGCCGGACAGCTGTTGAAGAAACTCATTGGCGGCTGCGGCTCGCCTTCGCGGAACGGCCGGATCAGCCCCTCGAACGCGACGACGGAAAGCTTGCCCTTGTTGAAGGCGAAGATCGGCTGGAACGCGCTTTGCAGCGTATAGACCCCCCAGACACCGCTGGCGGTGCCGTCATCATGGCGGATGATATGGGCAAGCCCGATGCTGCGCGTCACGGTTCCTCGCTGTGCGAGACTGGCGGACCGGCTACGGTCCTGCCGTTCAAGCTTTTACCGATCGTTGGTGAATTTATTGTTGCCAGCATTGCGCGCTGGCTCATCCGACAATGCCTGCGCTGGGCTTGCGCTTGACCAGACGATGCGACATGAGAGGCGCCGCGGCGCCTTCGCCCGCCGGTCCTTTCTGGAGATATCTGTCATGGCCTTTCTTGCCGACGTCCTTTCCCGCGTAAAGCCTTCCGCGACCATCGCGGTGACGCAGAAGGCGCGCGAGCTGAAAAACGCCGGCCGCGACGTGATCGGGCTGGGCGCCGGCGAACCGGACTTCGACACCCCCGATAACATCAAGAACGCCGCGATCGAGGCCATCCGCCGAGGCGAGACGAAGTATCCGCCGGTATCCGGCATCGTGCCGCTGCGCGATGCGATCGCGAAAAAATTCAAGCGCGAGAACAATCTCGACTACCGGCCGGAGCAGACCATCGTCGGCACCGGCGGCAAGCAGATCCTGTTCAACGCCTTCATGGCGACGCTGAACCCCGGCGACGAGGTGATCATCCCGCGGCCCTACTGGGTGAGCTATCCCGAAATGGTTGCGATCTGCGGCGGCACCTCGGCCTTTGCCGACACCTCGATCGACAACGGCTTCAAGCTGACGGCGGCCGTGCTGGAAAAGGCGATCACGCCGCGCACCAAATGGCTGTTGATGAACTCGCCGTCGAACCCATCGGGCGCCGCCTATACCGAGGCGGAACTCAAGGGCCTGGCCGACGTGCTGTTGAAGCATCCCCATGTCTGGGTGCTGACCGACGACATGTACGAGCACCTGACTTATGGCGACTTCGTCTTCAAGACCATCGCCGAGGTCGAGCCTAAGCTCTATGAGCGCACGCTGACGATGAACGGCGTGTCGAAGGCCTATGCCATGACCGGCTGGCGCATCGGCTACGCGGCAGGCCCGGTGCCGCTGATCAAGGCGATGGACATGATCCAGGGCCAGCAGACCTCCGGCGCCTGCACCATCGCCCAATGGGCGGCGGTCGAAGCGCTGAACGGCCCGCAGGATTTCATCCCGAAGAACAAGGCGACCTTCCAGGGCCGGCGCGATCTCGTCGTCTCGATGCTCAACCAGGCGCGCGGCATCACCTGTCCGTCGCCGGAGGGTGCGTTCTACGTCTATCCCTCCTGTGCCCAGCTGATCGGCAGGAAGACCAAGAGCGGCAAGGTGATCGACAGCGACGAAACCTTCTGCTCGGAACTGCTCGAGGCCGAGGGCGTGGCGGTTGTTTTCGGCTCGGCCTTTGGCCTCGGCCCGAACTTCCGCATCTCCTACGCCACGTCGGAGGCTCTGCTCGAAGAGGCCTGCACGCGCATCCAGCGCTTTACCGCCGCGCTGGTCTGAGACGTTTCAGCCGCCATACTGCTCGTCGTTCACCTTCTCCAGCCAGTCGACATGCACACCCTCAAGCGCCTCCTGCATGGCGATGTGGGTCATCGCCGATTTGGGCGCGGCGCCGTGCCAGTGCTTTTCGCCGGCCGCAAAGGAGATGACGTCGCCGGCCCTGATCTCCTGCAGCGGCCCGCCCCAGCTTTGCACGAGACCGGCACCGGATGTGACATAGAGCGTCTGGCCAAGCGGATGCGTGTGCCAGTGGGTGCGGGCGCCGGGCTCGAAGCTGACCAGCGTGGCTCTGAGCCGCGCCGGCGCCTCTTTCTCGATGATCGGCGTCTGCAAAACCCGGCCAGTGAAGTATTTTTCCGGCGCAACAATCGTCGGCACGCTGCCGCAGGCAATGATCTTCATCGTCGCAAATCCTCGATTCAATCCAGTGTCTTAGACCCTACCACTTTCGTCCGATGCCGGCTGCATCTCCTGCCGGCTGCGGGCAAAACGCGGCCAGAACAGACCGGTCCGCGTGCGGTAAGCGTCGTAGGCATCGGCCAACCTTGTCCGCGAAAATTTTCGCTCTTCGTCCAAGGCCGCGATCACGTAGATCGTAACGATGCCGGCGACCGGCACCACCGCCCAGACCGACCAGGTCGCGATACCCCATCCGACCCAGAAGATGATGTAGGACGTGTAGAACGGATGCCGGACATGGAGATAAGGGCCTTCGGTCACCAGGCTGTCAGGATTGTCAGGATCGAATGCGAACCGCAGCCCCGCCTTGCGGGAGACCGAGATCGCCCACCAGAACAGCGCCGAGCTTGCCAGTTCGATGGCGAGCCCGCCGATCTTCGCCGCCAATGGCTGCCGCTCGATCCACAGCAGCGCAAGAAAGAACAGCGCCGTGCCGACCACGACGGCCGAAATGATCATCGCGCCTGGAGACATGCTCGGCGACTGGAAATGCGCGCGCATCGACCAGGCATATTGGCCGAGCGTCGCGATGCTGCTGATCGAGACGAGAAGGTCGAGTGTGGATTCCATCATCAGGCTCCGGGGGTTAGCTGTGGTGGATTCGTTCATCATACCCGGCGCAAGCCGAGAAATCATTTCTTAACCACCGTTCTAAACAACATGGTGACCTCGGCATGCGATGTTGACCTGGAGACAATCCCAAGGTCCAAACCAGATATGGCCGTTTCCCACCGCACGATCCGCACGCCGCAAGCGGATTTGCGCCTCAGCCAGTCGTCGGGACCCGGCATCCCGCTTGTCCTGATCCACGGCTCAGGCAGTTCGCGCGCCGTATTCGCCCGCCAGTTCGACAGCCCGTTGGCCGCTGCCCATCGGTTGATTGCTTTCGACCTGCCCGGCCATGGCGAATCGTCGGACGCCCGCGATCCGGCGACGGACTACACCATCGCCGGCCTTGCCCAATCGGCGGCCCAGCTCCTCGATGCCTTGGGCATCGGCAGCGCCGTCGTCTTCGGCTGGTCGCTTGGCGGGCACGTGGCAATCGAACTCGCCAGTTTTCACCGCGCCGTCGGCGGGCTGATGCTGACCGGCGCGCCGCCGGTATCGAAGGGTCCTTTCGGCATGCTGCGCGGCTTCCACGCGCATTGGGACATGCTGCTGGCGTCCAAAAAGACGTATTCCGAACGCGATGCCGAGCGCTTCGAGACGCTGTGTTTCGGCGACACCGCCGATCCGTCCTTTCGCCAAGCCATCCTGCGCACCGACGGCCGGCTGCGCGCCGCGGTGACGCGCGGCATGCTCACCGGCAAGGGCGCCGACCAGAGACACGTGGTCGAGCAAGCCGCGTTTCCGGTCGCTATCGTCAATGGCGAGAACGATCCGTTCGTCCGGCTCGGCTATTTTGAGACGCTCGCATACGGCTCGCTGTGGGAGCATTGCCACATCGTCTCCGGCGCCGGGCATGCGCCTTTCTGGGAGCGCGCGGACCTGTTCAATCCGTTGCTGGCGCGCTTTGCCGAGACGGTGGCGGTGCAGCGCATGGACGCACCCCCGCTGGCGTCGCGCCTGACCGGCACCGGCTGAACCGGCCTCAACTTCAAATCCCTTCAACTTCAAATCCCTTGCCCTCCCGGCCTGCCCGTGGGACGATGCCCTTTGGGTAGGTGGCAAATTGAAAAAAGCCTCGCCCGCGACGGCCGACAGGCCGGCCGCCGCTCACAGGGAAACGCCTCAGTGGAGGTCAGCCATGGGTACTCGCGCCGGAGGACGACGCACGGGACCGAAATGCATTGCCATAGTCGGTCCCTTCGCAAGCGGTAAGACGACACTTCTCGAAGCCATACTCGCCCGTACAGGCGCCATTCCCCGCCAGAATCCCGTTTCGTCCGGAAATACCGTTTCCGATCATTCGCCCGAGGCGCGCGCTCACGGCATGAGCGTCGAGGCGACCTTCGCCACCACCGATTTCATGGGCGAGCCGTTCACCTTCGTCGATTGTCCCGGCTCGATCGAATTCTCCTTCGAAGCCGAGCCGGTGCTGGCCGCCTGCGACGTCGCCGTGGTCGTTGCCGAGGCCGACGAGAAGAAGATCCCTGCCCTGCAGCTGATCATGCGCAAGCTCGACGAGCTCGGCGTGCCGCGCATGCTGTTCCTGAACAAGGTCGACAAGGCGATAGCAGGTGTGCGCGACACGCTGAAGATGCTGCAGCCGGCAAGCTCGGTGCCATTGCTGCTGCGCCAGATCCCGCTGCGCAAGGACGGCGTCGTCATCGGCTCGATCGACCTCGCTCTGGAGCGTGCCTACATCTACCGCGAATATGCCGAGAGCGAGGTCGCCCAGATCCCGAGCGACGACAAGGCGCGCGAGCTCGAGGCGCGCTTTTCCATGCTGGAGACACTCGCCGACCATGACGACCGGCTGATGGAGCAATTGCTTGACGAGATCGAACCGCCGAAGGACGCGATCTTCGACGACCTCGCCGCAGATCTGCGCGACGGCACGGTGACGCCGGTGCTGATCGGCACCGCCGAGAAGGGCAACGGCGTGCTGCGCCTGTTGAAGGCGATCCGTCACGACGCACCCGACATCGCGGCGACGCGCCAGCGTCTCGGCGCGCCCGATGGCAATGCCACCGTGGTCCAAGTGATGAAGACCATCCACACCGCGCATGGCGGCAAGCTGTCGGTGTCGCGCATCCTGTCCGGCCAGGTCGCCGACGCCGCCGAGCTGTTCCTTCCCAGCGGCGAGACGGCAAAGGTCTCCGGCATCTACAAGATGCTCGGCAAGGACCAGGTCAAGCTGACTTCGGCCAAGGCCGGCGACACTGTGGCGCTCGGCAAGCTGGACGCCGTCAGGACCGGCCAGACGCTGAGCTCGACCAAGGGCGGCATCAAGCCGCTGGTCACGCTGGCGCCGCCGCAACCGGTCTTCGCCTTCGCGCTGCGGCCGAAAGAGCGCAAGGACGAGGTCAAGATGTCGGCGGCCATCCAGCGCCTGGCCGAGGAAGATCCCTCGCTCAACCTGCATCACAACCAGGATTCCGCCGAAACCGTGCTGTCCGGTCATGGCGAGATGCATCTGCGCGTCGTGCGCGAGCGGCTGGAAGGCAAGAACCAGATCCCGGTCGAAGGCCATGTGCCGGCCGTGCCCTATCGCGAGACGATCCGCAAAGCGACGCAGCAGCGCGGCCGCCACAAGAAACAGTCGGGCGGCCACGGCCAGTTCGGCGATGTGGTGCTGGAGATCAAACCGCTGCCGCGCGGTTCAGGCTTCCAGTTCACCGATACGATCACCGGCGGCGTCGTGCCGAAGACCTACATCCAGTCGGTCGAGACCGGCGTGCGCGATTACCTGAAATCGGGCCCGCTCGGCTTCCCGGTCGTCGATGTTGCCGTCAACCTTTCCGACGGCTCCTACCATGCGGTCGATTCCTCCGACATGGCCTTCCAGATGGCGGCGAAGCTGGCGATGAAGGAAGGCATGGCCGCGTGCTCGCCGGTGCTGCTGGAGCCGGTGATGAAGGTCGAGATCGTCACGCCGTCGGATGCGACGTCGAAGATCATCGCTCTGATCCCGCAGCGGCGCGGCCAGATCCTCGGCTACGACGCGCGGCCCGACTGGCCGGGATGGGACGTGGTCGAGGCGACCATGCCGCAGGCTGAGATCGGCGACCTCATCATCGAGCTGCGCTCGGCCACTGCGGGTGTCGCCAGCTACCGGGCCGTCTTCGACCACATGGCCGAACTCACCGGCCGGTTGGCCGACGAAGCGCTGAACGCCAACGGCAAGGCCGCCTGAGCTGCCCTTGCGGCCCAACAGGAAACGGGGCCCCGGGGGGCCCGGCGCCCGGTGTTTTGGGGCGGGGTGGGGGGGGGGGGGAACGCCCGGGCGCCCCCGGCGGGGGCGCCGGGGGTTTGGGGGGGGAGGGTTGGG
>NZ_JAMYPD010000042.1:0-42010 GCF_040320195.1 Mesorhizobium sp. M0768 | reverse complement strand
TGATCTTCGTCGTCTCCGCCTTGGAGAAGCCGCGCTTGCGCAGGAAGCTTTGGCGATCTTCGTCGTCCCGAGCGACGACACGCTCCCGCGAAGCCTTGATGCCATTGACGAACGGCATGGGCGAAGACTCCGCGAACTGGATCAGCGCTGTCTCGGCTTCCAGGGCAAAACGCGAGGCGGCATATTTGGAATGCCGGATAATGATTTCCTGGAAATCCTGCACGCCCCAGAGGCAACGATTCTGGCACACTGCACGTAGATAGAAGCTGGCGATTCCAAGCGTGCGGGCGCCGACCTCCGAGTTCCAGCAATAAAACCCCCTGAAAAAGACGTCGGGCGAGCCATCGGGCAGCTTGCCGGCTTCGATCGGATTCAGGTCGTCGACGAGGAAGACAAAGACATCACGGTCGGACGCATAGAGCGTCGTCGTGGCATTGGAAATGTCGACATTCGGATTGTAGATTCCCGTTGACCAGTCGAGCACGCCAGGAATCTTCCAGCGGGTGTCGCCGGTACCGTTGCCGGCGATCTTCTGCACGGCCGCGATCAGCTCTTCATCGAAAATCCTGCCCATAGTCCGGACCTGTAACCGCTCGCAGGTGGAGGCGTCCGTTCTCGATCTCCAGCGTCTTCACCTGCTCGGCGCGTTATCTGAACAGTCAAGTTGTCTCAGCCGGATTTTCGGCGGCGTTTTCCTGAAAAACCGCGGGCTTCGGGGCGATCTTGGCTCGTGAGACAGACGCGCGAATTGCTGAGGCACGTTGGCGGTCGTTCAACCGGCACAGCAGGCCAGCTCGGCGACGTCCTCGCCGAACGAGAGAGCAGTTTCGCCCCGGGCTGGTGTGGTGCTCGATCGGCCGAGCTGACGCAAGAGGTGACGGATGGCAGTGCGCAAGTGTTCACTACTCCTACGCGAATGACGCCTGAATCGCTTATCATCCGGGCGATACCGGCCCGCCGGTCACAGTCACATTCAGATCGGTGATGAGCCCGCTCGACAGCGAATAGACCCAGCCATGTACCGCCAATGGCTGGCCGCGCGCCCAAGCATCCTGAACGAAGACGTCGGACGCGACGTTCCTAACCTGGCGGATGACGTTGAGCTCGCAGAGCCGGTTCAGCCGTTCTCGGTCGTCGGTGTAGGCGGCCAGCTCGTCCTTGTGGTCGTGGGCGACTTCGCGGATCGGATGGAGCCAGTGGTCGACGAGGCCCCGGCGCTCGCCATCCACTGCAGCGGCTATGCCTCCGCAGCCATAGTGGCCGACGACCAGCACGTGCTTCACCTTGAGCACGTCGACGGCGAACTGCAGCACCGACAGATAATTCGCATCCTGGGGCGGGGCGAGGTTGGCGACGTTGCGGTGAACAAACATCTCGCCGGGGTCCAGCCCCACGATCTCGTTCGCGGGTACCCGGCTATCGGAGCAGCCGATCCACAGATATTCGGGCCTCTGCTGCCCCACCAGTCTCTTGAAGAAGCCGGGATCGACCGCGAGCTTGCCCTCGGCCCAAACGCGGTTGTTTTGCTTCAGCTGATCGAGCATGAAATGGTCGACTCCTTGGTTACTGTTGATGCGCGCTCGCTTCACCACTTTGGTCTCTTTAGACCGCTGTTGCATATGGTCGGCGAGACGATCATAGCTCGCAGCAATGGCACGCATTTGCCGTTTGGCTTCTGTGTCATCCAGGAGTTTCGCGATGGAGCGAAGCTCCTCAGCTCGCTCGTGCCAATACTTGGGATCGTTGATGAAAGGATGGGTCAAGGTAATCACGCTAAGCGCCTATACCCTTCAGCTGCTTCCCACGGTTCACAGACTCTACGAGATCGTTCACGATCCGCAAAATATATCATGATCGAAGAGTACTTGTCAGGAGTGAACGGGCGGAGGCTTTGGCTCGGCCAAAGACGTTCACCGGCCTCGCGCACCCCGATGCGCGAGGCCCTTACAGCCTGTGTACGATGCCAGGGAACCAGACGCTGGTGCTACGCGTATTGAGGCCTGGGTCGGTGTGTGTCGCTGAGGGGGAAAGGCGAGTGGAAGAACGTCCAATCATTCTCGTTGTGGAAGTTGACGAGACGATCCAGGAGCTCGTCCATGATGCCCTGACGGAACGCGGTTACCAGCCGGCAATGGTGACATCCGCCCATGAGGCGGTGAACCGACTTCAAAGTGGGCAGGCGGACTACCGGGCGCGTGGTTTACCCGATCGGCAGCATGAACAGCTGGGAAGCGGCTCGGAAGGCGAGGAAGATCGCCCCGGATTTGCGGTCGTGTACATGACCGCAGGCACTGGTAACGAATGGCCTTCCGAAGGTGTCCCGAGCAGCGTCCTTCTGCAGAAGCCATTTGCCTTGGCACAACTGGTGACTGCCGTCTCTTAGAGACACCCGCGGTGTTAATCCTCGTGCAGCCTGAGGGGGGTCTATTTGAGAATAGGCAAATGATGGCCGTGCATCTCACGTTATCCACGCGGGACTGAATAAGTTCGCCACGCCGTTTTACTGCTCACTTTCATCCGTCGTCAGGAGAGGGAATTGATCGTTTCCCGTAGTTTATCGATGGAGACTGGCTTCTCAGCACTGGTCTTCGGCGGAACAAGGAGGGAAGATGCTGCTGCCCATAGCCCGTGATGAACAGAAAAGGGCGCCCTCGCCTTTCGATGGTCTCAGCAATGGGATCGACGCCAAAACCGCCAATGTTGATGTCGAGAATGGCGAGGTCAAACTCACCCATCAAGGCATATGGGCCAGCGCACCAATAGTGCCGGCTTCGGCGACGACCCGATGGCGAAGTTCATCCACCATGTCCGCTATCATCATTCGGACGAGAACTTCGTCTGGGGGCGCCTATGCGGCGCCCCGGACCTCGTCCTGCTGAGCGTCGGTCTGCTGGGCGTGCATCCAATCGGCGATCTGTTGCGCCTTGCTTGCCGCCGTGAAGATGGCGCGCTTGTCGGACCGCAGCACCTGGAGCCAGGAGGCGATGTAGCGGGCATGATCGGGCCTCGGTTCGACGCTGAGGCTGAGGTCGGCGCAGATCATGGCGCTGAGAAGTTCGACCGTGCATTCCTCCATGGCGTAGGCGGCCGAGCCAAACCGTCCGGAGAGATCGCGGTCGAGGCGATGCCTGGCGCCGGAAGCGTGTCCGCATTCGTGGAGCAGCACGGCGTAGTAGGCGACGGCATCCCGGAAGCAGGCGAACTCGGGCATCTGCACATGATCCCTGGATGGGATGTAACAGGCCTGCGATCCGCCGTGGCGGATGTCGATGCCAAGGGCGGCGCAGAATCGCTCGGCGTGCTCGATCCGCTCGGCCATCGGCAGCAGCTGCATCTCGGGCGGTGTATATCCGTCGACCTGGGCGGCATTGAAGACGGTGTAGCCACGGGCAAACAGGCGCCGTGCGGGCGTGTCGTGATCCTCCCCGTCGTCCTGACGATCTGTGCCGCCGCTGCGATCGCTCGTCTTCCAGAACACGACGAGGTGGCCGCGCTCGCCCTTGCGAACCTGAGCGCCGAGTTCATGCCATTGGCGATAGGTGCCCCAGATGCCGGCGGGATAATCGGCCGCATGCGCCGCAACCCAAAGGGTGATGACGTTGACGCCGCGATAGGTCTTGCGTGAGGCGACGTTGACGGGCGTGGTGATGGCCGACCCGTCGTGATGCCAGGGCATCCGGTACTCGCCGGCGCCGGTCTCGATGGCGGCAATGATCTGGTTGGTGACGCGCTCATAGATATCGTTGACGGTCCGGGTCTGGCTGTTGCGATCGGTGGTCATGGGTGCCTCCTGTGCTCGCCCTCTCCGTCGAGGGCGAAGCGGCAGGGGCAGACGCGGCGAGCCGGGCCGTCACACCCTGTTCTCGGTTACTGGTGCGGAACAGGGTTGACGGCCCGGCAGCGTCTGCCACAACCGAGCCCCTGCCTCGACGGGCGAGCACAGGAGACGTCGGGCATGACCGATGGCCGCAGGACCGGCCGGCGGTGAGGATGTTGCGTGGCTCTCAGCCAGCGCCGCCTCGCGGCGGGCGCTGCAGCGGAACAACCTTGGCCTCATTCGACAGCGCCAGTTCATCCTTGCAGGCCGGCAATCACAGCGTCACGCTCGGCAACCTGTAACGTCAGCACCTGGATGTGCTGCGCGAGCGTGCGGGTGAGCGCGCGCAGTTCGGCCATCTCGGCACCGCGCACGGCCCGGAGCTCGGCTTCGAGGGAGCGGACGCGGTCCTTCAGTGCTTGAGGAGATGATCGCCGGTGGCGCGCTTCGGCAGCACGAAACTCGGCGAGAAGATCTACCGCACGGTTCGCTGTTGCTCGGCTGACGCTGGCCTCGCGCGCCAGGTTGGAGACGGTAAGCGCGCCGTCGGTGCGATCGGGCCGGCCGTCGAGCAGCCGCTCCATGGCCGCCCTTAGCGCCGCTTCGCTCTTTGGCCCGAGCGCAGTCATGCCTCACCATCCAGGAGAGGTGCAATCAGCCGGCGCTTGCGCTCGTGGTCCCGCAGGATCGCTGTGTGCTGGAGCGGTGAGAGGCGCCGGTCGGCAAGCAGCGCTTCGCCTTCTGCGATCGAGGCCTGCCAGGGCTCACGATGCCGGACGGTCAAGCAGGCGTTCGGGCATCGATCAGGGCTGCATCGGGACAAGGCCGGCGCCGGTCGCTCGGTCTCCGGCGCTTCCGTAAGGCAAAGCGCGGTCGCGGCTTCGAACAGGCAGTCGTTGAGGAAACCCACGTGCAAGGTCCGGCCGAGATGGGCCAGCATCGTGCGCAGTCGCTTGCGGTCCATTATCCGGCCGGGAAGATCGCCAAGCTCGTCCTGCACATAGGCGAACTCGCGCCGCAACCGCGCGGCACCCGGTCCAGCCGGACCCTCATCGCGAAGAAACGCCTCGTAATGGACGACGATATCGTCGAGCTGGCCGAGTGCGCGCTCACGCTCGACGGCGAGGCGGAAGTCGGCCTGCCTTGAGCCGCATAGCCCTCGAAGATGGCGATCGAGGCGTGCTTGTACTGGATCTTGTCCGCGACGGTGCCGAACGGCCGGTTGGCGATGTACCAAGCGACGGTTCGGCGCAATTGCCGCGTCGTGAACTTCCAGGGCTCGTCTGCGATGCGCGGGATTGCCGGTGTGTCTCCGGAGCGCGCATCCAGGCTGTCGCGGAACAGGTTGAGCGTCGGTGCCGCACCTATGCCGAGATGATCGGCGCTCCAGGGCCAGTCCTTCAGGGTCACCCATAGGGATGAGAGCCCCTTCTCCTTGCGATTGCGTGCCGAGAGAACCTCCATTACCGCGACGGCCCGGGCGACGGGTTCGATCGTGATCCAGTCGGCCGTGACGCCGCGCGCGCCATGACGTTTGTAGACGGTGCTGCGCACCCGGTAGCGCTCGACCAGGCCGTCAGCGCTGCGCACCGCCGACACGCAACCGGCTGCATGGCCTGCACCTCGCTGTCGCGCATGCCGGTGAGATAGGCACAGACCACATAGCAAGCACCTTGCAGCATGCGCTCCTCGCGGGCGAGGCTCAGCCCGTCGAAGCGCTCGCGCCATAGCAAGCCGGTGTCGGGATCGCTCGAGATTGGCGTGTCGAGGCCGCCAACCTCGATCCCGAGTTCGGCAGCCGCTTCATCGATCAGCTGTGCAGTCCGATCGGACTGGCTGACGCGACCGCTCTCTGGCGCGCCAGCATGCAGGCGCATCAGGTGGAGATTGTAGGGCGGGATCACCTGGCCGGTCAGCGGATCAATCCGGCGGGCGGCGTTGGGCGCGCGCTCCCAGATCGGCACGCCCCTGCCGGCGGCCCGGCGCGCGTCGAGCCACTTCGCCACGCGGGCGCGATAGGTCTTGGCGACGGCCCGTCCGGTCCGTGTGTCCCGCGCGATCAACCGGGCGCAGCGGGCTTCGAGAGCATCCAACTCCGTCCGCGCGACGAGGATATCGGGTGCATAGACCTCGACATACTTGTGCGCCCAACGCAGCATGGCGCCGATGATCGGCTCGGGAATGCGCGGCGTGGCGTTCTCGGCGGGCGCCGGCGGACGGCCGGCAACGCGGTGAGCCGCGCGCCCACGCCAGGGAAGAAAACCGATCCCGCCGCCGGTCAGCCATGGCGACAGGTGATGCAGGTCAATCGGCACCTCGACATACTTCACCGTCTCATGGGGCGTTCGTCGCCCGCCGTCACGGGCATGGATGAGATAGGCGTTGAGCAACGCCTGATCTATCCGGCTCAGATCGACCGCGCCGATCCGTGCAATGAGAAACGCCGCAAAATGCTGGACATAGTGCAGCAAACGGATCGCCGAGGTCGCGCCGCAGGGCGCCCGATATCCCGGCACATGGATGCGCAGCCGGGCGATCACATACTCCTTCGCCAGCCGCCGCGTCACCGGATCGGTGATGCGGGTGAAGTTGAGCCGGTAATTGGAATAGCGCGCGTTCACCCGGAAATGGCGGCGCCCAAATCCCAGTGATCGTCGCCGAAGCGGGGAAGCGGCGTGCGGTCGGCCTCGTCTCTGATCGCGATGCCGGCGAGCACAGGCTCGTCGTCTCCATAGATGGCCGACGGCAGCGACGGCTGCGGCGAGCGCTTCGCGAACCCTGGCATCACGGGGCTCCCGCTTCGGGCGGCAGGTAGATGAGCGCAGCGCCCGAAGCGGCGACCTGACGAGCCCGCTCGATCTCGGCATCACTGAACCGGGGCAGGATCTGACCGGCGATCCGGCCATGAACGCGGCCGAACTTGGTCGCCCAGTCGGCTTCGCTGAGTGTCTGTCTCTGCGCCCGGATGAAGGTGAGGAAGGCCAAAAGCGCAGGCAGCTTGCGGGCGGTGATCACCGCGTTGTTGCATGCGAGACAGCCCCAGAACGGCGATGGACAGGCCCCTCCCTCGGCGCCGAACGGACTCCTGTAGAAGCCACCGCAACTGGCGAGCCAGACGTCCTGCTCGCCGCTCAACAGGGCCTGAACGGCAGCCGCTCCCGAGACTGGCAGACCGATGGCCGCCGGATCGGCGCGGACGGCAGCTTCCTCGTCCGACGACAGGACGCACGGGCGCAGGGCGGCGTCGAGTGCATCGCTCATGGCGTCGGCGATGGTCGCTTCGTGCAGATGGCGAAGTGCGGGGATGTCGGCATAATGATTGGCCGCGACCACGACGCTATGGCCGACGGCGAAGCGATCCATGCAGGCAGCACTCACGTCCGCAAGGCGTGCAACGCGCGGACTGTCGGAATCGAGATAGCGCCAGAACATCTTGAGCGCATTGGAATAGGCGTAGGCCGTCGAAACCGAGCCGGCCGGACCTTCGACCTGGCAGGCGCGCCAGAGCGCCCCCGCCAGCGTCCGGGCCAATGCCTTGCGGCCGGCGAGCATCGTCAGGTCGATCGTCATGCTGCGGTCCGCGAGGATAACCGTGAAGCGCAGCGACGCGATCGCAGCGGCGGCCTCGCCCTCAGGATCAGCTAACGCCTCGGGGAAGAGCGCACGGCGGCCCGGCCGCCGCACCGACATAGCTACCGCAGTGGTCATTCCACATCACCGGCCGTATCTTCGGCCCAGCGATCTGCGGCCGCCTCGACCAGTTCCTGCGCCTCGGCGAGGCTGTCGAGATAAATGTAGGTGCTGGTGACACTCGCGTGCCCCAGGAGGTGCTGGAGCTTCTGCAGAGGATCGCCGAGAATCCGCCGATAGGCCGCGCCATGCCGATCCTGCGGATCGAACACGGTCCCGATCTGCTCGCCGTCAACATGGAAAGCATGTTGACGGCGAAGACGTGCCGCAGCGTGTGCGGCGTCACGTCGAGATCAATGCCGAAGCGGCGGCAGCGGGCGCAGGCCCGGCGAAAGGCGGCTTCCCAAGTTGCCGAGGGCACGGGCTGGCCGCCTTCGGTCAGCCAGAGCAAGGCATGCTGCGCCCTGCCGGGCCCGCCGATGAGCACCTTGCGGCGTTCGCCAGGCGTCAGGCGGTCGAGCCGAACGCGTCTTCCGGTCGTATCGACGGCCTTCCTGTCCTCAGGCATCAACCAGAGCGGATCGGACACTGAAGGTTCCGACCGCTCGGCCAAGATCGTGCGCTCGAGATCGACATAGTCGCCGATCAAGGCCAGCACGCGGCGGGGAATGCGAATGCGCCGCAGCCGTCCGCCCTTGGCGATCGGACCCGGAAGATCGAATGGAACGGAGCGCGATTCGAGCTCTCTCGCCCGCGGAAGATCGGTCAGCAGCAGGCTGCCGGCCTCCGTCAGCCGAGCTGGGCAAGAATGTCGGAAGCCCTACCAAAAGGGAGAGAGGGCGGGTCACCGGTACCGAGAATCGGTGCAGCGCAGACGATACGCCAATTCGGCACGCATTTTGCTCCGATTTTTTTTCACGGGGAACGGCGATGGCAGATCTCCGATCGCCCCCGCAGGAGCGGTTCGTGAAGCCGCGCCTTCGTGCGGCAGCCAATGACAGGCGTATCCGCCGGATCGAGCAGTGGAGGTAGGTCAGCATGGTCGCGAGGCATTCTGATGCGCGGGAGGGCGGCGGCCAGTACGTGATCGCCGTCAAAGGCAACCAGTCGAAGCTGGCGAAAGCGACGACCAGCGTGTCGCAGGACAGGCAACGGACTGCCAGACGCCGATGGCGTTCAATCGAAGGCCTGATCGCGGGAAGCTCGATCTTATAGTGTTCGCTGACGGATTCGGCAGCAAGATCGCTCGACAGACTGGCCCGGCAGCCAGGGCGATCGAAATCCTCGCTCAGGGCGGCTGTGACCCTTATGTCCCGGCTTGGCGCCGCCGGGCTTCGCCTTGTCCCGACGCTCCTTGCGATCGGCTGTCGTCTCCTCGTCAGTATGGCCTCCGCCGGCTAGATTACGGGCAGGTCGCCCAGACCTTGGGAGTTAAGTTTTACTAAGATCGGTTACCGATTGATCAATGACCCCCTTTTGTCGCGCCTATTTTGGTGCGATGGCCATCGGAATTCGAATTTCTTCCCGTCTCGCCATGCCAGGCCGAAGCCGTTGTCCGTTGCTAAGGCGAGATCGTCCGGATTCGATGGCCTGCAGTCGGTCACAACGAGGAGTCGCGGATTGCCCTCTTGCTTCTGATGGTAGTCGAGCAGTTGGCCAATTGCGGCCCGTATCGCGAAACGGATCGTCAGCGGGTCGGTCGGCTTGATCTCTGCCAGCACCGGTCCGAATTGCGCGTCGTGATAGCGGACATCGACCCATTCCATGTTGGGTACAACTTGCGTGGCGTTGGACGCTTTGAGAAACGCCTCGAAAGCCGACTGCAGGTGATGATGCTTGGGCGTAATTTGGAATTCATTTTCCTGGAGGTAGCGGGTGTATGGATCGGTGGCCGTTCCAGCGCTTTTCCTCCCTTTGCCCCTAGGTGGAGGCGCATTGCGGACGCTCCGGTCCCGCACGTCGTCGAAATCATCCGTCGATAGCCACGCTAAGATTGGATGCGAAGATGGCAGCCTTTCGGCGATAATGGCCAAGGCTTGATCAGGCCTCACCGCTTGGTAGCTCCCATGCATCTTGATAATTGCCTGCCGAGGCGGCGACGGAGGTTTCGAGGGTATGATGTCGTCAGGGATGATTAAAATCGACGGGCTGAACCAGACGAAGTGCGATTGTGGACAACGCCATTGGACCCATTCGTACGCATCCTCCCAATGGGCGTCGAAAGCTGCCTTGTTCTTCTTGAGGCTTTTGATCCCTGGTAACTTCCAGAGTGCATTGCCGTTCCTACGCAGATCCAGCTCTTTGGCAATTGCCGCTCGATCGTTCTCATCATTCTGATAAATGGCGCATGCGGCACCTACAGCATAGAACTGACCGTCCCTCATCGTCGTCATGATGATGCCGAGGTTGCCCTCGTCGGCATAACTGAACATTCGGCCTTTCCCTTGGGTGTGAAAAACTTTCCAGCCCTTCCAGACCCAATCGGACCGACCATTCCATTCCTCGTGGCCATAGCCATGAACTCCGGCATAACCGCTCGACGTGGTTCCGCCGATGGGGCCGAGATAGCCATTGCTGTTCCAAACGACTGGCTTCAACACGACCATCTTACCCATGCGGAGCTCCTCGATGATCCAAACCGACAAAAGTCGGCAAACAAGAGTTCAACTGGCGGAATATCAATGCCAAGGCTCTATGGGGCGTCGTCTCGAGTACTCGGTCCAAGTCGAGACATCGAGGATGAGCCGATATTTTGTCTCTCAGCCCTTCGAACATCAGGCGGTCGCGCGGAACACGAACTGGACGCCGACTGCCTTTGGCCTCCTATCGTTTCTGCTCTTGAGCTCGTCTAAGCCCGCTGAACACAGGTGAACTGCCGCATTCTCGCGTATAAGTGCCACGCGACATCGACTTCCCTCAATTGATCAAGCATCCGGTGCAGTTCGGGGCGCTCCCATCGACCGCCGGAAGCTTCCTCTTCAAAGATCCGTTCGCTACCGGCATCGGTGAGCGCCTTGATCTGCGCCTTTGTTGGACTGCTCGTCGCCTTTGCTCACCCGGGCATAGCCGATCAGCATGGAGCTTCCTTTCGCAAACGGTCGTTTATGGAAGGCCGAGGGTGTCCACGAGAATACAGGTTCGGAGCCTTTCATAATCCTCTTTCATTATGGCGCCGTAAGGCAAGCGGTTTGTGAAGGGATGAACGATGCCGGGATATCGATGACGAAGATGCAGCGGGAGAAGCTTCCGGTGCAGCCTGACAAGGCGTGGGCGTGCCTTGTACCGTTCGGGAGGAATCGACCATGCGAAAGCTCTTGCCCGGCCGGGAGCGAAGATTTAGCGCTCCTCGCGCAGCAACTTTGAACAACGCAGACGTTCCTTCGCGTCGCGAGAGGGGAGAGTACCTGCCGGCCCAAATTGACCAAAGTTTTCAAGGGCCGGATTGACGACATTTCCATCGTATCCGAAGCCCCCGATCTCGGAACGCTTTTCCATAAACTTTTGGAAAAGCGACCAATCCCCCTGCTTGAGCGCTTGTCTCGTTCCGGACCATCCCAACGAGCCAGAGAGCCATATATGGTCCACCAGCCCCTGGCGCTTCATGTGGTGTCCGACCGTGCCCGATCCGTAAACGCCAACGAGATAACGGCCAGCCAACGCATTCCGCACACTCCTGAAGTAGGGTGCTATTCGTGCAAGATGCTGTGGTGTGTGGTAGTCCCAATCGACTGCAAAATAGATTCCGGAGCCTTCGGGCTGTCCCAACGCGGCGGCCAGATCAAGCGCACGACCGGAGTCTCGCTCTCCAGCCGCACCATGCAAGTCTCTGATATTGCCGCCCGCGCCACCCCGCTGCTCGAAGGCCACAGCTACCGATATTCCAGCACCATGAAGGGCGGCGAGTTCCTCCCCTGTCAGACATTTTGAGGGAAAGGGTGTAATATTCCGATGGTTGTAGTACCGGATTACTGTATTGACGCCAGATTCTGCCAAGCACACAGCAAAATCGCCGACGTTCTGCGGGACGTCGATAATATCGTGCATAGTCCGTCTCCCCGAAGGCCGAAATTGTATGGAAAATGCGCAGTTTATACGGTCACCTCGCCCTCCCACGCTATTTCTTCGCGCAGCCTTTTGATGTCATTTCCCGCAGCCACCAACGCGGCGCAGACGCAATCAGCTATTCCTCTGTTTGCCCTTGGGTCTATTGCAGAATGTCGCTACGTCTCTGACTGTGGGACCGCCGGCTGGAGAACAAGCGCAGGTAGTACGGTGAGTCGCTCGGCGAGCTGAAACGGCCGAAAACCTGCGCGATAGTGGATTGCGTTTGCTCGTTTGACAGGTTCAGCGATGCGGAGAGCAATATCGAGGTGATGGCGAGACTGTCAGCGCTTCCAACTTCGACCACGGCAAGGCAGGTTAAAGATAGACGGACTTCCGCGGAGTCGGATTGATCTAGGACGAGGCAATTGAACGCCGTCGGTTCGCCGTGTTTGCTCAGATAGCTACGGATTGCCTTTGCCAGACCGGCGCCAGCTTCATTGCCGTCGGCGGCATTCGCGCAAATTGACGCAAAGGCACTGGGCAATTCCGCCACGTCCATCGTGCGGTTTAGCGTTCTTGAAGTCGTGGCGGTTTCCACCTGGTTCGGCACCATTTGCGCGGCATTCTGCCATGCTCGAGAATCCAGAGTCCGGGTTTGGTCTTCGAATAGTTTCTGGACCATGGCAGAGCAAATCCTCTCCGCCTCGAGCGGTTGGCTGCTCTGCGGGCCGATCACCAGGAAAAGGCCCGCAGCTGTTTTTGCGAATGGGTTCATGTCTGCTTCCCTATGGAAGCGGGACCGGAGTTCGCCGGCACCGGGGGCGCGACAGAGCATCGGTAGTTCGCAAGGGCTTACCGGACCGCTCTATCGCATCCATGATGCGGGCGACGTTCGTCCAAATCCACGCTATTGGTTGGGTGCGCTGCTTTCGCGATCAAAGGCCTGACGATCAGACCTGCGGCTTGATGTCTTGTTGCGGCGTCGAGCCACCGTTGAAAAAGTTCTTGGCCTTCTTGAACTGGTCGGTGGAGTTCTTATTCACAAGCTCCTGGAAGTTTTCGTGATCGGGGCCGCCTTTGCGGATCCGACGGGTCTGAACAAGATTGGTGACCTCGGCATAGTCCATGTCGACGCGGACGTAGTGGGTCGACGAACAAGAGGATTTCAGCTCGAGGAAGTGCTCTTTGAACTCGATCTGCCGCAGAACGATTGCTCCGTAGTCGTAATATCCGCCTGCCCCATTATCGAGAAGGTAGCTCTGGTAGGTGCATGTCAGCGCCTTGTATCGCTGCGCCTTGCCGTTTGCACTGAAGGTGAGATTCCCCATTTCTGTAAGAAAGGACTGGAAATCCAGCAGCAACGATGCCCCGTCGGTAATGATCGCCTTGGCAATCAGCGAGAGGAAAGTAGCTGAGACCGACGTCCCGGCCACCTTTTTTGAAAAACTCTTCAGTTTTTGCCTGCCCATAGAGAGATCTGGAATGTTGCCAACAACATCGGTCCATGTGTTGATATCAAGCTTCTGTGCATCGATGTTCGCATAATGGGTATGCATGTAGTCGTTAATAATTCCTCCTATTGCCAGTAGATTGTCCTGATTCTCATTGAGGGTGCCGCTGTACGTCGGATCTTCGGTTTTTTGGCCGATGAGGTGAAACTGCACTGTCCCTTGAGCGTTGGCGATCGTGTCGTCACTGGGGGGCGCAGCATCTAACTGGGCCAAAACAAGGGGCTTGGCGTAGAAAAATGCGGACGCCGCCTCATAGTGTTCTTTGGAATAGCGCTGTTCATGCTCTTGAACATTCACTGAAAATGCGTTCGACATGCTTTATCCTCCTGCTGTGAGACATGAGCGTTGGTCGAGAGCTTAAGGTGCCCAAAGCGCGGAAACGCCTCGGAGATGAGATGATCTTTGCGTGCCCGCGTCGCCTTATACCAATTCGCTCCGGCCCCCACCTTTGCGTTAGACAGGCTTTTCTCTGCGCCGTATCATTTTGCGATAGCGCAGTGGCGAGAGGCCATGAAACGCCTTGAAGGCTGTGGAGAAGTTGTTGCTGTTCTCGTAGCTGAAGGATTCGGCGACCTTGGCGATGCTTTCATGCCCGTTACGCAACCGGTCAGCAGCCTCCGTCATCCGGTAGCGCCGTAGCCAAGTCATTGGCCCGCAGCCAAACGATGTCTCGAAACGGGTGGTGAGCGTTGTCCTGTTGGTCCCTACCATTCGCGCCAATTCGACGCGGGTGATCTGCTGATCGACCCGCTGCGCCAGCAGACTGCATGAATTCTGAACGATCGGATCGGCTGAGAAGAAAGGCGGGGTAGAACGCTGCGCGAACTGAACGATGCAGGCGGTAAGTCTGCGCAGAACTTCCTGCTCGGTGAGCGGCCACAACAGGTAATCGGAATACCCGTTGGAGAAGACCGCTTGTCGATCCAGGCTCTCTTCCAGAACCAGAGCCAGTTTGACAGGTTCGGGCGAGAGCTTCGCACGCCCGTGCTTGTCGTGAATCGGTTCGCGACAATCGACGATGACGATCTGCGCGGAGCGCCCTGCCCGCAATAAACGGTGATCAAGGATATCGATCTGCCTCAGAGAACTCGCGATTAGTGCCAAGGACTTGCATGCTTCGGGGTCCGAGCCAAGATATGCTGCCAGCATGCAGGCACCTCACAGACACCATGGGAAGCTGGCCTGTGGAAGGCTTGGCGCGGCCGAATGGCGGTCGAAGAGAGGCGGTTTTTGGCCTGTATATAGATGGCTGGGCGTATGATACCTTCTCGTCTGGCCCTGTTGCCTCGCTTCAAATTGTCGAAACCGGCACGGTTTCAATGCGCTGGCACAGCAGAGCCAGCTTCCCCTCCCAACGGGCGAGCAGGGCAATAAACTTTTTCCGTCATATCCTGACGATAGCCCCGGATTCGGATCACGTTTCTTGCCTAGGCGACTCATCAGTCACTTGCCTTCCCAGTTGGGATATTTTGCTCTCAGTTCCCGCCGCCGCGGCGACGGCGATCTCGTGGCGCAGACAACGATGCTCCGGGTCGCGATGGGAACGCTCGTGCCAAATCAGCGCGACTTCATAGGGTGTCAATTGCACAGGCGGATCCATAATCGCTAGCGGCAGCAAGGCGGCGATCCTGGTCGCGACGCCGCGTGGTACAATCAACAGCAGATCGGTCGCCGCGATCGCCAACGCGGCCGTCAAGATGTTGGAAACCAACACCGGATCGCGACCCTGGAGATCTAACTTGACCAGTTCGTCATGCACCCGGCCGAAGCCGTCTTTGGAGTCCAATGCAATGGCTGCGTGGCGCAAGGCCGCGAAGCTCTCGATTGTCCATTCCCGCGCCAGGGCTGGATGGTCGTGGCGCAGCAGGCAGGCAAACCGGTCGGAGTAGAGGCTGCGCCTCAAGTATCCGGGCGGCGAGGCGCTAATCTGCCCTATAGCCAAATCGATCTCGCCTAGCTCAAGCCGCCGCATCGCGCCGGAGAGAAGCGGATCGATGACGACGTCCAGATGAGGCGCGTGCTGGCGCAGCCGGGGCAGGAGCCGCGGCAGCAGGACCAGTCCTTGATGATCGGGCATCGCCATTATCGCCTTCGATCGCCAATTGGCTTGGGCAAGACTGCCGTTCACTATCCCGCGGATCGCATCCAGCACCGGCGGCAGCATTCGGCTCAAGCGTTGGGCCTGCGGGGTCGGAACCAGGCCCATGGAGCCGCGAACCAAAAGATCGTCGTTGAAAATGCCACGCAGCCTCCTCAACGCTCGGCTCATCGAGGGCTGGCTCAAGCCCACGTGTCGAGCCGCATGCGTGACGTTGCGGTGTTCCAGCAGCGCTTCGAGAGCAAACAGCAAGTTCAGGTCAATCGACGCCAGCATTTGCCGCTGCCGTGTGGCGCGAGGTTCCGCGACAAACGGCTGCGCCCGCTTTTTTGAAGTTTCGCGACTGCAAGCGAGCTCATCCACGGCCTTCTCCTCTTGTCTTAGTAAGCGGTGTGCTCGCGCTAAGCGTCAGCACATTCGGCATCGCTCAGCGAGGCCGAAATGCTGCCTGATTCACTTGGTCGCGGTCAGCCTCATGCTGGCGAAGCTAGGCCAAGGAACGCGGCAAAGCTCAGCGCTGATCCAGGCCTAACAGAAAGTCGTCGCACCAGCGATAGACGTTGTATTCGCGGAGCCGGCCGATCATCGCACGCCAACGATCGATCCGCTCATCTAACTGCATGTCCAGGGCTTCTTCGATGGCCCTCGCCGTCGCTTCCGGATCGTAGGGATTGACGAGGATCGCTCCGCCTAGCTCTCTGGCTGCGCCGGCAAAACGCGAAAGCACGAGAACACCTGGATTCTGTGGGTCCTGTGCGGCGACATATTCCTTAGCTACAAGGTTCATGCCGTCGCGGAGCGGCGTGACCAGGCCGACGCGTGCCATGCGGTATAGACCGGCGAGCTCGCTGGGTCCAACGGACCGGTTGATGTAGTGAACGGGCATCCAATGGATCGTTCCGAGTTCGCCATCAACGCGCCCCACCCGCTCGGCGACGTCCTTTTGCATCGCCAGATATGCCGGTATTTCCGTGCGGGATTTCGGTGTGATCTGCAGCAGTTGCGTCTTGCCGATGCGGTGGTCGTTGCTCCGCAGGAAGCGGTCAAACGCGACGATGCGCTTCTCGATGCCCTTCGAATAGTCGAGGCGGTCGACGCCGATCGCGACTTTACAACCGGGAATCCTCTGAGAGGGCTCCTGCAGAGTCTCGCTGCGCGCCGCCTGCTCGGCCAGTCGTTCGAACTCGGCCGTGTCGATGCCGATCGGAAAAACGCCGCAGCGAAACACACGTCCATAGGCTTGGCACACACCGTTTGTGATGGGGTCCGGTAACCCCTGACGGCGCAAGCATTCGGCGAAGTTACTAAGATCGTCATCGGTATGAAAGCCGACGAGGTCATAGCACGAAAGCCCGCGTAGCAAATCATCATAGTGCGGTACGGTGAAGAGGATGTCCGCCGCCGGCCACGGAATGTGCAGGAAGAAGCCGATCTTATTGCCGCAGCCGAGGTTCCGCAGTTCTTTCGCAAGCGGGATCAGGTGATAGTCGTGCACCCATATGACGTCGTCGTCGCTGATGAGCGGCTGCAACAGCTTTGCAAACAGTCGGTTGACGCGCTGATATCCGGACATTCGTGCTTCGGAATACTCGGCGAGGTCGACTCGGCAGTGGAAAACCGGCCAAAGAACCCGGTTGGCAAAGCCGTAGTAATAGTCGTCCAAATCTGTCTGCGAGAGATCGGTAAGCGCATAATTGATCCCGCCGGCCTCCCGGCGTGAGATCGGCCCTGACGGGTCCTCCCCGGCTTTCACCTTCCCCGACCAGCCCATCCATAGGCCGTGCCTTCGCCGGAGCGCAGCGCTCAGCGCAATCGCCATCCCGCCTGGCGGCGGGGAACCATGCTCGTCGGGCAGCGAAACCCTGTTTGAGACTACGACCAGTCTACTCATCTCCACTCTCCTGCTCTCGGACATCCCGCCGTTCATGAAAGCTCCGCCCCCTGAGCGATCTGCACAATAAGACATGCAAGTTCAAAAGAAAGGATAGCATGGGTCTAGAAAGGAGATTGGAATTAGATAAAAGGTTTGGCATCAGGAGTTTCCTGTAGACAGTGGAATTAACATCAAGGCGAGTTCTGCGTCTGATCAATAAATCTCGACGAATCCATACGAATGTCAACTTTTCAGCGATTTAAATTGAAACAAAGCTGAACTGAATTGGAGCCGCCGGGAGAGGAAGTTGGGTGCAAAAGCGCTCCAGTGATGGTGCCAGAGGACCGGAGCGATACGAATCTCAGCGGGGATAAACCCGGTCTGCCGAACGAGTGGTCGCAGAGGACGGACAATCCATCAAAAACTAGCAGGCTTTGGGGGCACTGTTGCGCAGCAGGAACTCCGCATAGGACCTATTTGTCTGCGCTATTCCGCAATACGCCTGATGAAGATTGTCCCACCTGCTGAGCGTCACTAATTTGACTACCGTCCCCGGCAGCCCAAGCTGCAGTCAATAGGAAGTGACCATGAAGAACATTCTCATCGTCGGTCAGGACGCGTTGACGAGAGAACCGCTTATGGGCTTCTTGTCTAAGCATGAGTTTAACATCAGAGCGGTCGAAAACCGCCAGCAGGCCGCCAGCAATATGGCTTCTGAAGCGATTGATCTAGCAATTGTCGACCTGAGCTACGGCCGAGAGGACGGTTTGCAGTTCGTTCGAGATTTTGGTGCCAAGAGGGATCTTCCGATCATCATCATCAGCGGTGACTTCGTAGATGAGGCCGACAAGGTGATTGGCCTCGAAACCGGCGCTCGCGACTACATTACTATGCCCTTCGGGCTTACGGAGTTCCGCGCCCGCGTGCGCGCCGCTATGCGCCAGCGGCCGGAGCGTGACCGAAACACCATCTACCGTTTCGATGACTGGCGAGTTAGCACCAAGCGTCGGAGCTTGCGCCGGGGAACGGATCCTGACGTCAAGCTCACCGCCGGCGAGTTCAACCTCCTGATGGCCTTTCTCAAGAACCCAGGTCGGGTCCTTTCACGTGAGCAGCTTCTGATGGCGACCCGTGTCTATGATCAGGAGGTCTACTACCGCAGCATCGATGTTCTTATCGTCCGCCTTCGCCGTAAGTTGGGGCAGGATAAGGCGCCGCGCCCGCAGTATATCCGCACCGAGCGCGGCGCGGGGTATATTTTCGACAGTGTCGTGAATATTGAGGAACTAAGGACGCGCCGTGGTTGATGGACGGCCAAGATCGCGCGGGAAGCGAACGTGACCCAGCACCACTGCAGGCGCTTCAGAATATCACGAATAGGGTCAGGCTTTGCCTTCATAGGAATGGCCTCCAGCCACCTGGGCACCTCGTACTATCGGCGTTTCGCGGACCGGTAGGGCCGCGCTGATTTCTGCGTGGACTGATGACGGCGATCGCTTCGGAGTTGGTTGTTGAGATTGCCGATTTTGGCATCGCGGTGGCGGTTTGCGCCGCCTTCGTCGTCATGCGGGCGCAGTTCGCCCCTGGTGCCATACGGGCGGGTGAGATTGTAGGCGAGATTGGCCATGCCGATCTTGGTCTGGCCCGCCCGATGCCGATCGTGCCCACGAACAAGAACTCGCGAGCAGCGGCTGTGGCGGCGATGTAACCTTCGGCCTTGCCGATCGCTTTACCAGTCGCCTTCGTCTGTACCATCAGACCGGCATATTCGCGCGAGGCATCCAGGTCGCAAGCCAAGACGCGATTTCAAATAAGGGGCCTCTCGCGGCGCCGACAAGGTTTCGGAATTTTCCGCTCCTCGCAGGTCGGTAGTGGCTGTTGCATACGTGCAACTCAAGCGCGAAGAGTTATCTCAAGGGCAACACTATTCTTGAATTCGGCGGTCAGAATGCGAGTAATCAGCCAAACTCGCCCGATCGAGTCTTCTCGCTACGGGCCACCAATCAACCTGGGACGCCCCTGTGAGTGCCGATACCATTGCTGGCGCAGTGAGCCGGGAGAGCCTCTCTTTCCCATACCTCCGCATTAAACCCGAGACCACTGTGCCAGCCCAGCGCCCTCCGCCGGCTGGCAGCAAGATGACGGCTGCCAAACGATGGGGCTCCGTGCTCTAAAGATAGAAAATGACGTTTGGCCTACTGCACACCGGGATTTTGCCTGTGATCGCTGCCACAAGCCATCGGTGGTCTTGGTGGTGACGAAACCGCATGCGTATGTTTGCCCGCTGTGTCTAGACGGCGATCCTGCCGAGCAAACTGAGCGTTTTGACTAACATTCTCGGCAAGCTTAGAAGGAGTGGTTCGCTCGATAACAACAAACCCCGAAAATACCTCGCTCATTGTCCGGGCCACGCGCTATCTGGATCGTGGAATTTCGTTTCATGAAGAAAACAGCGGCAGTTTTTAATGAGAGATGAAGTAACCGATCTTTTAACTGAGTTGGCCCTTTGGGCGAATGTGGTGATGAAATCGGAAAGGGGCGATAGAATTAAAATTTGCGCCGCCTACGACGCCGGTCTGCAGCTAATCGCTGAGCGTACTACGCCCGGGTCTCCGCCCCGACCGGGCATTGAAGCTTGCATCCTGCAGCATGAGAAACTGAAGGCTGCCGAAGACATCAGCTGCGTAGGTTGGATACTGGCCGCGATCGCCACGCGTGTTGGGGAACGAGATCTTCCGAAATGGGAGGAAGCTCAGAAGGTCATTGGCGCCACGGTTCGGTTGCTTAGTCGCTACCGTCAAACTCGCGTTCATTGAAGCCATGGCCGCGTCGGCGGAATGGCATTACAATGCTGTCGAGCATTCCCTGTAGAGTTGCACGGACGATGACGCCGGTAATTTACGGCTGTATGAACTGAGTGCCTCCGTCTCCGGCTGCGTCAGAAAACAGGTAAGTCAGTCGTTGTCGGGTTGGAAAAGAGGAAGGTCGCTGGAAAAGCGGGGCCAACCCATTCGCTTGCACACAGCCTGCGTTTTGCCAGCTTCAACCGCAACGTGCTGTCAATCTTCGTCTTGCCATGTCTTGAACGCCGAACTGTTCACGCCATTGGCGCCGCTTTGTCATCCCGTGCCCCGAAATGAGGCCGTCGTTCGAACGATATGCGCAGTTGCTTTTCCGCCAGAAACCGGCGAGCCAGATCGGTGTCGCGCTTACCCACGCGTGACACCCAGTCCGAAAACAGGCGAACCGCGCGCCGGTTCATATGCCGCGAAGGACAGACCAGCCAGTATCCCGGAAACTCGATGACCTCGAACTCTATCGAGACCGGAACCAGAGAACCCGACACCAGGTCCTCGAATGCGATGGATGTGCTTTCCAGGACCACACCTGCACCGTCCTTCGCCAGTTGAATCGACATTGACGAACGGTCGAAACGGTAAGGATAGGCCATGCGGGCGCCCTGGATACCGTTGCGCGGCAGCCAATAATCCCACCGGAAATAGGCCTTCACACTGTCGATCAACCGCGCATGGCGAAGCTGCTCGCGCGGATCCGGTGAGATCGCGCGCAGTCCGGCAAGATAGGAAGGCGAGCACATCGGCAGGATCAGATCGTTGACGACGCAATCCGAATAAAGGCCGGCCCAGCCGCCGTCGCCATAACGAAGATCGAGATCGATGACCTCCGTTTCGAAATCCGAGAAATTGGGCGTGGCGTCGACGCGCAAATTCCAGCTCGGATAGCCCTTGCTGAACTCGGCCAACCGCGGCGCCAGCCATTTCTCGCCGAAGGAAGGACTGACGCGCAGGCTAAGCTGGAAGCTTTCGCGCTGCCGCACAATGGCATTACGCACCTCGCGTATGGATTCGAAAGCCTGGGTGGTGGTCTGGAAGAGCCGCTCACCGTCGATCGTGAGCGAGAGATGGCGCTTTTCGCGCTGAAAAAGCCGGACCCCGAGTTGGTGTTCGAGCAGCCGCAGCTGCTGGCTAACCGCCGAAGGTGTCACCTGCAATTCCTGCGCGGCCTTTGCCACGCCGCCGAGCCGCGCGACCGCCTCGAAATGCGTCATCGAATTGAACTTGATGTCTGACATCGTCCTCGTCAGTTAAGCTCAGCTACACAGAATATTAAGAAACGAGAATTGAGCCTAATGTCAATCGGTCGCATCATCCTGTGGTCTCGGGAGGAGATGCAGGATGGAACCGGGTTCACCCCAAAGCTTGGGTAGTGCCGGCAATGTGCCGGCAGTTGGACAGGCATCGACCAGGAAGCCCCTGATCGAGGCTTCCAACGTCAAGAAGAACTACGGCGCAACACGGGTCCTTCGGGGCGTGAGTTTTCAGGTCCGGCCTGGCGAAATCCACGCGCTCCTGGGCGGCAACGGCGCCGGCAAAAGCACTCTGATCCGCATCATCACCGGGCTGATCTCACGGGATGCCGGCGATATTGGCTTCGCCTCGTCGAAGGCCTGCCACACCAGCCCGATCATCGCGGTGGTGCATCAGGAGCTGGCGCTATTGCCCGAGCTGTCGGTCGCGGAAAATATCGGCATCGTGCATGCAAAGGCGGGCTGGTTCCAGATCAGCCGTCGCTGCATGCGGGAAATCGCGCTCGGAGCGCTCCGGCTGATCGACCCAGCGATCGGCGAAGAGATCATCGATCTGCCGGCACGCAAATTGTCCCTCCACGAAGGCCAGATCGTGGAGATTGCCCGCGCACTTTCGACTGGAGCGGAAGTGCTGCTTCTCGATGAGCCTACCGCGAACCTGACAGCCGCCGAGACGGTCAAACTCTTCTCGGTGCTAAAGCGGCTTGTGCGAGAAGAAGGCATTGGTATCGTCTTTGTTTCTCACCGTATGCGCGAAATCCGCGCGCTCTGCGATGTCTGCACGATCTTGCGCGATGGCGTCACGATCGCGAATGCCACGCCCCTGACCTCGCTCAGCGACGCGGACATCATCCAGCAGATGGGCCAACACGCGCAGCGTCCAGCAACCCACCGCAAACCGCAAAGGGGCCTCCCCCAGAGCCCACCGATCGAGCTGCTGGGCCCAGACAACGTCAGGATCGCAATTTTGTCCGGGACCATTTTGGGACTGGCCGGCGCACCGGCGGGCCCGACCGGCCTCATTGCTCCCCTTGTGGGTGCCGGACCCGGAGCTGGCTGGCGCCTTTCGGGCGGGGGTTTTGGGGACCGTTTCTCGTCCCCAGCGGCAGCGGCGCGGGCCGGTATCGGCTTTGTTTCGGGCGACCGCGCAACCAAGGGGATCCTTTCGCAGCTGCCCATCGTCGATAACGTGCTTGCAGCACGCAGGGTTCGCGAAAGGCGGCGGATCGTGGCCGCAGCCGAGCGGCAGGAATGTCACGATCTCATTTCGGCGCTGAAGTTGAAAGCCAGCTCGATCTGGGATCTGCCGGCCTCGTTGTCCGGCGGCAACCAGCAGAAGCTTCTCGTCGCACGGTGGCTTGGACTGCCGCTCCGGATGGTGGTGCTGGAAGAGCCGACGCGTGGCGTCGACATCGGCACCAAGCATGACATTTACGGTTTGATCCGGGAGATGGCCGACGCTGGCGCGATCATCATCTGGTGGTCGACCGAGAACGTCGAACTGCTCGAGCTTTGCGACGCCATTTTCGCCTTTGACACCGATGGGCGGCCAAAGGGCTTTCTGCCTGAAGAGCACTTCACCGAGGAGGGGCTCGCCGAACTGACGGGGATGGCGGCATGACCGACGCAACCGACGGCACCACCACAACGAAAAAATTCCGGACCACCACGTCGCGCGTCCCAGTAGTTCTTTTGTCCTACCGCACGGAAGCCGCGATTGCCGCTGCGATCGTCGTCCTGCTGCTGGCCGTCGGCATGTTGGTGCCCGCAGCACTCAGCATGGGCAATGTGCAAAACATCATCCAGGCCGCCGCGCCTCTCATAATCATGTCGCTCGGTGTTTTGCTGGTCGTCATTACCGGCGGAATCGATCTTTCGGTCGGTTCAGTCTTTTCCCTGACCGGTATGGTGACCGCGCTGGCGATGGCCAGTGGCGCCGACGGACTGACCGCCAGTGCTGCCGGCCTGGCCGTCGGCCTTGTCTTCGGCTCGATCAATGGTCTTCTGGTCACGGTCGTTGGGCTCGCGCCTTTCGTCGTCACGCTCATCACCTACGCGGTGGCGGGCAGTCTGGCCTTCATCGTCACGAATGGTCGTTCGATGCCGATCGGCGCGCCGGATTTCTGGCTCCTGAATTCGGGCGAGATTATCCCGGGCGTCCCCAACCATCTTCTGTTCTGCATCATATTGATGATCGCGCTGGAATACGTCCTGCGCAAGGTCGTGCTCGGACGCTGGTTCTTTGCCGTCGGCTCGTCGGCAATTGCTGCCCGGCTGCTCGGCATTCCGGTTCTGCGCATCAAGTTTGCTGCCTATGTCGCTTCAGGGCTGCTTGCCTCTTTCGCGGGACTGCTGACCGTCAGCTACATCCTCAACGCCGAAGCTACGGCAGGGGCGAGCCTGATGCTGCAGGCAATCGCCGCCGTCGTCATTGGAGGGGCCAGCCTATTTGGCGGAACTGGGAGCGCGATCGGCGCCATGCTGGGCGCTCTGATGATCACCTGCATCCAGAACGGCGTGAACCTCATTGGCGTGAACAGCTTCTGGCAAGGCTCCGTCACCGGCGCCGCAATCCTGCTCGCGGTTCTGATCGACCGCTTCAGCAACAAGAATCGCATCTAGATCATCAACGTGAGGAACCAAGATGAAAATAAAGACAATCCTGCTTGCAGCATTGGCGGCGGCGGCCGCCTTGTCCAGCGCATCATACGCGGAAGACAAGAAGGCCGTTGCTTATATCGCCCCATCGCTGGACATCTCCTACTGGCAATGGGTCGGCTACGGCGTCAAGGAGAAGGCCAACGAACTCGGCATGGATTATGTCGAGTACACCTCAGAAAACTCACCCGCCAAGCAGATGGACAATGCTCGGATCGCCGTGACCAAAGGCGTCGCGGCCATCGTGATCGGCCCCGTCAGCTCGACCTCGACACCGCCGCTGCTCGACTATCTGGCGAAGCAGAACGTGCCGATCGCCTTCGCCGGCATCGGGCCGCAGCCGGGCCTCACCAACTATACGTCCTCGGTCACCGCGAACAACTATGAGACCGGCAAGGCGCAGGGGAAATTCACCTGCGAGCTCGCCAAGGAGCGTGGCGGCAACAAGGTTGGCATGCTGTCGCTGCCGCAGGACCGGGAGAATGCACAGAAATACCTAAAGGGCGCCAAGGAGGCGTTTGCCGCCAACGGCTGCGACCTCGTCCAGATGCTGGAAACGCGTGGCCTGACAATCAACGAGGCCGTCACCCAGGCAAACGACCTTTTGACCGCCAATCCCGACATCAAGGCCATCTACGGCATGTATGACGAAGCCGGCACCGGCGCCGCCAAGGTGGTCGAGACCCGGGGCCTCACCGGCAAGATCGGCATCACCGTAGCCGACGGCTCGCCGACCACGATCGCGCTGCTCAAGAAAGGAGCGCTCCAGGGCATCTTCTTCCAGGAGGCAGTGGGCCAAGGCATCGACGGAACCCAACAGGTCTACAACGCACTGACGGGCGCGCCGGTGACCCAGGATCTGGCCTTGGTCATGCCTCTTGTTACGGCCGACAAGGTTGACAGTCCCGAGGCCAAGAAGGTCATCGCCCGCGTCTTTCCCCCGAGCAACTGACCGCCACCCAATGGATCCGCCGGCTTGGCCGGCGGGTCCAGACCTCAAGCAAGGAATCCCGACCGTGGCCGAGCTGCCGTTCATCGATCCGCACCATCATTTGTGGGATCTGGAGGCCAATTATTATCCGTGGCTGACCGACGGGGTTAAGCCGTCAGCCTTCGGTGACTACGAGGCGATCCGAAAAAGTTACCTTCTCGAGGACTATCTTGAGGACGGCAAGAACCAGAACCTCGTAAAATCGGTGCACCTGGATGTGGGGTTCGATCCCAGCGATCCGGTTGGGGAGACGCGCTGGCTGCAGGAGATCGCCGACAAGCGGGGGTTTCCCCACGGCATCGTCGGCTATGCCGACCTGTCTAGACCCGATGTTGGCGAGCTCCTCGACCGCCACATGGAACATCAGAACTTCCGCGGCATTCGGCAGTCGATGAACTACCATCCCGACGCCGCTAAGACATATCAGGCGCGGCCGGAGGTGAGCCGGACACCCGAATGGCGGCGTGGTTTCCGGGAGCTGGCGAAGCGACGGCTGAGCTTCGACCTGCAGCTCTACTATCCCCAGATGGGTGAGTTCCTCGAACTCGCGCGCGACTTTCCCGACGTCCAGATCATTCTCAATCACACCGGCATGCAGGTCGACGGCGCCGAGCATTTTGGCGCCTGGAAAAAAGGCATGCACCAGTTGGCGCAAGCGCCGAACGTCGCCTGCAAAATCTCGGGCCTCGGCATGGGCGACTGGACTTGGACCACGGCCTCGATTCGTCCTTATGTCGAGGAGGCGATCGCAGCCTTCGGCGTCGGCCGCTCGATGTTCGCGACGAACTTCCCCGTCGACAAGCTGTTCTCGAGCTTCGACGCCATTTTGAACGCCTTCAAGGAAATTACGATCGCCTACCCGCACGAGGAGCGGCTCGCGCTGTTCCATGACAACGCTGCCCGGTTCTACCGACTTTAGATCACCGGCAAACAGAAATAGCAGGAGAGTTCGACATGTTGCTGAAGGGCAAGGCCGTGGTGATTTCAGGGGCCGCGAGCCCTCGGGGGATAGGCCGCTCCACGGCAACGCTGATGGCGGAGCAAGGCGCGCGCATTGCTATTCTTGACCTCGATGAGCAACAGGCCCGTGACGCCGCCGAGTCGCTTGGGCCCGAGCACATTGGCCTCGCCTGTAACGTCGCCGACCTCGATGCGTGCAAGAGGGCTGCTGCCGAAGTGGCCGAAGCCTTCGGCAAGGTCGACGTGCTGTGCAACATTGCCGGGATCACGCAGCCCGCAAAGACACTGGATATCGGCCCGGCTGACTGGGACCGCATGCTCGATGTCAACCTACGCGGCGTGCTCTATCTCAGCCAGGCATTCATCCCGAACATGCGCGAAAATGGCGGCGGCTCGATCATCTGCATGTCGTCAGTTTCGGCCCAGCGCGGCGGCGGCATCTTCGGTGGCCCGCACTATTCGGCTGCCAAGGCGGGTGTTCTGGGGCTTGCCAAGGCCATGGCGCGCGAATTCGGTCCCGAAGGCATCCGCGTCAACTGTGTCACGCCGGGCCTGATCCAGACCGACATCACGGGCGACAAACTGACCGACGCCATGCGCGCCGACATCATCAAGGGAATCCCGCTCAGCCGGCTGGGCGAGGCGCGCGACGTAGCCGGCGCCTATCTCTTCCTGGCTTCCGATCTGGCCAGCTACATCACCGGCGCCGTGATCGATGTCAACGGTGGGATGCTAATCCATGGCTGAGTGGACAATGGAGCTTGAGATGCCTCGCGCTGGCAGCAATGTCAGCCTGGCCGAACGAGCCTATCGTATCCGCCGGCACGCCGTGCGGATGGGTCAAGTCCAGGGCCAAGGTTATGTCGGACAGGCGCTGGGTGTCGCCGACGTGCTTGCCGTCGCCTATTTCCATGCGCTTCGTTACCGGCCGGAGGACACGTTGTGGGAGGGACGCGACCGCTTCCTGCTGTCGATCGGACACTATGCGATCGCGCTCTACGCGGCTCTGATCGAAGCGGGCGTGCTGCCGGAGGAAGAGCTCGAAACCTATGGCAGCGATGAAAGCCGTATGCCGATGTCCGGCATGGCGCCATACACGCCCGGCATGGAGATCACCGGCGGCTCGCTCGGTCACGGCCTTGGCATTGCCGTTGGCATGTGCATGGGGCTGACGCGCAAGCGAAGCGACAGTTTCGTCTACAATCTTTTGTCCGACGGCGAGCTCGGTGAGGGCTCGACCTGGGAAGCCGCGATGTCGGCCGCCCACCACAAGCTCGACAATCTCATTGCCATCGTCGACTTCAACAACCAGCAGGCCGATGGTCCGTCGACGGCCATGCTTTCCTCCGAGCCGGTGACAGACAAGTTCGAGGCGTTCGGCTGGCACGCGCAGCGCGTCGACGGCAACGACATCGAAGCGGTCCGCGTGGCCTTCGACCTGGCGCGCGGGCTGAAGGAGCCTCGTCCGCGTGTGATCGTTTGCGATACCCGCATGGCCAAGGGCGTGCCGTTCCTGGAAACCCGCGACATCACGCATTTCATCCGCGTCGAACCGCACGAATGGGCGCTGGCGCTCGAAGCTTTGGAGAAGGGACGTCCGCAGTGAGGCTGTCAAAATTCGCGCCGCGCCACGCCGTCGACGCGCGTGAGCGCAAGACCACCTCGGCGATGATCGCATCGATCGCGCCCGATGGCGTGCCTACGCGCAATGCGCCGTTTGGACAGACACTGGCCAGACTGGCGCACCAGCGGCCCGGGATCATCGGAATGACGGCAGACCTCGCGAAATACACCGATCTCCATGTCTTCGCACAGGAGCATCCGGACCGCTTCTATCAGATGGGCATGGCGGAGCAGGTGCTGATGAGCGCCGCCGCCGGCCTGGCGCGGGAGGGCTTCACGCCCTTCGCGACGACCTATGCCGTCTTCGCATCGAGGCGGGCCTACGATTTCATCTGCATGGCGATCGCCGAGGAGAAACTCAATGTGAAGATCGTCTGCGCCTTACCGGGGCTGACGACCGGCTACGGCCCCAGCCACCAGGCGACGGAGGACATCGCGATCTTCCGCGGGATGCCGAACCTGACGATCATCGACCCTTGCGACGCGCTCGACATCGAACAGGCCACGGAGGCGATCGCGGACTACAACGGGCCGGTCTACATGCGGCTTTTGCGCGGCAAGGTCCCTGTCGTGCTCGACGAGTACGATTACACATTCCAAATCGGCAAGGCACGCCTGTTGCGCGAGGGTGAGGATGTGCTGTTCATTTCAAGCGGCCTGATGACCATGCGCGCGCTGGAGGCGGCGAAGGCGCTTGAAGCCGACAGGATCGGCTGCGCCGTTCTGCACGTTCCGACGATCAAACCTCTGGATACGGAGGCGATACTTGCCGCGGCGCGCCGTCCGGGACGGCTGGTGGTGGCGGCGGAGAACCACACCATCATTGGTGGCCTTGGCGAAGGCGTTGCCGCGCTGCTGATGCGCGAGAGAGTGACCCCAGTCTTTCGCCAGATCGCCCTGCCCGACGAGTTCCTCGACGCTGGCGCGCTGCCGACGCTTCACGATCGCTACGGGATCTCAACTTCCGAGCTCGTGCGCCGCGTCCGCATTTGGAGCGAATGAGAAGTAAGAGCTCTCCCCATGCAACAGTTGAGCCATCGACTTGAACTGTGAGCTGGCTAACCCCGCCGCGGTTGTCGCGCTCGTCACAGCGTTGTGGACTAAGGACCTGGGCTTCCCTGATGCCTGTCAATCGGGCACATCCTGCGCGGCACTGATTGAGCACCGGCCTCCTGTTCAGATGCGGCTGGACGAGCTGTCTTCCAGTGGTAAGGAGAGAACTTCCTAGGATCTTGAACACACATCGAGGGCATTCGAGGACTTGGTGTCAGGCCCCCTGGTGCCGGTCTCCCGCGAGTTCGACGTAAGCAAGTTTCGGGATGTTGGCTCGTCTGTCCTTCGCGGCATATGGACCGGCGCGCGGCTCGCCTGTTCTCGGAACGGGTGTCACGGCACCGGTTTGGTCGAAGGTTGGTGGCGCGAAGCGAAAGAAGCTGGCCGCAACTACCTCGCCCGCCAGCAGGGCGACGCCGTCCTGGCCCCCGCCGGCTACAACTTCTCGCTCCTGCTCCGGTGGCGGAAGGCTCTTTTGGGGCTACTCATCGCCGCCCTCAAAAGTCAGCCGAAGGAGCTCGAAGCCTGACGGCCGATTACGGACATCTGCTGTTCGAGCAGGCAATCCCGAGCGACAACGGTGTCGTTGACGAACTGCGGCCTCATTTCGAGTCCGCCCATCTCGACGCACGGGAAGTGTATCATCGTACATCAGGATCGACTTCCATCCTGCGCCAACGGGCCCAGACTCCGGTATCATGCAGAGGTGGAAAGCTCATCTTCGGTCTGGCTCGCGATCCGGCTCGCGTTCGTGAGATTTCCCTGCGCCACCGGTCGCCGGGCTGAAGCGTCAGGATATCGGCGAAGACGCGGCATTCTTGAGCGTCCAGCTTGGGCGCGAGCCAAAGAGTAAATTCGGATCGCAGCAATGTTACGATCGCAAGCGGTGACACTCGGTCCGTAGGCCCAACTTTGATCAATCGCGGCCGGGCGCCAATCTCTCACCGCAGGTCCCCGAGTGCGCGCATGCAGTGCCTCCCAGCATTTGTCGGCCGGCGAGCAACGAATTTGCCCTGCAGTTGATGGCCAATCTGCTTGCGGTGATCGATGCGGGGGCAGCATTGTTGGGGTTTGCACGAAATCCGCGTCGCACTGAGCCGGCATCAGCCGCCCCGATCTCGCCCAGCAACAAGGACAGGCCGCACCTAACCCAAGGCCACCGAAGCGGCACGGACGTTCAGTCGATGTTTACCATTCGCTATTATCTTTCGCGAAGCGGCAAGGTTCTGAGTACCGCGCAAGTCAAAGGGCCTGCTCCAGACAATGGGGCGGGCCTTTTTGCGTCACTTTGGAGAACGGACTCCAACGAATTGCCGGTTACCTGAAAAATAGGCCCCAGGCTGTGAAACGTCGAACGTGGCCGGGTTGTTGGTGCATCCGCAATCGGTTGGAAGGCAGGCCCCATTCTCGCGATACTCTGCCAGCGTCAGGGCTGGGCCAGCGGTAGGTTAGGGCGTCACGACCCGCAACATGGCGGCGTCATAGACGAACGAAACACGATTTCGTCCATGTTGTTTCGCTTCAAAAAGGCACCGTCCGGCAGTGCGAAGGACGTCCTGAGCATCTGCATTGGGAGAAATTTCCGCGCCTCCAATGCTGACAGTCACTTTCACCCATGAGAGCGCGTTTAATTAAGTTGGGGTCAATTCGTGGCAGCAGGGTTCGTGCTATGAAGAAGGGACCGGTTCCCAACCGCGGCGAGGCACTTGCCTTCATCAGTGCCAGTCTCAAAGAACTGGAGGCACTGCGCGGCGGGTCTCGTGTATTGTCGCGTCGACTGACCAGTGCGCTTGATGCGCATGGTGGATGCGGTGGCTTCACCTGGGTGACCGCGAGCCCCATCGATGTTTCCTGGTCCAGGGAACCAAAACCTTTAACCGGTGCGAAGAAAAGGCATGACGTCGGCGCGAAAAAACAGCCGGACGGTCACTCCCTCCGCCAGATGCCCTTGATTTCATTAAACCTTTTGTCGGTATCTTCTTGCGGCCCCAATTTCGGCCCTAACGGACAGACTCGTCAGTGAGTCGTGGGGCTCGGGAACAGGAACTTGTACCCTTCCTTGAGAATCCACCGAGCGCGGGCGAGATGAGTTTCCCAGGCTCGGTGCGCCCGCTTCGGTTCCTTCTCGGGATCAATATGCAGCACAGTCCTGGCAACCACGCGCCAATCCTCGTCGTCATAGGCGGCGTCCAGCAGCCACATATACATGGCGACGCGTTTATTGTCGTATGGGGTGAGGTAGGGCTCGCTTGGCGCTTCGTCTGCGACCTCGGGATCCGGAAGCGGGCTGACCACTACGCCGCCTTCTTCGGGTCGCCGATGACGCGCGCCGGCAGATACGCTGGAGCCGGAGGCGGCAGCAAAAAATTGTTGTCAGCTGCAGTGCTCATGGGCGCAATATACATTGCGAATAGTGCCCATTCAACGCTGCGATCAAGATGGACGCGGCACGAGTCTTGCATGGCGCTCAACACGGCGAAGACCAAAGAAAACCGCGTGCGCTCCCTCGGCCATATCAATCGATTTTATCCGACGTGTCACATCCGCGTGATCTAGCGACACCTAATTAAAGCGGCTAAGGGGGACCGTGGTTTGGGGAAAAATTCTTATGAACAGCCAAAAAGACGCAGAGCGTATCCGGGCCGAAATGTCGATCGCACAGGCGATTTACGACGCCATTTGCTAGATGAACGGATCTTCGTACAGGCAAGACAAAGTACCTTTGCGGTGGGATACTTCGTCAGGCACACCGTTGAGCCTGATGAGTATTGACGGCTTTTTCGAATTGCGGGAACTGGCCCGGCGGATAGCGTCGAAGATCGACACGCCTGCGCTCATCAGTCTCAAAAGCCACACCGCGCAGCCGTCGAAAAAGATTGACTTCCACTAGGGTAGATTTGCCATCGCCGTGAAAAGGTTGCTCGAGATCACGTCGAGGATGGCATCCACCTGGCCCGTGGCGCGGTTGTCGCGCTGGTCGACGCCATCCGCGCCTGCGAGGTCGGTGACGCTTGCGCCGGCCCAAGCACGCGCGCATTCTGCCCCGAACCAAAAACTGGGGAGGGCCGAATGTTCGAAATCGGAAGAGATTACCGCATCACCATGATTGTAGCCGTTCCGGGCGACTGGAGCGACGAAACTGGCGTCTGGACGGTCGCGGAAGTTGATGGGACGCTAGTGAAACTCACCAATCCCTACACCCCGGACACGATCATTAACACGGCGTCATGGCATTTCGTCCGCGCCGAGATTGTCTAGGCGCAACTTAGAAGTTGTCGAACAGCCCCGCCGCCATCATGCCGCCGATCAGGTCCTGTCCAAGATTGTTGGGGTGAGTTCCGTCTCCAGGACCCATCCAATGAACGTAGTTGAACTGGTTGATGATGAAGCGGCGGTACAGATCGACCACTGGCACCCTGTTTAGGGCGCAGACCTCAAGCATGGCGTTGGCGTAGTCGATCAGCTGGCTTCCGGCTCCTCCCGCAGTGCCGTCCAGCGTCCGCCATATCGGCGTCGTGAAGATGAGCTTCAGGTTCGGCCGGGCGGTCATGACATCGTCTGGATGCCGTAGTTGATGGCTCCCTTGAAGGTCGCCCCGGTTATGTCCGCATTGGTGCCGATGGGGCACGTCGGGCCGGCGCCGGTGAAGTCGTTGGTGCCGAACGAGGGGATCAGGTAATCCAGCAGGCTGTAATCCACCGATGCCATGCGCGCTGCAATCGCTGGAAAGGTGCCTCCGATGACCGTTGCTGCGGCTATCCGTTGGGAAAAATCACCGGAGGCAATGGCATCGGCCAGCCGGTAAAACGAGAACTTGTCATAGTTCGCAGCATGGTTGGCCATGCGGGTACCGCCGCCGCCGCAGTTGGTGATCGTCATGCCGGTGCGCTGGGCAATCTTGGCGGTCGGCGTGATGCCCGGCCAGATGACACTTTCGATGATGCTATCGCCGAAGTGCGCACCGATCTTGCCGGCGAACTGCGAGGCCGGCACGGAGGCAACGTCCTTGGCCAGTTTGTCAAACCGGCCATGGTTATCGATCAGCCGGCCCGGTGCCTTCTGGATGGCCCAGCCGGGAAGGTAGGCATCCGCGGCCAAGGCCCCTGTCGGAAGGATGCGGAGCTGGTGATTAAGGCCGTAGGTAACGTCGTTCTGGGTGACCACATGGGCAGCGAAATATACGTCAGGCCATTGACCGTTTTGGTTATCTGAACGGTCTGGGTCACCCCGGACGACACCGGAATGTAGTGGATGAACTGGATGGACTGGGCACTCCCCGCCATGAAGGCGAAGATACACCAGACAGTTTCTCCCACCGTCAACCCTGCTTCGGCTACGGGCGTCTTGATGTCGTGCAGCGTGGCCGGCCGGCAGCTTGATGGCCTGGTGCCGAAGGGCGAGCCTGCCGGCGCGTTGACCAGAACAGGAGGAAACCCGCCAGCCGATGCTCCGATCAGGGGGTTGCCAGCATAGTCGTTGGTGACGCCGCTGGCCGCAATGCGGAAGAACGGGTCGATGTTAAGCTTCGGGTGCGCATCCTCCGCCACCATGGCCGCAGATTGGAGAGCCCCGCCGATGTAGGTCAGGCGTGACTTGGCCTTCTGGACAGCCCAGCCGAGCACGAACAGGCATTCGCACCGACGCCGGCAGCGATGTTGAGCCGAACCAGCAGGCTCGTGCCAAACGTGACATCGTTCTGGGTCGGCGTGACGGTCAGCCCAACGCTCATGTAGCCCAGCCCGCCCGCCACTGCCGGGTTGACCGTGTTGCTCTCGTTGTGCGCCACCCCGGATGACACCGTGATGCTGCCGATGATCTGAAGGCTTTGTGCGGCGATCAGATCAACGATGATTTCAACGGGTTCACCAACCCGCAGGCCGAGGTCGGCAGCGGACACTTTGAGGTCCAAAAGCGTCGCCCCGACCGACAGAGACAAGGCGCCACGCCTGTCGTTCAATTTTGGCGAGGTGATATTCGGAAACGGCTTCGTGTCGGCGAGGGTGCGGCATCCCGCAGAATAGGAATATATTCCGCATGCCGTCAAGCACATAGACTTCGTCCTGCCCTCAGCGCCTGCTCGCCGCGGGCATTTTGGGGGGAAGCATGAATCAAGTTACGTGCGTTTGTAGCCATCAGCGTTTTGTCGGGCTGCGCTACTCGCCCAGCCGACATCAAGCCCATGCTGGTTTCGTCCAGCGTATACGCGGGCAAGTCCTGCAGCCAGTTGGAAGCCGAACTTTACCGAACGAGTTCCGACCTCGCGCCGATAATGGCCGTACAAGACAGAACCGCCCGCCGTGACGTGGACGGCGTGTTTTGGCTTGGCTTGCCGGTTGGCAGCATGATGCGACAACACGACATCAAGGTACGTGAAGCCAAGACCGGCGAGCTGAAGGGCAACATGAACGCGATCAACGCAGCCCGACGAAAGGGCGGCTGTGTTGCAGTCTGTAAGCCGTTCCAACGTTAAAAATTGTCGGGTTGCTCCCCGCCCTCGCGACTGCGGAGTGGTCGTTTCATCGATTGACTCGCGTAATGCACCGGCAGTTAATCTCCCCGCCAGGGCAAAAGAGGGGCTATGAAACTGGGAGCAAACGATGACTGTCCAAAAAGAAGACTATCGAACCAACAGAGCCGACTACGCCATAGCTGCGATGCATAGCCGAGCGACCGCTGAGGGCGATCGTGACGATTTGTTGACGAGGAAAAAGTCCCTGTGGGTAACAGATCGGCGATCTGCAAAATTGGCTGCAAACCCGTCCGAAAGCTCGCCAGAACCCAAGGCAAAAGCGCCGCTAAGTGAATCGGACGCCAGCCACTTTCTTACCGCCGCGTACTTCGTTCGCATGGTTCGATTATATTAGATTTATCTAAAATACCAACCAGCCAGTCGAGCATTCCCGAACGCTCGCTGGTCAGGCCCAGCGGCCGCCCCCTAACCCAAGCTGCTGGGCCGCCCGCTAAGGAAGTGCGTTGTATCACTGATACGGTCGTCGGTGACCGCCTCCGTACCGCGGCCGTGATCGCGACCACGTCACCGATGCCAACGCCCCGCATCGTACCACTCAAACGAATGGCCTGGATGCGTTTAGTATCCATTCTCGGGAGACCCACGCATGGGTGTCGCTTGGGAGACAAGTGACTCCCCTTTAAAGGCATCGAGATGCTACGAGCGCTGAAAAGTCAGTTCCTTAGACCTAAAGATCGGGCGATTTGCCAGCGGGTTGTCGACCAGATAACCGCCGACGCTAAATGGTACAGCACTTCGATAGACGGTCAGATTCTGGCCTCGACCACGCTGAATCTCTTTCAATCAGGGGTCGTAAACGAAACGAATTTGCTGGCACATGTTCGCGCGCGGCGCCACGACTTCACTAAACTGACAGGCTAGCTCCACCCGGGCGGAAACAGCGCGTTTCAGCAAATCGTGAATTGACCTGCATCCATGGAAGCCGGTTGGCGGCACGGCAGTTGGCTGAAGATCAAGAGCTACATGGTGGAAGAATATGACTTGCTCGGCGGGTGGACCGGCCGCTGCGATATTTGCTGTCGCGGCGGCCAACACACCCAAGTGGCCGGCTGCTGTCATGCGACCACAGAGCCGCCACGTCAGCCAGCCCAAGATGGCCAATAGGACGAACGACCTTGTAATATCGCTTCATTCGTCCTCCCGAGCGCCGCGCTTCTTTTCCACAAGCGTTTCGGCTCGTGGAGCAATGACTTGTCGAAAGATCCGCGCGCAAACTGTTCATACCGGCTCTTGCCGGTGCTGCCGGAGGTACCGAGCAGCACCGCGAGATCGGGATGCAGGACTTCCCGGCTTCCGCGCGGCAGCGCCAGCGGGCGTCTACGCGTCTGCAGATGATTTCGGGCGAATAGTCGGCGACGAAGTCGTCCAGAGCCGATGCGTTGCAGGGCGGGATCAATGCGACGGCGTGCCTGCCGTGCATGGCTGCCAGATAGGAGATGACCGCGTGTTCCGTCGGCTCGGCTGCTACCGCGACCAGCTTTTTCTCCGGTCCGAACTCGGCTGCCACCGCTGTGACACGTAGCGCAAGATCGCGGTAGGTGATCGGCGTGCGGCCGGGAAAGATCAGCGCCGGACGATCGCCGTGTTCGTCCAAGCGTCGGGTTAACCCCATTCCCCTGATCTCCGTCAATCTGAAAGGCTTATTGCACCCATCAGTGCAGGCGGGGACGCCGCTATCACGTTTGTTGACTGATTGCATCAACTTTCACGGATGTGTTCGCGCGCGAGCGGAGGCATTGGTTGCGACCATGCCCATGTCATCGAGGAACTTTGGCACGAGGCCGGCCAACAGCGGGAGCCCGCGATTCTCTTGGCACGTTGGCAACGCTTGGAGCCGAACACACCTTGCAGCAGCGCCGGCACATCCACATCGGCATCGAGCTGCGGCCAGTGCAGGCCAAGGCCGGTCGGGCTAATCCCGCTCTCGGTGGACAAGGCTCAGAAGAGCCGACATGGGATGAATCGGTTTGTCGAGGGCGAGGATCGCCGGCAAGCGACACTCTTTCCCGAGTGCCTAGACGTTTAGGTGATGCAGGACAATCCGGTCCGACTCATCGAAGTCTTCATCGAGAACTCGACCTCGGCGCCGTCGGCTTTGCCGGGTCGTGCTGGAAGCGACCAGCGGCCTGCCTATCATCCGAGGCCGATCCTGCGAAGCCAGTTGCTGCGCCGTCTGTGTGGAGACCCGCTCCGGGGCACAAGCCGCGCGAACTCCCTTCTCCTTTCCGTCAATATATCGCCGTGCCGCTCTTCGCGGCGAACGGCTGCTCGACGCTAAAGCCGAACGGCGTGCTCGAACCTGGGCATAGCCAACCGATATCGCGCGGCTTCATTTTTTAGTCACTGCGCAGGATTTTTGCTTCGAGCGCGGCTGCGACGAAAGCTCTTCGTGCAGCTGATGGATGAGCCTCGCCACGCAATACTTGCCGACAGGCGTCCATCGGTATCTTCCGTTTCTCGGTCCGACGACTAAGATCACGGAGCAAGATAGCGGCCGCGTCATTGACGTCGAACACGATACGCTCCGATCTGTGACGGCTAACCTTAGCAACCATTGGCCGCTCAAATCTGCTCAAGCCGATCATCTCTCCGCCTCCTCTACGGCAACAGGCCTCGGTCGCACTTCTTTGCCAGCCGAATGGTTCCGCTGCATCTTCGTCGCTGGACTTGGCACTAGCCTAGCGACCGAGTGCAGTGGGTCTGGTTATGATGGGGGTTGCGCGAGATCTGCCGTTTTGCTGTTGATTTTGAGAAGCTTTTGCTTTCGGCGAACTGTGAAATCTCGACACAGTGCCCTCCTTGGCGTGCTACCCGCGCCAGCCTCGCACATTTCGCGTATGCCTACACTTTCACTTTTCCACTGCCCGACTTGCAGGCAGCGAGCCACTGCATCGCGGAGGTTGCATCTTCCAATATAGCGGCCCGTTTCGCAAAGCCGAAAAAGGCATTGCGCGCTGCGCTTACAGGTATTCGCTCGTCGTATGCATCATAGCACGCCTTGAGGGCGGCTTCGTGGATCAAGTCTCTGCGGTTTCCTGGCCACTCGTTGAGGAAATCGATGGCGTCGGCCAGGCTGGCAATCTCTTGCACGATGTACGTTGCACGCTTAACGAAAACTGGGCTGCGGAAAGCATCAGGGTTCATTCGTTCCTCCCGACCTGCTGAATACCTACTTTGCGTGATGAGCCGCCTCATCGACATCCGCCGAGCATTGCAGAATGTGTTGTCAGAGCGATGACGGTTTAAGAGGAAGGCAGCGGGTCGTAGTCCTCTGGTGCAGTCTTCGGAGGGGAGCTTGAGAGTCACGGTTTGGCAGCCCATCACCTCGGGCCATTGGGCAAAGATCTGCACGCTGACTCGAGCGTGGCTTGGGCTCACATGCCAATGCGGCTTCGCACCCGCGATCGGTCAAAGTTCTCCTGTTGGTCGCTATTCGCTGAAGGAAGCCTCGACATTACCGACACGAGCGCGGGCGGTCGGCAGACCGCCGGTCGGTGGTACTCCGCATGCAGCGCCGTCGCCTTCTCCGAGAAACGTCCTCTGTGGATGGCTCCCGCGATGCAAGAGGTAATTGGACGTTACGGCGCGTTGGGCGGGTGCAGTCTTCTGTCCGGCCTGTTGATGCAGCCATCCGAGACTGCTGGCCCTGATGGGACCGGCGAACTGGATCTCAATCTGCCTATCAGGCTATGGTGCTCGGACATTCGACGGGTTGTCCCTGTTCCCGGCCTGACCAGTCTCGCCATCACATCGCGTCGCTCTCACAACCTACTGGTAGCCGATCGATCGGCCCGCCTGTTCTCTGTCCTAAAATTTATCTTCTTCGCAACCTTACACCGCAAGGTTCGCGGCATGACGAGCTTGAGGTCTCGCGCGTACCATGATCGCCCAGACCACACGGGCCATCTTGTTCGCCATGGCCACACTCGCCAAGCGCACGGGTTTCCTGGCGAGCAACGCGACAAGCCGAGGATCCGCTGCCGCCCCTCGAGTTTTGCGAAGGTGTCGGCCCGAGCCAGGCGGGGAACTCCCGACCCGTGCGGGTGCGACGGCAGTCGGCCACGAAGCGACGGGCAATATCCTCGTTCGACACTGCCAAGTCGGCTTCCCGAAACAGCCATTCCTTCAGTTCGCGCGCACCGCCCGGAGAAAGTACGAAGCTGTACAGCGTCCGCAACTACGGCAAGGTGCTCGTGCCGCGTTTCCTTGCGCGCGTAGTCAACGAGATCGTCGGTATGTAGGCCAAGCTGCATCGGGGCGAGGCTTAGAGACCGCGCCGAGGTCGTTCGGGCCGCTCTGCGAGCCGGAAGCCGCCTCGCCCTTCGACTTTTCATTTGCGACAGGCCCTGATGAATTGCCAAGCCGGGCTGCAGCGGGAAACCTGTCAGGATAACAGGATCACAGCGTTCGGTTGCATGCCCGGCAGTCGGACTCATTGTCGGCCTTCTGACAATGTTGGGTATGAAACACTGCACTATCAAAGCGATCGTGTTGTCTAAAAATGGTTTTCTGGATTGGCACGGCATTTGCTTTACTGAATCACAAATACCTACGGCACGAACCTGCAGGAGTTCCTCCATGAACAGCCTCAGGCAGTCGCTACAGCAAGATCTGTGCATGCGAATCCGCCCTCCGGTTGCAATCGGAATGGGCCGAGCTTGTAACCAAACACTCCCCCTACTGCATGTGGGGACGCCAAAATCTCGCGACGCGGGCCACGACTGGACAAAAAGCCGCTCGATCGTCCCGCCGCTTAATGAAGTCCAGTGGTGGGACATCGATGAGCGCCTCGCGGAAGGCCGGACAGTTCCGCGATACCAACGTTATAGGGACGGCCTAATCTGTTTTGACTCGTTCTGCACAGTAGGATGGGTGGCTAGCACAAAGGATACTTGAACGTGGACGTTTTCGAACGTGCTTCAATACCTGCGAGGAGGTCACTGACCTCATCCTTCTCGGCCGACCTGGCCGTACTGGGTGCCGCATTCGTTTGGGGCGCGAGCTATCCGGTCGCGAAAAGCGCACTATTCTATGCGCCGGTTTTGATCCTCATTCTTTATCGTTTCCTGATTACCACGATCTTTATGGCAGTGGTGGCAAGACATGAGATCGCGTCGATCTCTTGGGGCGATTGCATCCGTGGCCTCGTATTGGGGACAATACTTTTTTCAATTTTTATTGCTGAAACTTACGGTGTTGCATCAACAAGCGCAATGAATACGGCCTTGATCATTTCGCTTTGTGTAATTTTCACGCCGATCATTGACTATGGGCTATCGGGGCGACTTCCACCTCCGGGCATATTGGCAAGTGCCGCCATATCCTGCATCGGTGTCGGCCTTCTCACTGGCGGGATCGGCAAGTTCAGTCCGGGTGACGCGCTTGTGCTGGGGGCTGCGATTCTGCGAGCAATTATGGTCGTTTCCACCAAACGCCTTCTGGCCGGCCGGCAGATTTCGTCTGCGGCACTGACGGCCATCCAGGGATCGGCGGTGGCAACACTCACTTTCGTTTTAGCCGTGGGTCAATTCGGAATCTACGGCCTTATTGTGAAGGCCCCCCTTCAGTTTTGGGGCGCCGTCGCCTTCCTTTCACTCTTCTGCACGATCGCTGCATTCTACATTCAAAACGCCGCGGTCAGAAAATCCACGCCGACACGGGTTGGCTTGCTGATGGGAACAGAACCCTTTTTTGGTTTCGTCCTCGCGCACCTTCTCCTGACAGAATCTTTGACCGCAACGGGCTTGATAGGTGCCGGCCTCATCCTCGCCGGAACCTTTTCCGGCATCTTTTTTGAGAGCAGGACCTGACAAATGAACCCCGTCTCAACTTCGATCAAACCATCTACCGGCGGCATTTTGAGTTTCGAAGATCTGGAGGCTTTTCCGGACCGAAACGCACCAGTTGCAACCATGTTCAGCGGCGGTCTCGACAGCACCTACCTTCTCTACAAGCTGCAAAGCCTTGGCTTTTCGAATATTGAAGCTGTCGCGGTGGATGTCGGAACTTCCATCGATAAGCCTTTGCTGGAACAGACGGCAGCCAGGTTCGGCGCGCGCTTTGTCTGTCTCGAAGGGCGGGAAGCTTTTGTCGAACAAGGCGTGAAACCCGCCATTCGGGCCCACGCCAAGTACCTTGGTAACTATCCGTTAAGCAGTTCCTTGAGCCGTCCCGTAATCGCCTCGTTGATTGTTGATCATGCAACATCAATCGGCTCACGGCTGCTTCTTCATACAGCAAGTCTTTCGCAGAATAGTCTTCCGCGCCTTAACAATAGCATCAAGCGCTCGGGATTTTCCGGCAACTTCGGCAGTCCGTATGAATGCTCGGTGATTTCCCGGCAGCAGAAGGCCGCCGCCCTCTCTAAGTTCGGACTGACTTTTGTGACGGACCGCACCTGGAGCGGAGACGAAAACCTCTGGTGCCGGGAATTCGAGTCTGGACCTTTGGATGATCCCGAGAACTTTTCTATCCCGGAAGAGGCATTTGATTGGACGCGCAACACTGCCGCAGAGCAGCCGGTAGAGATCAAACTCGGGTTTATCGACGGAAATCTCGTGTCAATTGATGACCGTGATGTTGCACTGATCGACACAATCCCGCTCCTGAATAAAACAGTTGGCAAATTCGGACACGGCCGCTTTGTCGGGCTCGAACACATCTCAACCGGTGAAAAGGTTCTCGAAGTCCGCGAGGCCCCCGCAGCGGCCATCATCATGGACGCGCTGCGGCACCTCGAAACCGCTTCCCTTGGCGTCGGATCAATCGTGTTGAAGGAAGGGCTTGAGCAAGCCTGGTCCCAGGAGGCGGTTTCAGGTGAATGGGGCAGTACTATTCACAAGATGTGCGAACGGGCCATAGCGTCCGCGCTCGAGGGCGTCAGCGGGAGCGTCAGCTACATAGTCGATAATACGCGCTTTTTACCTCGGTCCATCATAGCCAGCACGCCGAAATACATTACGGACCGCCACCTTTGGGAACACCAAGCCGCGAGCCACCAAGCGTCCTTTAAAACTTCCCCCTCGCCAAATTACCAAGACGGGAGACACCCATGAAAAAGGTCGCACCCCAGGCGCTATGCAGCCTCAGTCAAGAATGCACTGATCATCTGGTCACGAATGGATGGTGGTTTTCCAGAGGTAAGCGCACCGAAGCCGGCTTCGGCATCGAAATTGATGCTGGCTGGAAGAACTTTGCTGACCACTGGAATCGATTGCTTCTCGATGAATACATGCGTGACGGCGGGACCTATCGCTACCGGCGCTATGGTGCGTTTGAATATGACGCAGTTGACGGAATTTTTCGGCTCCTGCCCCATGCCCCTTACGAGCAATCGAAAGCCATCAACCACTTGAATGGCGGCTTCAAGCGCTACTTCGAGCCCTTTGAACAATCGTTTATAGATCATCCTGTCTTAAACAAGATTCTGACAGGTTTCTGCAGAATTCTATGTCAAACCGCTGGACATGATCGTTGGGATATTAAGCTCCATCCCTACCGGATTGTTGCACGCGACGGTGTAAACGGCAAACCAGCACCCGAGGGCCTTCATCAGGACGGGGTGGATTTCATCGTTTCTTACATGATCGGGCGGGTTAACGTGACCGGCGGTATGAGCACGATTACTGATGCCTCAAAGCGGTTCCTCGGCGATGTCGAAATGAACCTTCCAACTGATTTTGTGATTTGCAACGATCGCAAGACGTTTCATGATGTATCACCGATCGTGACCGAAAATCCGAAAATGCCGTTCGCATATCGTGACGTCCTTGTCATCGCCTTCGAGAAACTATGAATCAAGTCTTGAACCTAAGCACGTTGCGACCAATAGCGAGATCGCTGTCCATACCTGTGGGAATTCTTGAGGCAGAGTCGGACATATCGGACGCCGCCTGATCAGTCGGATAATCTGCAAATGGGTGGAAGATCGCTCTTGTGATGTGTAGTTTGGGACTGATAGTCGAGGCTTGATTCCGTTGGACGCGAATGCCTTCTGGCGCATCACCGCCATGAGAATTCTCGTCCACTGTCCGAGTCAGGAACTGCACACGGGCTCGCCGAACAGGAAGTTGGAACGCTTCGTCATGCTGTCTTAGGCGATATAGCCGCCCGGA
>NZ_JAMYPD010000041.1:0-42095 GCF_040320195.1 Mesorhizobium sp. M0768 | reverse complement strand
CGATCTGGGCGAGCTTGCGGTTATAATCGATGTCCCAGCCTGTCCGCTGCTCGATGTTGGAGATGACAAGGCCGCCCGAAACGTTCGGGACCCAGTAGGCGAACTTCACGTTGTCGGAATTCGAGGTCATTTCGTTTCGTTTCCCCTTTTTGATTGGCTTCAACCGACGCGCGTGGCGACGGCAGCATTTGCATGACTGGAATTAAGCAAGGAAATCGCTTCGGTAGCGGCCCGTGAGATGCGCTCGATAATCGCCGCGCCGACGATCTTGGCATCGACGAAATCGTCGGGCGCGCCGTAGACGCCGGTCAGGACGGTGACGGCCCCGAAAAAACCGAACAATGGCCGGAGCTGATGTTCGAGAACCAGGCCATGGTATGGACTTCCGCCGGTTGCCGCGAGAAGCACGGTCTTGCCCGTCAGTGCACGATGATCGACGAGGTCGAACAGGTGCTTGAGAGCGCCGGTGTAGGACGCCCGATAGACCGGCGTTCCGACCACGAGCAGGTCGGCCTTCTCGACACGCTGGATGATCGCTTCGCCAGACGCGCCGAGCGCACGACGAGACAGCCCGGCGAAAATCGAAGGCGCCGCCTCGGTGATTTCGATCAGGCCGGTGTCTGCCGGGACGCGCAAGGCGACTGCCTTGACCAGCGCGTTGACCACCGCGGTAGTGCGCGATGGTGTGCTTACGCCGCCGGATATTCCGAGAACCGATAGCCTTGCCAACTCGTCAATCTCCCGGACCCTGCATGCGCATCGGGTCATTTCCAAACCGGGGCAGACGATATTCGACAAAATCTATAGAGATAAGGAACTACGTTCCGATTTTTCGGCCTCGCGGAGAAAAATGCCGTTCTGCTAATGGACGTAGCAATGTCCGTATAGCGAGCAGACCGAAGCTCAGGCCATCAATACGGCTTCGCATTCATCCATCACCATTTTCAAACGCGCCTAAGCCTTGGGCAATTAAGTTCGTTGCCATGACCAGTGAAACGATCGCGCCGGAATTGAAAACGACGACCCACCATTTACCGCCGGTCAGGAAGCCGTAGCCGTCGGCGACGGCTAGCCCCCAATCGGCGGAAGGCGGCTGGATGCCGAGGCCCAGAAAACTCAGCGTCGCGATCGAAAAGAACGCGTAGCCCAGCCGAGTGACGAACTCGATGAGGATGGTCTCCCTGATGTTGGGCAATATCTCCAGGAACATGATGGCGAGCGCGCCTTCGCCGCCAAGCCGGGCGGCGCTGACATAGTCGCGCTGCTTCTGCTCGCGTACGGCGGCGCGGACGGTGCGCGCCACCAGCGGCGCATAGGCGATGCCGATCACCAGGACGACCGTCAGGTTCGACGGCCCGATCGCCACCAGCGTCATGGTGACGAGAACGATGAATGGAAACGCCATCAGTGTATCGAGCAACCGCGCGCCGATGGCATCGGTGAGGCCATCGAAATAGCCGAGCACCAGGCCGATGATGCTGCCGGCGGCAACGCCGACCAGCGTCGCCAGCGGCGCAACCAGCAGGATATCGCGCGATCCGACGATAATGCGGGACAGCACGTCGCGGCCGAGCTGATCGGTCCCGAACCAGTGCGAGGCATCGGGCGGCGTCAGCATCGCCAGAAAATCCTCGGCATAGGGATCATACGGAACGAAAAGATTGCCTGCTACCGCGCATACGACCCAGAACAGTAGCAGCAGCGTTCCGATCACGACCGATGGGGGCAGTCCGGAGAAGGCACTGCCGATCCTGCGCACCGCCGGAAAACCGGCCACGGCGCGCCGTGATGCGGGAAACTCCGTCAGATCCGTCATGGCGAGGTCCGACGGCGTTGCCGCGGATCGAGCAAGGCCAGCACGAAGTCGCCCGCCGCCGCCGAAAGAACAAAGATTGCCGCCATCACCAGCACCCCCGCTTCAAGCATCGGGAAATCTCGCGCCTTGGCCGCGTTCAGAACCAGATTGCCAAGTCCCTGGATGCCGAACAGCGCTTCGATCACAACCAGCCCGCCAAGCATGTATCCGGTCTGCGTCGCCAGCACCGCGATGGTCGGGGTCAGCGCATTGCGCAGCACGTGCCGAAGGATGATCTCGCGCCGCTCAAGCCCTTTCAGGACGGCGGCGCGTGTGTAGTCGGCGGCCATTGCCTCGATCACGCCGGCCCGCGTCATCCGGGCGATGTAGCCGGCAAGATTGAGCACCAGCGGCAGCGCCGGCAGGATCAGATAATAGCCTTGCGTCCAGAAGCCCGCGCCATCCGGCGCAACGCCTGAGATCGGGAACCAGTTCAGCCACAGGCCGAAAACGATGAGCAGCATCAGGCCGGACACAAAATCCGGCACGATGCCGAAGGAGACGCCCGCCATCACGATCAGCCGGTCGATGAGGCGGCCGGCGTTGAGACCGGCGATGACACCGCCGCCAACCCCGAGCGGAATGAGAAAGACCAAAATAATGCCGGCAAGGGATGCGGAGCGCTTCAGGCTCTCCTGCACGAACGGGGCCACCGGCGCGCGCATCGAAAGCGAGGTGCCGAAATCGCCTGACACCGCCTTGCTGAACCAGAGCCAATACTGGACGAGAACTGGCTGGTCGGCGCCCAGCCGCTTGTTCAGCTCCGCCACCGCCTGCGCGTCGGCAAACGGCCCGAGCATCACGCGGCCGACATCGCCGGGCAAAACCTGCCCGGCGAAGAAAACCAGGACACTGACAAGCCACAGCGTGAGGACAAGAGTGCCGACACGCGCTGACAGAATGCGGCCGGTCAGCATGTCGCGATCATGCCTGGACGAAGGAAACGCGATCGAGCAGCAGATGCGAGATTGCGGTGAAGCGCACGCCCTCGACCTTCGAGCTGACAATCCGGCTGTATTGCGAGAAGTAGCTGATGATCGCCGGCGTCTCGTCAAGCAAAAGCGTCTGGATCTTGCCGGCAGCAAGGCGCTGGGCATTGAGGTCACGCGCCTTCGAGTAGTCGAGCAGCAGCGCATCATAGCCGGGGTTGTTGAAATGCGCCGCGTTCCAGGCTCCCGTACTCTTCAGCGTGGCGTTGAGGAAGATGTCGGGCGTGCCGCGATGGCCGTAGTCGGTGATGCCGAGAACCGAATCCAGCCAAGGCGAGCTGCCGAAGGTCGCCGAGCCGTAATAGGCGTCCTGCGGCAGGACATTGAGCTTGACATCGATGCCGATCTTTTTGGCGAAGTTCTGGATGATCACCGCATAGTCGGGAATGTCATAGGCGCGTTCGGTGGTCAGCGTCACCTCGAAGCCGTTCGGCACGCCAGCCTCGCCAAGCAGCCGCTTGGCTTCCGTGATATCGTGCTTGCGCTGCGGCACCGACGGATCGGCCGAAGGGAAGATCGGCGCGAACGGGGTGTCGTTGCCGACGATGGCGCGGCCCTTCAGCAGCCCCTTGACCACCGCCTCGCGGTCGATGGTGAGTGCCAGCGCGCGGCGGATGCGCTTGTCGGTGAACGGCGCCTGGTCGGTTCTGAGATGCACCTGGTCATGCGAGCTTGCCTGCACGCTGAGCAGCTTGAAGTTGGGGTTGCCCTCGATCGCCAGTTCCAACCGCGTCGTGCTGGGGATGACGTCGAGCTGGCCGGCCTGCAGCGTCAGCACCTGCGCCTGCTCGTCGTCGAAGAACTTGATCTCGATGCGGTCGGGAAGTGCCTTCTCGCCCCAGTAATCCGGATTGCGCACGAAGCTGGCGCCTTGCTTGGGACGGAAGGATTCGAGCTTGAACGGGCCGGTGCCGTTGAAATTTTTCTCGAAATCGCCGGCATAGTCGGCCGGCAGGATGACGGCGTTATAGACGTCGGAAGAGACATAGAAAGGGAAATTGCTGTTCGGACCGTCCAGATCGAAGGCGACCGTTTCGTCATCGACCAGCTTGGCGCCACCCTTGGACAGGATGCCCATGTAGGCTGAGAGCGCCGACGAGCCGCTGGCGGGATCGACCAGCCGCTCGAAGCTCGCCACCACGTCCTTGGCGGTGACGGCGCGGCCATCGTGGAATTTCACTCCTTGCCGCAATTTGAAGGTCCAGCGGCTGGCTGTCTCGTCGGCCTCCCAGGACAAAGCGAGCTTCGGCTGGAGACCGTCCTTCGGATCGTCGAGGATCAGATATTCGCCGACCTGGCTGATCACCCCGATGCTGGCCGGATCGGTCACCGAAACCGGATCGATCGCCTTGGTCGGCTGACTGAGCCCGACACGAACCGTGCCGCCGGCGGCGGCCGCGGCGCGCGCGCCTCCAAGCCCCTGCGAGGCGGCAAAGCCTGTCAGGCCGAGCAGTGCGGCGTATTTCAGGAGATCGCGGCGCTTGAGAAAGCCGCCCTGATATTCGTCGACGGCGACATTCCAGATGTCCCCCGACAGGCTGCGAAGTGCGTCGATATCCCTGCGTTTGGTCATGTTAAAACCCTGCTTTGAAATGAAAATTGAAAACCTATGCGACGGGTTCGCCGTCGAGATGGATGCGGTCAACGGCCTGCGGATAGAAGGCGATGAGGCCTTTGATCTTCGGCATTTCGGCGATTGGTTCCCGGTAGCTCCAGGCGATGTCCGGGCGCACCGTTCCGTCGCTCAGCAGCCCCGACCAGTAGGAGGCGATGCCCTTGTAGGGACATCGCGTCGTTGTAACGGACGCCGTCAGCCGCTCCAGCCGGATGTCTTCCGCCGGCAGATAGAAACGCGTCGGCAGATGGGTCTCGAACAAAAGCACCGGGCGGTGACTGTCGGCGATCGGCTCGCCGTCGAACCAGACCTGCACATGGCTCGTGCTTTGCAGCACATCAATGCGCGCATAAGGGTCTCGCGCATGGACGAAGACCTCTTCGTCCTCCTCGAACCATTGGTCGACGGCCTTCCAGGTGAAGGCGATCCGCCCGGCCAGGGACGCCAGCGCTTCGTCCGGCGGCGAGATGAACGCCCACGCCGCGTTGGCACTGCGCCTGTCGCCGCTGTCGATATCCCAATAGGCCGTCTCGCCACCGACTGGATGCGGTTCGCGATGCAGCGAGGGCTTCAGCACCGACGGGTCTACCGCTGACGGCGGGAAGAAATAGATCGGCAGGAAATGGTTGGAGCGCAGCACCAGCACGTTGCGGCTGTCGGCGATCGTGCGGCCGCCGAATTTGACGCGCACACGCTTGGGACTGTGCAGGACATTGACGAGCTGCGGCGCGGTGGCTTCGCGAGGCTGCAATCTTGGCGCGACGGTCATGATCGTTCTCCCGGTCAGGACACGGCGCGTGCGTTGTCGCGCTGCTCGGCGAAGCGGTTTGCCGGCCGCGCCAGACCGAAGCGGTCGCGCAGCGTTCCCGGCGCGTATTCGGTCGGGAACACGCCGAGACGCTGCAGCTCCGGCACCACCTGCTCGGCGAAATTCACCCAGTCCTCGGGCAGCAGCGGGAACATCAGGTTGAAGCCGTCGGCGGCGCCTGAAACGAACCAGTCCTGCAACTGGTCGGCGATCTGTTTGGGCGTGCCGGCGACGGTCGGCACCGAACCGCTGTTGGCGAGCTTGCGGGCGATGTCGCGTAGGCTGAGATTCTGCTTCGACCATTCCTTGACCCGGTTGAGCGATGTCCGTCCGCCATTGAAGGTGCTCTCGTCCGGCAGCGGCGGCAGCGGCCCGTCTGGCGGATAGACGGAGAGATCGATGCCGCTCCAGCTGGACAGAAGGTCGATGCCGACCTGACCGGGCAACAGGGTCTGGAGGTATTCCTGCTTTTCGCGGCCTTCCGCCTCGGAAGCGGCGACAATCGGCAGAATGCCCGGCAGGATCTTGAAGCTCTCCGGCTTCCTGCCATAGCGGGCGAGGCGCTCGTTGATGTCCTGCCGGTATTTGATGCCGTCTTCCCTGGTGCTGTAGATGGCGAAATGCACGTCGGCCTGGGCGGCGGCGAAGTTCTTGCCGTCCTCGGACGAGCCGGCCTGGACGATCAGCGGGTGGCCCTGCGGCGGCCGCGAGACGTTGAGCGGCCCGCGCACCTTGAAGTGCTTGCCCTTGTGATCGATGGGGTGGACCTTGTCGGGATCGGCGAAATAGCCCGCCTCCTTGTCGATCAGCAGCGCCTCGTCTTCCCAGCTGTCCCAAAGCGCCTTGACGATATCGAGGAATTCGGCCGCGCGCTCATAGCGGAACGCATGTTCTATGTTGCCGTCGCGGCCGAAATTGCGCGCCTCCTCGTCCATGGCCGATGTGACGACGTTCCACGACGCCCTGCCCTTGCTGATATGGTCGAGCGAGGCGAACATGCGCGCAACATTGTAGGGCTCGCTGTACGAACTCGACGCCGTGGTGATCAGGCCGATGTGTTTGGTCACGCCGGCCAGTGCCGACAGCAGCGTCAATGGCTCAAGGCGGGCATTGGCGTAGTGGGCGACACCGCTCTTGACCGAATCCCAGATCGAAACGTGGTCGGCGACGAAGATGGTGTCGATCCTGGCCCGCTCGGCCGCCTGCACGAGATCACGGTAGAACTCGAAGTCCAGCACCTCCCGGCCCGGCGCCCGCGGATGGCGCCACGACATCCGATGATCGCCCTGCGGGTTGAAGAAAAATGCGCTGAGGATCATGTGGTCTCGAGCCATGCCAGTCTCCTTCCAGATCTGCCCTGGAGCCAAATCTGCTCCGGAGATTGTCGCGCTGCTTCGGCAAGCGGCGACAATCGCTCTTGAGCCATGAAAGTTAGATTGCGCTCCGGCTTAATTCTAGTAATTTTATAGAGATAAAGCATTGCAAAAGTGGAAGCGATTGCCCTCGATCGCGACGCTGGAAGAAAGTGGTTTCAAGCTCCCAATGTCCTCCTCGGTTCTGAACGTCGACCAGCTTTCCATCGCCTATGACGGGCGCAATGGATCGCATCCCGCCGTCAGTGGCGTCTCCCTGCGCATAGGCGAAGGCGAAGCACTCGGCCTTGTTGGCGAGTCCGGATCGGGGAAAAGCTCGGTGGCGCTCGCCATCCTGCGCTATCTGCCGAAGAATGCCCGCATCGCGGCGTCAGCGCTGGAGTTCCAGGGCCGCGAAATCCGCGACCTCTCCGCCGAGCAGTTGCGCCAACTCAGGGGAAATCATATCGCCGCCGTCTACCAGCACCCGGGCGCGGCCCTCAACCCAAGCATGACGATCGGCCGCCAGATCACCGAGACGATCATGCGGCATCGCCCGGTGCGCCATGACGAGGCGCGCGAGCGGGCTTGCGAACTGCTCGGGTGCGTTCGGGTGAGCCATCCGGAGCGGGTGCTGGGGCTCTATCCACACGAACTCTCCGGTGGCATGCAGCAGCGCGCCAACATCGCCATCGCGATTGCGCTCGACCCGTCGCTGCTGGTGCTGGACGAGCCGACGACGGCGCTCGACGCCAGCGTCCAGTCCGAGATCATCGCTATCCTCTCCGGCCTGCGCAAGGACCACAAAACCAGCATTCTGCTGATCAGCCACGACATCAACATGATCCGCCGCTCCTGCGACCGGGTGGCGGTGATGCAGTCGGGAACCGTGGTCGAAAGCGGCGCCGCCGGCGATGTCTTCGACAACCCCTCTCACGCCTATACGAAGGCGCTGATCGCCTCGATCCCGGCGCTCAACTACACGAAGCGGAATGGAAGACTGGCGGAGACGGACGGCCTGCCATCGCACTCGGCGGTCCAGAATGAAGATGCCGGCGAGCGCAAAGAACGCCGAATCGCGATCGCCTGTAAAGGCATCAGCCATGCCTTCGGCAGCCAACCGGTGCTCAGCAATGTCGATCTCGATATCGGCCACGGCGAGACCTTCGGGCTGATCGGCGAGTCCGGTTCCGGCAAGTCGACCCTGGCAAGGATCGTCACCGGCCTACAGATGCCAGACGCCGGATCGGTCGAACTGTTCGGCAGGAAGGTCGCACCGCGCGTCGAGAAGAGAAGTCTTGGCGAACGCCGCGATGTGCAGATGGTTTTCCAGTCGCCGGATCGCACGCTCAATCCGCGTAAGCGAATCGGCAGGATCCTCGGCCGCCCGCTGCGCCGGCTCGCCGGCCTGCGCAGCAGTGAGATAAAGGCCCGCGTCAGCGATTTGCTGCAATCGGTTCGCCTTGCCGGCGCCACAGCCGAGCAGAAGTCGCGATCACTATCCGGCGGCCAGCGGCAACGGGCGGCCATCGCACGGGCCTTCGCCGGCGTGCCGCAGGTCGTCGTGCTCGACGAACCCACTTCGGCGCTCGACGTTTCCGTCCAGGCAACTGTTCTCAACCTGCTCAACGACCTGCAGCGCGACAAGGACACGACCTATCTGTTCATCAGCCACGATCTCAGGGTCGTGCGCTACATGGCCGACAGGATCGGCGTGCTGTACCGCGGCCGCCTGGTCGAAACCGGCTCATCCGACCAGATTTTTCACGGACCCAATCATCCCTATACGAAACTGCTGCTGGCGGCGTCTTCAGACGATGCAGCGCCGAAGATCATCTCTCAGGCCGACATCGCGGCGGGCCCGAGCCAGGGATGCGCCTTCGCCGGCCGTTGCTCGCTCGCTGTTGCCGATTGCTGGAAAGCCGAACCGCCCCTCAGCCAAGCTGGCGACGAGCACCTGATCGCATGTTGGCGGCTCGACCAAGGTTCATGAAGGACGGATCATCATTCTGAAGATCCGTCGCGCTCGCGAGGAAGGCGCGATGGAGCTGATCCCCGTCGCAAAGTGCCAAGAGACCGGGAGCTGCGGCCGTTCGAGGCGCGGATAGCAGGAAGCTTGGCGATCAAGCATCCACCGTAGTCACAGGCAAGCTCGCATGGTATTTCGTCTGAGGCTCGCTCCTTACAAGCCAATGTCTACAAGTTTGATAGACATTTGCTAAGAAGCCGGTCATACTGCCCGCTTCAAGTGCCTGACTTTTCGCCGTCCATGTTCGCAGGATCAGGAGATGACGATGACGCAGACATTTCTGGAAGCCGTTCCGGGCTGTATCAGGATCGTGATCGGCGCCCTTTTCCCGCCCATGGAGCGTTCACGTTATGCGCCGGATCAGGCGCAGGCGGACGACGCTTCTGACTCCGAGGCGAAATTTCGCCGCTCAGGACGGGATGAAGCCTTCTATTGGGGCATCGGCACTTGCGGCTATTGGGTAGGCGCCCGTCGCATCCGGCCATAGACCAATCATCGAAATGCGGGGGTTACCTGGCAGCATTGGCTGGCTGCCGCGATCCAGGAGGAGACCGATGACCACACGCCTTTTACCCGCACTGCATGAGGGCCATGCTCCGATTCATTTGCACGGAGCCTTCGACGATGCCTTGGAAGCTTACCAAACCTGGATTCCGGGAACGGACGAGCCGCACGTGGAATTTGAGGACCAGATGGTGCCGATCAGTTCGGTCTTCGGCCGCATGCGGACCTGCACCGATATTCTTCCTTGGCGCATCGAGGGCGATGTCCTAGAGGTTGTCGGCAATGCACTGGTTTTCGGCGGCGAAAAGGCGATCACTTACGCCGATGCCGCTCTGGTCCTTCGCGCTTTGTGCGTGAAGCGGCTCCGGAGCGGCGACATCGGCAACTAACAGGCGACGCTGCATAGGTTCCCGTCAAAGCCGGAGGAGCCGGGCACAAGGCAGCTCGGCTCCGTATCATTCAGCCGGTATGCGTCGCGATCTGCCCTGATAGCCTCTATTTGCTCAGTCGGTCATGCGCGGCGATGGCCATAGCTCTGCATGGTGCGGATGGACTGGTGCTGCGAGAGAGGATTGAACTCTCGACCTCTCCCTTACCAAGGGAGTGCTCTACCACTGAGCTACCGCAGCCGCCGATGGCGGGGCTTCTGCCATATCGAACCGGCAAGCGCAAGGCCAAGACAAAGACGGGTTGAAAGGCCGCACCGGGCGATCGTTGCGGACATGGCCGTGCCACAATGTTGGCTATCCCTTGATCCGCACCGGCGGGTCGCCGGCCGGGGACAGAACGATGAACGGCAAGACAGTTTCTCCGAACAAGGATGGATCACCGAAGAAGGATGGTTCAGCGAAAAAAGCCGGAACGGGCCGCAAGGACCGGCTGGCCGAGCAGTTGCGCGCCAACCTGCAGAAGCGCAAGGCGCAATCGCGGTCGCGACGGACCGGCGACGCCGACAAGCGGCGCGCTGGCGACGCCGATAAGCGGCCGGAGGGGCTGCAAGCGGTGATGAAAAAAGATTAACGCGAATCGGCTATGTTGGTCGCCGGTACTTTGGCCAAGTCGGCGTGGGCCAAAGTGGGGAGTAGCCTGTTTCTTGAACCAAGCCGGCCAATGGTCTAGATGGCCGCAACAGACTCAACCGATTTAAACCGGCCTTGGCGCCGAGGGGACGCTCTTCATGGATCGCATCAGAATTGTTGGCGGCAACAAGCTTGCCGGAAGCATTCCGATCTCGGGCGCGAAAAACGCTGCGCTGCCGCTGATGATCGCCGCGCTTTTGACCGATGACACGCTGACGCTGGAAAACGTGCCGCATCTGGCCGATGTCGAGCAGCTGATCCGCATCCTCGGCAATCACGGCGTCGACTATTCGGTCAATGGCCGCCGCGAAAAGCAGCAGGAAGGCTATTCGCGCACCATCACTTTCTCGGCCCGCAACATCGTCGACACGACGGCGCCTTACGAGCTGGTGTCGAAGATGCGGGCGTCGTTCTGGGTGATCGGACCGCTGCTGGCCCGCATGGGCGAAGCCAAGGTGTCGCTGCCCGGCGGCTGCGCCATCGGCACGCGGCCGGTCGACCTCTTCCTCGAAGGCCTGCAGGCGCTGGGCGCCGATATCGACGTCGACACCGGCTACGTCATCGCCAAGACCAGGAACGGCCGGCTTGTCGGCAACCGTTATGTGTTCCCGAAAGTTTCGGTCGGCGCCACCCATGTGCTGATGATGGCGGCCTCGCTGGCCAAGGGCGAGACGGTGCTCGAAAACGCCGCGCGCGAGCCGGAGATCGTCAACCTCGCCGAATGCCTCAACGCCATGGGCGCGAAGATCTCGGGCGCCGGCACGGCGACCATCACCATCGACGGCGTCGAGGCGCTGTCGGGTGCTCGCGTCAGGGTGATCCCCGACCGCATCGAGACCGGCACCTATGCGATGGCGGTGGCGATGACCGGCGGCGACGTCGTGCTGGAAGGCGCGCGGCCCGACCTGTTGCAGACGGCGCTCGACATCATTTCGCAGACCGGCGCCGAGATCACGCAGACTAATTCCGGCATCCGCGTCAGGCGCAACGGCGCCGGCATTTGGCCGGTCGATGTGACGACGGCGCCCTTCCCGGCTTTCCCGACCGATCTGCAGGCGCAGTTCATGGGCCTGATGACGATGGCCAAGGGCAAGTCGCGCATCACCGAGACGATCTTCGAAAACCGCTTCATGCACGTCCAGGAACTCGCCCGGCTCGGCGCCCACATCACGCTGTCCGGCCAGACGGCGATCGTCGACGGCGTAGCGAAGCTGAAGGGCGCGCCAGTCATGGCGACCGATCTTCGGGCCTCGGTGTCGCTGGTCATTGCCGGCCTTGCTGCCGAAGGCGAAACCACGGTCAACCGCGTCTACCATCTCGACCGCGGCTTCGAGCGGCTGGAGGAAAAGCTGTCTGGCTGCGGCGCGGAAATCGAGCGCATTTCGGGGTGACCATAGCAGGCTCAGGTCGGCGCTGCCCCTCATCTGCCTGCCGGCATCTTCTCGCCGTATAGGGACGGGGAGAAGGGACGCCTCGCGAAGGATTTCGCCAATCTCCGGCGTTGCGGAGAGGGTGCCGAGGTTGCGGCCAGCCCCTACACCCGTCCCTATACGGGGAGAAGGTCCTGGCAGGAGGATGAGGGGCAACGCCGACCGGGGCGATTGCCTGGCCAAGACCTCCGGCGCGGTTGCACGAGCCGGAAAGACCGCCTAACAGAAAGTCGAATAATCAACTCGCAGGTGCGAATTCCGCATGAATGGCCTCAAGCTTGTCGCGCTCGACGATCAGGATCTGAGCATCATCTCGGCGCATGTCCAGGATGCTGTCATGAAGGTCAGCGATCTCGAATACCTGCCTTCTGTAAAGCGCTTCGTGCTGACCATGAACCGCTTCGTCTGGGAGGCGAAATCCGGCTTCTTCCGCCAGCACAATGAGCGGCGGCAGGCCGTGCTGCATTTCGACCGGGTGCTCGGCGCCAAGACCAGCGGCATTGCCCGCGACAAGCCGGACGAGGTGCTGTCGCTGCTGGCGATCAGCTTTCTCGCGCTCGACAAACCGGCCGGCATCGTCGAGCTGATCTTTTCGGGCGGCGGCGCGATCATGCTCGATGTCGAATGCATCGAGGCGCGGCTTGCCGATGTCGGCGGCGCCTGGGAAGCGACGTCGCGCCCGGTCCACAGGGTCTGATGTAATGGCTATCACGCTTCGCCAGTCCGACGCCGATTTCGAGCAGCGCTTTGCCGCGTTCCTGCTGACCAAGCGGGAAGTCTCGGCCGATGTCGACGCCGTGGTGCGCGAGATCATCGCCAAGGTGCGCGCCGAGGGCGACGCGGCGCTGGTCGGGTACACGCAGAAATTCGGCGGCGGCGACCTGGCCAGGCTCGGCATCGCCGTCTCCAGGGACGACATTGCCAAGGCTTACGAGGCCGCCGATCCGCAGACGGTCGAGGCGCTGAAATTCGCGCGCGAGCGCATCCGCGCCCATCACCAGCGGCAGCTGCCGCAGGACGACCGCTACACCGATGCCGCCGGCGTCGAGCTCGGCTCGCGCTGGACGGCAATCGAGGCCGTCGGGCTCTACGTGCCGGGCGGCACGGCGAGCTATCCGAGTTCGGTGCTGATGAACGCGGTACCGGCCAAGGTCGCCGGCGTCGAGCGCATCGCCATGGTGGTGCCGGCCTCTGGCGGCGAGGTGCCGCCGCTGGTGCTGGTGGCAGCCGATCTTGCCGGTGTCTCCGAAATCTACCGCGTTGGTGGCGCCCAGGCGATCGCGGCCCTTGCCTATGGTACCGAAACGATAAAGCCCGTCGCCAAGATCGTCGGTCCCGGCAATGCCTATGTCGCGGCGGCCAAGCGCCAGGTGTTCGGCACGGTCGGCATCGACATGATCGCCGGGCCGTCGGAAGTGCTGGTTGTCGCCGACGGCAGCAACGATCCGGACTGGATCGCCGCCGACCTCCTCGCCCAGGCCGAACACGATGTGTCGGCGCAGTCGATCCTGATCACCGACGACCGTGCCTTTGGCGCAGCGGTCGAACAGGCGGTGGAGCGGCAGTTGCAGAACCTGCCGCGCGGAGCAACGGCGGCGGCGAGCTGGCGCGATTTCGGCGCCGTGATCCTGGTGCCGACGATCGAGGCAGCACTGCCCCTGGTCGACCGCATCGCGGCCGAACATGTCGAGCTTGCCATCGACGACCCAGAGGCATTCCTGGCGCGGATGCGCAATGCCGGTGCGGTGTTTCTCGGCCGCCACACGCCGGAAGCCATCGGCGACTATGTCGCCGGCTCCAACCACGTGCTGCCGACGGCGCGCTCGGCGCGCTTTTCGTCCGGGCTTTCGGTGCTCGATTTCGTCAAGCGCACTTCGATCCTGAAGCTCGGGCCGGAGCAGTTGCGGGCACTGGCGCCGGCGGCGATCACGCTCGCCAAGGCGGAAGGCCTCGATGCGCATGGACGCTCCGTCGCCATCCGGCTGAACATGTAGAAATGTCCGACTACGACCAAACCCGCGCCAGGCTGATCGATGTCGAGCTCGACGAGACGATCGGCCGCTCGACGCCCGATGTCGAGCATGAGCGGGCGGTGGCGATCTTCGACCTGATCGAGGAGAACCGCTTCCAGCCGGTCAATGACGACGGCGCCGGGCCGTACCGGCTAAAACTGTCGCTGGCCGAGTCCCGGCTGGTGTTCGCGGTGGCGCGCGAGGACGGCGCAGCCGTGGTCACCCACATCCTGTCGCTGACGCCGCTTCGGCGCATCGTCAAGGACTACTACATGATCTGCGAAAGCTATTACGATGCCATCCGCACCGCGACGCCAAGCCATATCGAGGCGATAGACATGGGCCGGCGCGGCCTGCACAATGAAGGCTCGCAGAGGCTGATGGACCGGCTTGCCGGCAAGATCGAGATTGACTTCGACACGGCGCGCCGGCTGTTCACGCTGGTTTGCGTGCTGCACTGGCGAGGCTGAAACTGGCCGCCCCGCTGCCCCGCCAGATCCTGCCCCGCTCGATCCTGTTTGTCTGCGGCATGAACGCCGTGCGCTCGCCGATGGCCGAATTGCTGGCGCGCAAGGTGCTCCCGCCTACCACCTTCGTCGCCTCGGCGGGAGTGCGCGGCGGCGAACGCGATCCGTTCGTCGATGCCGTGCTGGCCGAAGAAGGGCTGTCGCTCGGCGAACGGCACCCGAGAACGATGGATGACCTCGAGGACGATTATTTCGACCTGATCGTCACGCTGGCGCCGGAAGCCCACCACATCGCGCTCGAACTCACCCGCTCGCTGGCCGTCGAGGTCGAGTATTGGCCGATGCCCGACCCGACCGGCGTCAGCGGCACGCGCGATCAGATCATGGCCGCCTACCGCGACGTGCGCGAGCGGCTGAAGGGGCGGATCGGCCGCCGTTTCCTCGGCAACGGGGCTGAAAACGCCGCGGATTAAGCATGTTCACAAGCGGGCGTTTATCATATAGGTTCCGCGCAACTTTCCGGCCGGGGCGCTGGAAGTACCCATCCAAGCAAAGGTATCGAATGCCGAAGGAAGAAGTCCTCGAGTTTCCGGGTGTCGTGACGGAACTGCTGCCCAACGCGATGTTCAGGGTCAAGCTCGAAAACGAACATGAAATCATCGCCCATACGGCCGGCCGCATGCGCAAGAACCGCATCCGCGTTTTGACCGGCGACAAGGTCCTGGTCGAGATGACGCCCTACGACCTGACCAAGGGCCGCATCACCTACCGCTTCAAGTAAGTTCAAGGACCCGGCCGGGATCGCGATGGGCATTTTGCAGAAGCTCGTGCTTGCCTCGGGTTCGCCACGCCGGATCGAGCTGCTGCAGCAGGCCGGCATCGAGCCGGACGGTGTGCTGCCGGCTGATGTCGACGAGACCCCGCTGCGCGCCGAACACCCGCGTTCGCTGGCCATGCGCCTGGCGACGCAGAAGGCCGAGAAAGCGCTGGCCTCGCTGAAAACCGAGACGGACTACGCGCCGAGCTTCGTGCTGGCGGCCGACACGGTGGTTGCCGTCGGGCGACGCATCCTGCCCAAGGCCGAGACGCTCGACGACGCCGCCAACTGCCTTGGGCTTTTGTCCGGCCGTTCGCACCGCGTCTATTCCGGCATCTGCCTGATCACACCTGGCGGCAAGCAGCGCTTGCGGCTGGTCGAGACCAGGGTGCGCTTCAAGCGGCTGCCGCGCGAGGAGATCGAGGCCTACATCGCATCCGGAGAATGGCGCGGCAAGGCCGGCGGCTATGGCGTCCAGGGGCTTGCCGGCGCCTTCGTCGTCAAGCTTGTCGGCTCCTACACCAACGTCGTCGGCCTGCCACTCTACGAGACGGTAGCGCTTTTGAGCGGCGAAGGGTTTAAGGTGCACGCCAACTGGCTGTCGGGTGCGCGGATATGAGCCCGGACGACAAGGTCACGCCGTTGCGGCCCAAGCGGCCCTGCCCCGAATGCGGCAAGCCATCGGCGCGCGAAACCTACCCGTTCTGCTCGACGCGCTGCAAGGACATCGACCTCAACCGCTGGCTGAAGGGGGTCTACGTCATCCCGGGCCGCGACGATGAGGATGAGAACGACGACCAGAAATAGCACCGTCCACCTGCGGTTTTCCACAGGCTTGGGACTGTTTCGCAGCCGCGATCGTGACCGATGATCGGCCTTGCGGACTGCCTGTCGTTTCCCGCCTGAAATCAATGTCCAGAACTTGTTCCATCCGGGCACTGTCGGACCGAACAGGTTCTGGCGTTTTGTCTGAGCATGATCTTTTCCGAAAACCGGATTCCACTTTTCGGGATCATGCTCTAAGCGCTGGACAGGCCGGATTCCCGTGCTATAACCCACGCGCTTTCAAGGGGTGCCGACGGCGCTTTCATGAACCCGGTGTGCAGATTGCCGCCTACCGGAGCAGGCCCAGATAGCTCAGTTGGTAGAGCAGCGGACTGAAAATCCGCGTGTCGGTGGTTCGAATCCGCCTCTGGGCACCATTTTTTCCCTGTACGGCTCGTGTAGCGGGAACTTGAGTTCTGCATTTTTGCCGGGATTTTTGCATCTTTGGCATTTAAAGATTTGCATCACCGCAGGAGAGCGTCGTCTGCCCTCCCGCAAAGACAGTCAAACGACGGTTCCCAACCATTGTGTATATAGAAGCTGAATTTGGCAGCAAACCAGCAATGTTGATCAGCCTCGCCGGAAATTGGGCTGCAATCCGCAGGATTCCTGTAAGCATCTGCTGAAGTCGGATGGTTAGGTGCATTTCAAGTACGTGGCGTCGCCTTGGAGCGGCTCTCCCACGCCAGTAGGTTCGTTCTCTGGCGCGAACTAGACGGGCCCTAGCCCTCCCGGCTGTCTAGGAAAGGATCGCGCACTAGCGCTGCAAAAGCATCCAAGGCTCACATCGACCAAACTGCTTCCGGCCGGGCAGATAAATGGCCACGCCATATGCACCACATGGCGGATTGCACTCAAGTTTGGATGTCTAAACGCTTGTGCCCTCCGAAGGCAGAGGTCACAGGTTCGAATCCTATCGGGTGTGCGATTGATGTTGATGACGGAGAAATTTGGACAACGACAGAGATAGTCGGACTCATCGCTACCGAATAGCTCCATCTGCAACCTTGTGAGAACACGCTAAAATCCGGTGCGGACCGTCGGGTGCAGCCGAAGTGGTCTTGTGGCAGCCTTTAAGGTGTCATGTTAATAGTAGGCTACAGGCACAAGGGGGGACCTGACGCATGCTGAACCTTGACAAAAAGACGGCGGTCAAAATCATCGACGCAATTGCTTGTGCGATTGATGGAAAACCTTCTTCTGCGAAGACCTTCGACCCATCACCTTTCAGCGGCCTGAGTGACTATGGAGACTGGGGCCAAGAGAATAATGACGCCATTCAAGAGACGCCGCGAACTATTGCATTGTTCCTGTCCTACCTGATCTTCTCTGGTGGTCGCATTCCGCTGGTCGGCATCCAGATGGAGGACACGTGGTTTCGACCTGATATTTATGCGGCGGGCGCTCTCGTTAAGCGAGGGCACCTCGTGGTGGAAGAGCCTGCGGGCGACTTTGTCGTCACCGCAAAGGGGTGGTCACTTGTCGCGAAGGCTCTCGAATAGTTGGCGGTTAAAGCCCCTTAACAGGGCGGTTGGCTGCTAGCCACCAGCAGCGTTTGATTATGAGGGGTTTTCCAGGATGTCGCGTGTTTATATCCCGAGTACGGGGCCAGACAGCTGGCAGGCGAGTTTGGCTGATCCTATCAAGCATTGGCGGATGGGTTATTCGGCCCGGACGCTCGCACATAGTTGGGAGAGCGCGAATGGTCTTCCATCCGAGGTCGCAGCGATGTTTGACAAGCCGACTGACCTTTTGGTCGCACTTCCCGAGCACAAGGTGCCATTGGCCGGTGGTCAGCGCGACAGTCAAAGCGATGTCTTCGCCTTAATACGCTTTGGCGAAGAAACATGCGCCGCAACGATTGAAGGGAAAGTCAACGAGCCGTTTGGTCCAACGCTCGGCGAATGGTTTGCGAGCCCGTCCGATGGCAAACGCCTTCGCATGCGTCAGATCTGCGATCTGTTGGGCTTAGATGGCGTTCCGCCATTGGACGCACGTTATCAGCTGCTGCACCGAACGGCGTCAGCGCTGTTGGAGGCCAAGCGGTTCAAGACGGACGAAGCGGCGATGATCGTTCATTCATTCTCTGTGGCCCGAATGTGGTTCGCAGACTTCGAGCGGTTTGCCGGGCTTTTCGGCATGACGGTACGGCCAGATCAATCGGTGACCATCGTTTTGAATAGTGGACAGCGCCTCCGGCTCGGTTGGGCGACGGGAAATCCAGAGCATCTCTCCCAATGAAGGTCAGCCGTCTGGAACCAAGACCGTACACCTCGAAGCAAATGGGCGATGCATGTGAAATGGTTGTCGCGGCGGAACTGACGCTTGCTGGGGTTCCTGCCCTCAAAGTTCCTGACAACTGGCCCGGCTATGACGTAATTGCCCAACCGCGGAATCTGCCAGCTCAGCGCATCTCCGTCAAATCGCGCACATTCAAGAAGGGGGCGGCCTATGTCGGCTACAACGACTACGACCTGTTCGATTGGCTCGCCATAGTCCTGCTTCCTGCGGGCGAGTTCACAGAACGCACAATTTATGTGATCCCGAGAGCCCTCGCGGAGGATTTGGCGCGACGCGACAAGCCGACGAGCAAGACCGCCGCTGAGCGGTACTTCCGGGTCGATCAAGTACCGGAGCTATTCGCGGCGTGGCGCTCGAACTTCCAGCTTGTGGGCCAAATTATTCCAGCTGGATTTGCCAAGACGCATGTGGCTGGGTGAAAGGCGCGCCACGTGGTCGAACGCGGCCATGTAGTCTGCTACTGGCCATTCCCATGCTTCCTGAATGCGATACTCCCGGTCGTAGAGTATCCAGATTAGATAGTCCCATTCGTAGTTTCTGGCCTTAGCGCAAAGTGTTACCTTGCTGCCCGGTCTACCGCTTGGCCTGTTCGCTTTGACCTGATAGCGGACCCCATCGCGCGTGAAATCATAACCACGTTGGACGGCAGTCGCCTTTAACTGCGACTGCCTAAAGGCTTCCTCTGACATCGCCAACAGGGTCACTGCCGCATCATACTCGGAGATGGCAGTGGTGATCGAAGGCGCTACCCCATACCGATCCTGCCAAGCCAATGCCGTTTCGACTAGGCTATCTCGGAGCGACATCGTTTCGATGGCCCTAATTTCCTTCTTTCCTTCGGCTCAATAGAATGATTGCGATGCCGAGATGTTTGCCATCGTGAGTTTAAGATCGCGATAAAATTATCATTCACTCTCTATCGGTCGATCCAACTGGCGATAACACTCACCTATCGCGACCTACAAACAATGCCCCGATGGCAGCAGCAATCCACCGATCCCTCCCTGTCCGTGCTACTTGGAGCCAGTGCAATTAAATTCGCTGGCTGTTGGCGGGAACAACGGAGCTGGCGGCTTGTATTTCAAAAATCCGCTCAGTAGTTTTATGGTTCCGATTGTGGTCGGGGGGATGTATGGAGCAGACCGATCCGGAGGGCGTCGAGGCGCAAAGTGAAACTCCGGTGCATCTTGTTCTCGGAACAGTGCTTCACGGTGCAAGCCCGTTCAAATTGGGCAACGTGAACGACACCTTTCGCGGTCAGGTCCTTTGTGCCGATGGTGAGACCCGCCAGGCAATCATCAAAGACTTGAGCGCGCGCCAGCTCGCAAACGAGATCATGGCAGCTGCAATCGGCCTGGCGTCGAAATTGCCCATTCCTATGCCAATAATCGCCCGGGTGGAGCCGGGAATTTTGACGGTTTCGCGTTGCCCACTGGCTGATGGCAGCGGACATTTGGTCTTTGCATCTGCCGACAAGCAGGCTGAAAATGTTCAGCAGATTTACTGCGGCGATCCTGGCAAGGTACCCCTGATCAGAGAGAAATTGGCAGCGTGGAACGATGTGGCCGGAATGTATGGCTTTGACACGTGGATCGCGAACACGGACCGGCACGAGGGAAATCTGCTCTTCTCAGGCCGTAGCGAGATTTGGCTCATCGACCACGGCCACAGTTTTACAGGTCCGGGATGGGAACCCGCACATTTCCAACCTGACGCCCAATATAATAACCGCTTGTCACACTGGCTTACCCCGACGATTCCCGATGATCGAAGACGGGAAATCGCTGGCCCTGCGGGTACGCTGCCAGCGCGTCTTAGTGGGGTAGAACTTGCTCGTTTAGGCGAACTGAACTACGTCGCTCATGTTCTGGCGCGAGGAGACTTTGAAGCCCTGGTGGCATTCCTAAATGCCCGTGTACATCACGTTCCGCGGTTGGCGTCAGAAGCTCTTGGGTTGCTGGTATGAGTGCGATTTTCACGAATGACGGCTTTCCTAGCCGCGCCGATCATCTCAGAGCATTGTGGACGCCAGTGCTCTTCTCACCTCGCCTCAGTTCGCCTGAGAACCTCGTTATCGGAGTGGCCAGCGCGACAGAGACCGATTTCTATCTTGCAGAAGCAAATGCATGGCGGCGGCTCCATTGTTTGTTCGGCGATGGGGCAGAGACCGCTTTGCTTGTTGCCCGCGTCGCGCTTGACGTGTTGAAATCGGATTTGTCGGAACGCGGGCAAATTGCATTGCACGAACCTCGGCAGACGTTCTCGGGGATCACCTTCGGCGAGTTGAGAGAAGGCGAAGGCATCAGTTTAAAGCAGATCGCGACGACGTGGCTTGCTTCGCTTTCATCGCTTTATGATGCCGCCTTGGCGGAAAGGGTCGAACGCTCCGAAGGCGCATTGCCGACATCGGCTGAGGCCAAAGCCAAAGTCGATCGTTTGCCAGTTCTCGTCTTGGAATATGTCGAACAACTCAGGCCACGGCTATCGAGCTTCTTCCACCCCGAAGTTCGTGAAAAGCGTGAACGAAAACGGAAACCGCTTGCGCAAGACATCTACATTGGGTTTGCCGGCTCATCCCTCGTAGCCAATTTTGCTACGCTGCCTGCAAAGCGGTCCAACACGACAATCGATCATATCAAACGTCTGATGTGGGATTTAGAGCAGGATCGCGCCGACGCTGGCGCGCTAGACCGCCAGCGAAAGTACGAGATGATTGTTAAGCATCAGGACAAGTACGACCCGCACATCACCGAGAAGCAGTATGGCGATGTGCTGGAGGTGGTTGATGAGTTGGGGGAGCAGGGAAGGAAGCGAGACATTGCTGTCGTTCCACGGGTGACCGTGCCTGACATAGGCAACCATTTGTTGGAGCTTGAACAGGCGGCTTAGGACATTGATACACCGTTGGCAGATGCGTATGAAATGCGCACTCCTTCGTCACAACAGTTCGCTTAGTCGAACTGCTTTCGTGAAAAGCCGAGAGCTCGAGCATTGTCAGAGACAACATCCTCGACATCCTTCGAAAAGCCCTCGGGGCTCTCGGCTTGAACTTCAAGCATGATACGGAAGGTTGTGCCTTCCGCCCGGTCGAGTTCTGCAATGACGCTTTCGAAGACTTGAGAGACCTTTATGGCACCACGAATGGTGTCCAGTTCAATCATCCCGGAAAAACGCGTCGGTCGCACAGCTTGTCGGGCCTCACTCGGTGCGCCTTCTGTGCCGGACGCGTGAGCCGTTGAAATGCTGGACACCGAAGCCTTGCTAATTTGAACCCGTTTCTTTGCTGCTTCGGCGACCTCTCGCAGAACAATCACCATGTTCTGTCCGAAACGTACCGGCACGGTCCTAGCGAACTGAAGTTCGGTGTATTCGTCATCAGTTCTATCCGCTGCCAGCGCGAACTTGGCGCTAGCTGCATCCATGTCGGCAACGGCGTCAGAAATCGCACTCGCCAAAACGACCTCATCTCTCAGTCGCTCCATGTGAAGGAATTCGAAGTACCAGTCGCGTACCTGGTCGACCGGGAGATCCGACTTCCCTTGTGGCCAAAGCTCCAGCATACGCTGCGTGAAGCTTTGCCGACCGAGTGTCGTTGAGATCACCGCCGCCTCCGACGCCTTTTCCCAGGCGGCATCCGCAGAGGTGCGCTGACCCGAAAGCCGCATAGCAAAATGCTCCAGCCCTATAACGCTCTGATCCGTCGTAGAAAGCGTCGGCACCAGCAGATGCGACCACGCTTTGCGCACGGTATCTTTCGCCGCCCTTTCCGCCTGCGTGTAGCGGTTTTGGGCGTCGGACTTTTGGCTGTCGGTCAGATCGAGGCTGCGGTCGTCGATGATGCTTTGCCATGCCATCATCCGCTTGACTGTGCGACGACCATCCTCAAGCCCGCGATCGTCGGCAGCAAGAAAGACGAGGGCATTGCGATATTTACGCTGGCCTCCAGCACGGCGGTCCAATCCATCCAACGCTTCGGTTTCTGCAGTTGATCCGCCTGCGGGTTGATAAAGATGATTGGGGCCAAGGATTACCAGCCCGGAGGTCGGGCGATCCTCCACCTCCGAGGCCCGGTCTGGCGCGGTATGGACCCGACCCCAGTTGCTTTTTGCTCGTTCGTCAGTCTTGAGGAACTTGATGATCTCAGCATCGGCGGCATCATTGTCCACGTCGAGCTGTCGGTTATCGGCCAGTTTGTTTAGCGTCGCTCGGGGACCGTACCAATAGCGGCCCTCCGTCTCATAAAGGTGCGCTGACCGTTCTGCAATTTCGCGAAGCGCATCACCGAATATGGAAATCTGCTCTCCTGGCTTGACGCAGGCGAGCCTGAGTTCTGGACCAGTGATGCCGCCGCGGGCATCTCCAGCAGGAGCTGTGCTAACAAACACAGCACGCGCAGCGCGCCTGGCAACCTGATCGTTCCGGTAGCGTTGCCTTCGGCTTTCCATCTCAGCCGGCAGCGAAGTGTCGCCATCGACTTCGCCTTCGATAATCGATCCCCATACAGGACCAGGCAGCGGTTCGAGTAGCGCGCCACGAACTGCCGGATCATCCACGCGCAACGAACTCGGCAGGATGAGTGGCTCGTCGCTACGCTCGCGATAGCTGGCAAAGATCGTGCGCGCCAAAAGCGCGAGCACGCCGCGCGTGCGCTGGAATTTTTCTAGCACCCCCCATTCGTTCGACAGCTTGTCGAAGAGCATCGGATGGATGGGATAGGCTTCCATCATCTTGTCGGCGTAGTCGCGCTCGCCTGTGCCTGACGGAAAGTCCGATTTGTGATCGCGATAGAGTTTTACAAAGCGTTCCACCGTGCGCTTTCGCTGCTTCTCGCCCTCCGTATCCAACTCCTGAAACAGGCGGCGCCTAACTACAGAATAGGTCTCTGAACCCTGCGCCGGCTGCCAAGCTGATTGTGTTCGACCGAACAGTTTTTCCAGCGCGCGGAGCGTATCCAGTCCTTTCTCGGTTCCGCCGGCCTCAAGATCGCTTTCCGGCAGCGAACCGACGATAAGAGCATTTGGGATTTGCGCCGCGGCTTCGGTTAGTGATTGCAGGAAAGAGAGGTGCGCGTTGTACCGTTCGCCGGTTAGCTGGCGAACAAACACGACCAACTCGTCGAGCAGGATCAGCGACGGCTTCCCCGTCAGCTTTAGCACTTTCTGAAAGACTTCCGCACCGGGACTTGTACCTGCCTCCTCGGATGGTTTCACAAGCGCCAGACCTTCACGCCCTGCCAACCGCCAGGCCAGATAACCCCATAGGGTCCGAACAGCGTGGCCATCTGCGGTCGCTAGCGGTACGTCCGGCCCTTTGTCACTGCCGCTGAAGACTGCGAGGTTCACTTCCCCAAGATTGGAGGAACCGATCTCGGTAGCGATCGACGACAGGTTGTCAGCACGGCTCAGGTCCTGAAGCCGAGCCATGTGCAGCAGCGACAGAAGTGTGTGGGTCTTGCCACCACCGAAATTAGTTTGCAGTCCGATCGTTGAAGGGCCACCGCCACCTCTGAGACGTTTGGCGGCGTTTTCGAGCGTCATTCGCAAGCCAGCGGTTAAGTAGGTAGCGTTGAAGAATTCGATCGGATCGGCGTAGGTTTCCTCGCCCTCGGCGCGGTCCGCGGCGGCGAGATTGGCCGCGAATTTGTCCTTGTCGAGCCTGCCTGTTAGAACATCTTCGCGCGGGGGTGACACCACACGCCAAGGCTTCAACCCTTCCACCTCGCCTCCGCCGAAGAAGTCCTCCTGCGTTGGTTCTTGGGCCTTTGTGCGATTGGGTGTCAGCGTAAGCGTAGGATGATGTGGTGTTTCTGGTTCGGCTAGTGGGCCTGCCGGCTGAACTTGTCCTGTTGCTATAGCTGGGCTGGCCATCGCCGTCAGTAAGCCCTTCAGCAAAGCTGAAGCTCTGTCAGCTTCGTCTTTCGCACCAACAGCATTGAGCAAATCGGATCCACCCGAAAGCGCGCGGAGCGCCAATTGGTCGTCGATCGCGCCTGAAGAATGCGCGAATTTGTTGCGGCCGGCCAGTGCGGCGGAGGCCGCGTCCCGCACTTCCATTTTGAGTACGTTCTGAAAAACCTCGCGCCAATTGTTGTTGATAGCGTATAGCAGTGCGTAAGCGTCTAAGTCGGCCATAGGAGAAAGAGACGGCGGCATCCTCGCCGTGCGCCGCCAGTTTGCACCAAGCTGGGCCGTTAGGTGCTTCTGCACAAAGGGTAGGCAACCACGCTCAATAAGCGCCAAAAGTTGGGCAATACGATCGCGATTGTTCATGGCTGTTCCTTACGGGAGCGCCGGGAAATCAAATTGAGCTTGAACGGGTGCCGAGCCGATGCCGGCCTCTTCGGCGCGGTCAGCAGCCCGTTCGATTTCTGGCCACGCTGTCTGAAGTTGGTTCCAGGCTAGAGCCTCGTCATTGTCGCCCTTATTCGTGGCGATCTCGAAAAGGCGTTCGGCCACAAGCAAAACGTCTGGCCCAGAGCGCCGGCTCTCGGCGAGGATGCGGCCTGCGTCATCCACCCCACCCTCTTCGGCATGGAACACGCGGGCCATATGCTGTGCCATCTCCCACACGGTAAAGATACCGTCGCGAGACGGGCTCCATTGCGGGTCGGCTTCCTGCATTTCGCCGCGTGTCAGGAGCTTCGCATCACCGCTACGTGAGCGGAACAGGCCAGAACTGTTCATTCGACCCTCAGTGAGGTTGAAACTCATCAATTGACTTATCGCGGCTCCTGCCCCCTTTTCGACGAGTTTGTAGCCATTGATCTCATGCCACTCCAGCGCGAAGCGGGTTTCCGGGTCGAGCGCTTCGGTACCTTCGCTCAGCGCTTCGTCGATCTCGCGATTGATGAGCACCAACGCCCTCGCGACGCTCATCCTGCTATCATCGATCTCGCGCACCCACGCGTATTTTGAGAAAATGCCGATGCCGGGACCGATCGCCGCCTGTCGCCGGTCAGGTAGGGGCACACCAGCCTTCTGGTGATCCTCGATGGCCTGCTTCATAACCGGCTTCAACTCGCGCTGGAAGTCGCGAACGCCAATCACTCTGGCGTCTTCTGGACGCGTGCGACACACAAGAACTACAGATGAGGCGAGGGCATTTGTGCCGGATGCAATCATACGGTTGGAAAGCTCGGTCCGGATCGGCCACGTTCCGTCCACCTGCAAGCCGGAATTGACAACTGCTTGTAAAAAGGCTGCCCAACCCGGGGAGAGAACCCCGTCGTCGCGTACCTCTGATTGTTTGAAAGCATAGTAGATTGCGAGCGGTGCATCGGCGGACGCTTTCCGCATCGCGGCAAGCGCCTCACCCATCCCATCCATGAAGTGCTTCTCCGCTCCTTCCTTGCCGTCGTGGCGATAGGATGTTGCAACGAGCTCCTCGTTCTTGGGCGTGACTAGCCGGCGAAACAGGTCTTTGTGGACGTCCTTCAGGCTACGCCGCAGCCAGACGTAGAAAAAGTCCGAAAGGTCCGCGTAGCCGATATTGTCGTAGTAGGGAGGATCGGTAGAAATAACAGTTGGCCGAACCGGATAGCTGTTCTTTGGAGCGTCGATCGCCCTAGCCAGCCCCCACCCCGATTGAATGGACCTATCAATCACCTTTGCGACCCAATCTGCCGCATCAAGCAGGTTGCCAGAGGATGAGCTAAACGGATTTCCTTCGGCAAAGTCCCACACCATTGGTAACGCCTGGCGGGAGAATGTATTAGCTATTTTGGGAGCAAATCCGGTTGGATTGGGATCCCATCTTGTTAAGCTAGAATGCCTGTCGACCATACGATCGACAATGAAAGCAAGGTACGTCGCCACTGCATCCGCATATGCTGCAGCTCCGGTTCCACCATCGGCAAGCTGCAGATCAGGATCGGGATGATTGGCGAAAGCGTGCGCACCCATAGCATCCGCCAAAACCTTTTCTCGCGTTTCGCCGACCAGATCGGAGAAGGTCGTAAGCGCGGTGAGCTGGCGGGATGTGAAGAGCTTGTCGTAAGTCGTAAGCCCGTAAGCGAAGCACGTTCCTCCCGTGAGGCGCTCGGGGGTTGCTTGTTCCAGTTCTGGTACAATCGGGCGTACGACCTTAGCGGCAAATTCCTCCGCTTCAGTTGGCGTGACGTATACGCGCGAGCGAGTTCCTTCAGCAACAACTGCCATGAGACGAGCACCCATTCGGCCCGCTCTGCCCTCTGCCTTGATGTAGTTCCCCGAAATGGTCGCCCCGCTAAGGAGGCAGACAAAGTTCGATCCTCTGCCGGCCCCTTTCGTACCGCTAGCCGCAATCTGCAATTCGGCCTTCGTCACGTCGGTGGACTTGACAGTGAAGCGCCAGCCATCCTCTGCGTTGGCGTCCTTGACCGGAACAATGATTGTCTCTTCTCCTACCTTCGAGGAAAGTGCGAAGGACGCAGCAAGCGGCACGTGCGCACCTTTCTGCGCGGGATCAGGCGATGCAACCGTGCGCGCCCACAGCCAAGCGATCACCGTCGCCTTCGAGCCATCCAGCAAGGTCGCCCCCGGGTAGAGATGCCCGATCCGCTTCTCCGCTTGATCGCGCATCCATTCGCCGTAACGGCGGACATCCTCGGCAAGTCCCGCTCCGCCCTCCCATTGACGACCGATGAGGCTTCCTTCTTTCTTCGCTTCGGGATGCACCGGCGACAGTCCGGCAAATTTCGGCGGGAACTCAATCAGGGCCTTGGTTACCAGCACCGCGACGGGATTGAGATCCGACCCGTAGGCACGGAGCCCGAGGCGCTGTGCTTCAAGCGGGATTGACCCGCCACCGCAGAAAGGATCATAGACGGGAGGTCCCTTTTCCTGAAGATATTCGATCACCGCCTCAGGGTCAGTGGGCGGCTCCTCGTCCAGACCCCATGCCACCGAACGAGCGATCTCGTAGCGCGCTGCCACGATGGCTCGCTCGAACCGCATCTGGTCCTTTGCATTGGACCTCGGCCATTCGACCATCTCCTCGATGACCTTGTGCAAACGCCGGCGTTCCTTCGCCTGGTCCTCAGCAGTCGGAAATTTTTCCTTCCAGGCAGAAGGATCATCGACGAGTTGTGCAAATATGACTGCTCTGCAAGCTGCTAAAGGCCGTCGCGCCCACCACAAATGCAACGTTGAGGGATGGCCATGACGAACCGACTTCTCGCGGCTTGAAGCGGCGTTGATGGCTTCGAGAGGAAGTGAGTGCTCGATGAGCTTCAGGCGCGAGCGAGCGGTCATTGCCGCGAAAATCCCGAGCATTTCGGAGCGGAAGTTGCCAGGGCGACAATGTCCTTGACCGCATAATGCCTACAGATGTCTTTGAACTCGCCTTCCTCCCACAGATGGCGTGCAGGATCGCACAGGTAGCGCGGCTGACCTGAAAAACCGGCTTCGATCGGCACGTAGACGAGATGGTATCGGTCGCCGGCGTTTCGCGCCTGGAGCATTTCGTTCTTCGTCACAATGATTTCCCGTCCGCCAACGACGCGGCCCTTTACTTCCAGAAACAGCAACTCACCCTCGGCTGTGGCGCTCTCAATGTCCCAACCCCGATTATGCATCGAGACATCGACCGGCGTGCGCCCCGCCACTCGTTCACCGTCCATAACAGCGTTCATCGCGAGAAGCTCGGTTTCTTCCGTCTCTTCCGCAAATCCGTCGTGGAAAACCGTCTCGCCCTTGAGCCTCGCGAGTAGGCCGGCTGGTATGACGAGCGCGCCGCCGCGAATGATCGGAGAAGCTGCGGAAATGTCGCGCTCCTTCTTCAACTCCAAAAGCCGGAGTTCCAGTCGATCGGCCAGTCGTGACGCTCGCTCCTCGGCTTGGGCAAGCGCCAGTCGTTCATCTTTTCCCGTCTTGATGTTGAGTCGATGTTGATCGGCGCGTCGGCTCCAGTAGGCAATTTCCTTTTTGAGGCGGACGCGGACTGCCTCCTCGACTTTGCGGATATAAGCGAGGCGGCGCGTACGGACCTCATCCAGATGTCCGGTAACGAGATGCTGACTGACATATGTTCGCGCTCGCGCCAGAAGGTCTTGCTTTAGCCAGTTCGCCTCCAGCGTTTCTTTGCACAGGTCGTACTCCTCAGCGGTCAGTGGGCGAAGATCGAGATAGGGAGCAGCCCCCTCGTCTCGCGCGCCGCCGTCCTCGCAGAGACTGACGAATTGCAGCCGCTTGGAAATAACGCGAGGCTGGCCGTCGGGTGCGGTCACTGCGTCCTTGATCTCGTGTTCGGCCATGACAAGCAAGCGCGGCTGGCCGTCCTGAGCGGTTTCAGAAACAAGTACAGCGCCCTGCTTCAGTGCCGGTCCGTAGTATTCAATGGTGAGGTCCACCACCGCCTGGAGCAGGGGATGGCCAGGTGCTATCAGGGCGGCATTCGCCTGGCCATAGGCCCCGCTCATATGTGTCTTATCAAAGCAGACGCGGCCATATCGCTCCAACACTGGATCGCCGTGCCCTGTCAGATGATCGCGGCCGCGGATCAGCGCCGGCACGCGAAGGATTTCCCAGCGACCTTCCTCGCGTACAACCATTTCGCCGCCTAGCCGCCTGAAGGCTTCCGCAAAGAACATGCGGACGTAGAACGGCTGTAAGCGGCGAGCGTGCGCCCGCTCCATTTCGAACTTCAGCTCCTGGACGCGTTCGGGATTAAGCGTCTCCTGCGAAAGCTGGGCGCGTTCGGTCAGGGAATTGAGATGCGACTGATCAACCACCCCATCGATGCTCTGGAACAGGCGCGCCCGAATATCTTCGCGGTCGCCGTAGCGCACCGCCTCCATCAGCAAATCCTTCAGGCTCTTGTCTTCGAAGGCTTCACCGAGCACATCATAGACCTTGCCTCCAAGGGCCTTGCGAGCCTCCTCGAGCTTTTCCAGCAGGCGCTGATAGACCGCGCCTTCGCGCGTTTCCCCGGCCACCAAGTTCCACAGGTGGCATACCTCAGTCTGGCCGATCCTGTGGATGCGCCCAAAGCGCTGTTCAAGCCGGTTCGGGTTCCATGGTAGGTCATAGTTGACCATGAGATGTGAGCCGCGTTGAAGGTTGACGCCTTCGCCTGCGGCGTCGTTGGCAATCAGTACACGAACCTTGGGATCATCGTTGAAGCCGGCGACTGCGGCACGACGCTGCTGGCGCGGTACGCCGCCATGAATAACTTTGACGGCCTCAGGGTCGCCAAGGCGAGTGACAATCTTCTCTCGCAAATAGTCGAGCGTATCGCGTGGCTCAGTGAAGAGCAGTATCTTCTTCTGGCGGCCGGTGGCAGGATCATAAATAGGGGGCTGGTCGAGGATCGCCGTCAGTTGGGTCCACTTCGTATCATCTCCCGAGCGACTTAATGCGAACGCCTTCTCTTCAAGAACCTTGAGACTTTCGATTTCTATCTTCAACTCCTCCAGCGTGCGAGCACTGGAGGCCGTGTCGATTGCCTCGTTTTCGAGCGCTTCCACCTCCTCTTCAGGCATTTCCTCTAGATCGTCATCACTCGGAACATCTAGAATGGACGACGGGGAGAACGTCGAACGCGTCCCGCCCCTCAGTTTGAGTTGCTCTTCCTCCAGCCGTTTTTGCATCCTTTCCCGGCGGCGTTTTAGGGAATGCCAAATCGCACGGGGCGACGAGGCCAGACGGCGTTGAAGCGATTGCAGCGCAAAGCCGACATTGTTCCGTTTCTTTTCATCGGAATTGGCGAACCGTTCGGCGCGGTTCATCTCTTCACGTACATAATCGGTGACCGAGGCATAGAGATCGGCTTCGGCAGCGGACAGCGGATAGCTTACCGTATAAGCGCGTCTCTCTGGAAAGAGCGGTCGACCGTCGAACCAATAGAGTTCTTCTTTGATCAGGCGGCGCATGAGGTCGGACGCGTTAGACGTGCGCACGCCTTCCCGGTACGCTCCTTCGAAGCGGTCATTGTCAAGGAGCGTCAGGAAAAGCTGGAAATCGTCATCCTTGCCATTGTGGGGAGTAGCCGTCATCAAAAGGAAATGACGCGAGTTGCGACCAAGCATCCGGCCGAGTTGAAAGCGCTTGGTGTATTTGACCTCGCCCCCGGTATAACTTGCCGACATGCGATGCGCCTCGTCGCAAATCACGAGGTCGAAATCCCGTGAAGCTTCGATCAGTGCTTGCACATCCTCAGACCGCGAGGCCATGTCAAGCCGAACGATCAGCCTGTCCTCGTCATTAAACGGATTGCCGCTGTAGCTTGTACGGAACATCTCGCGGCCAACAATCTTGAAGTCGAGATCGAACTTCTCCTTAAGCTCGTCCTGCCATTGCTCGACTAGCGATCCGGGCGCAACGATCATGCAGCGTTTTAGGTCGCCACGGATCATCAGCTCCTTGATAAACAGGCCGGCCATGATGGTCTTACCCGCGCCGGGATCGTCAGCCAAAAGAAAACGCAGCGGTTGACGCTCCAGCATCTCTCCATAGACGGCAGTGATCTGGTGGGGCAGTGCTTCGATGTTGGCGCTGGTCAGCGCCAGATAGGGATCGAATAAATGGGCAAGAGTGATCCGATGCGCTTCAGCCGCGAGACGAAAATTCTCGGCGTTCCCATCGAAGGAGAATGGCGAGGTCGCAGTCGCCGCTAGGAGCCGGTCTTGGTCGTCGCGAACGAGGATGCGTTGATCGAGGCCCTTACCGGTGCGGTAGGTGACTTCAAGCTGGTGATCGCTCAGCCAATCGACCGAAATTACTTCGGCTGTACCGGCTGGCGAAAGACCATCAATGTGAACACCACGCTTAAGCTCTTCCAGTCGAACCACAATGTCTACGTCCCCCTCATTTGCTATCTGCGGCGCAAAGCCGCTTCGCTATACAATCACGGGTTTTGCGTATGCGATCAACCCGGTTGGTCAATAAGTTGGTTGTCTGGAGAGTACAGCGTGGTTACGGATTGGCGTCACCCCCTAGTCTAATTCGAAGTCAAAGTCGCGGCGACGATGCTCCCACTCCAGATCGGTCATTACCGCGGCTGCAGTCGAATTTAGCTTGAAGGGATCTACCCCGCCGGAACGGCAGTAGCGCACGTTCCCGCAGCTGCATTCCGCCCTGACAGCATATTGTGCCGGGTCGTCTTGCCCAGCATGTCGATTGAATCGTGCGCCATCTTTTCTCGAAAAGGAAGATATTCCTGTTCCGTCAAGAGGCTCTTGACTCCGATGTTCTCATTTCGTTCACTGTCGGCAAATTGGAGACACACCTATGAAGCCAATTACCGCGACCGAGTCTGAGCAGCCCGAGATATATGCCACGTAAAGCGCGAGCGGAACGCCATTCACCGGGCCGTCAGCAAGATGGCAAAGTAAATGCGTGGTCTGTGGCTGTGGTCGCCGCGAAGGTGTTTGACGCGGAGCTTTACACCAGGGTTGACCCACTGCGTCGCCGTCCGCTTCTTCATGGCCTCTAGCGGAGGCCCGGCATGCTCTTGGACACGCTTCCACAGCCGTTCCTTCATGTCGCGTCCGAGGGTGATGAAGGCTGAACCGATATATTTCCCGGTGCCGGGTTCCGCTAAAAGCGCAAATGCCGCCTTGCCCCGCTCGCGCTCGATGCCGAGCAGTTCGAACTCATCGACCGTGAAACTCTTTGTCTTCAGCCAATCATCGCTCGCCAGCAGCCCCGCATGAGAGTGCGCAGAGAGCCCTATGGGCCCACATCGAAACTCCAGACTGCTGATTTTCAGAGATTGTCGACCAGCCGGAAGCTGGCTTCTTATCCTTTACCAAATCTTCACAGCGTTCTCCTGACCATAAGATTTGACACAATGTTTTCGGCATCGTGTGCATGGATACTACGCGATGGCGGCGCCATTTGTCAGTACTAATTTTTTTTCTATTTAATGTAGTCGATTACAAACGTACCGATCAAAGCTCCGTCGAAATATGTTCTGCGATTGTTCTTGCTTCTCCGCTTTTGTTTCTTGTAAAGAAATACTTGACACATCGTGCTATATTGCATTTCGACTTTTGTAGGATTATCTTTACCTTAGCCGGATGAGCCGGCCCCAATCTGGAGATAGATAATCATGCCTTCGTCATCCGAAATTGCTCCCTACTTGCCGTCTCTTCGTCGCTACTCAACGGCGGTTGCCGGCTCGCAAGTGATCGGCGATGCGCTGGTGGTGGCAATGCTTGAGGAGCTTGTCGCGGATTTCAGCATCTTTCCTTCGGCCTCGAGTCCACGCATTGGATTTTATGATTTTATGCTTTGTTCTCCCGTTTCTACGCCTCCGCTATAGATCGCGTGCCGACGTGGAATCTCGCAGGTGGCGGTCAGAGCGGCGACACCGACGTGATGTTTCTTTCGCCGATACGGCGCCAAGCGCTTCTGCTCGTCGCGGCCGAGGGTTTCGACATGGTTGAAGCTGCCGAGGCGCTTGCGATGTCTGAAGAGGAATTCGAGGAGCTCTTGACCTCGGCCTATGCGGACGTCGTGATCCAGATGACTTCCTACGAGAGCGAGATATCGATGTGCTCGCTCGCTAATGCGACCACTGTCGCGGCGGACGGAGTCCCGGACCAGGTTATGGTCCACAGCGAGCTTGCGACTCCAGCATTCGCATAGTGAGGGTCCTGTCGTGCGTAACCCTCCTCTATTCACCCGTCGCATTTTAGAAATTTTCAAACAATGCTTCGAATTTTACGCTCACTGCCGACGCCTTCATCGTTGAGCTCAACGGATAGCAAGGGCCTGTCTAATGCACGAACAATATTAAACGCAATTTTATCTAGATTTATGAAGTATCCTGTTAAATGGTTATCAATATCAAGTTGATCAAATTCTGGATCGCCCAGGACTGGAGGTTCGTTGTCAAGTGAAAATAGAAATCTTAACGGTTCTTGCGTTTCATCATCGACCAATTTTGCTATCATTTTAACGTCATTGTCAAAAATGGCTCTGAATTGTTTGACGCCGTCTCTTGAGCCGATGACTTCACACATTCCGCCCCTCAGTAGTGCCAGCCTCAATACCAGGGCCGCATGCGTCTTCCCCATCACCACTGCGTTTCCCGGCATAAATCCCTGTTTAGTCAGCGCAACCGCCACTGCCACAGCAGCTGCCTCTTGCGCAGTAAATCTGGCGTGGGTGCCCTGACGATCTGAAAGCTGACCTCTTCGCCTCCAGACTCTCTGTAACTCTGTGCTTAAGCCACTTGCGTCTTCGAGCTCGGCCGGACTGAGTGTCGTAGGAGTTATCGTCCACTTTGATAGATCGACTGCAATGTGATCGTACACTTTCCACTCCTTTAAGATTGGGCACAGTTTTCCTCTCGATCGACCGCCTCGACTGGGAACTCATCGATCCGTCAGTTGCCAGGTGTTCGACTGATCGGGACAACGACAGCTAGCGGGTTGAATCTTCGAACAACGCACCGACGTTAACCAAAAAGAAATAAATGGTACTGTGCGCGTTTTGTTCTCTGCTTCCGGTAACCGTTACCGCTATATTGGATTACACGGTAACCAGTACCTGACCATGAGTCAACCAGGTTGCTGGCCGCTGGACAGTAAACCCTTGGACGTTTCCGACGTCGGTGAAGTGAGAGTATCATGAGCTTGTCAGCCTCTATCGCGCCGCATCTGCCCCGCCTTCGGCGCTTCGCATCAATCCTCTCGGGCTCGCAGGAGAGCGGTGACGCACAGATTTGCGCTCTGCTGGAGGCGATCATTGCGGACGTTAGTATCTTCCCACCAGCATCGAGCGCTCGCGTGGCGCTTTATAACGTTTTCACAAAATTCATGTCCTCAGCGACAGTAAAGATGCGCGATTGGGACCCGAACCCGGTTGATGGGCTCCCCCACTTCGACATCATGCGTACGCCGCTCGTTCACCGCCAAGCGCTCCTTCTCGTTGAGTTCGAGGGCTTCAGTGTCGTGGAGGCGGCCGAGGTGCTCGCCGTGTCGGAGAGGCAGCTTGCTGAGTTGTTGACACAAGCCAAGGAGGACATCTTTGGTTCTGCGGCCAATTCCACGCATATCAATCACGACGGCACAGACAATCCGCGCACGGTTATTACTGCGCTCGAAGCCACGGCAATGGCTTAGTCCGGAGCCGCAACGTGGAATCAGTTGTTCGATCGTTTCGGAACAGGCCTCCAGCTAGCCAAGCCAGCGATGACGCTTGGCGTGCTCCCTCGGAGAGCATAGCCACGCGCGATATTTCTTTCCGAAGCAAGGGCTCTGCGCGTGGTTCGATGGTCGGACCGGATCGACGCGTACTCAATTTCGAGAGCCATCTTGAGCGCAAGGCGGCTTCGGTCCTAGTCGCTCGCCCAGACATCGTACACCTCTGGGATCAACCGCCGGCGGTCAACTACAAAGACTACGACGGCTCGTGGCGGCGGCACACTTTCGACTTTCTTGCTACACGGCGGTGTGGAACTAAGTTTGCAATCGCGGTCAAGCCAACTGAACTCGTCAAGCTGAGGAATTTCGACGCACAGCTGCGACTTATTGCGCAACAAGTGCCGCCATCCTACGCGGCAGGCGTCATACTCGTGACCGAGAAGATGATCTCGGATGACGACTTCTCGAATTCGCTCTTGCTTCGCAGCGTGCTCCTGGACACCGACTTCGAAGCTTACGAGTTGCTGACGTTGATCGTCGGGTCTCTGAACGGCGCCACGACAGTAGCGCATCTCGGAAGAACCTTGAGGCGCAACAACGGCGGATTCCGCGCTGTGGTGAGACTGATATCCGAAGGCGTTTTGGTCAAAGTAGGCCCGGGTCTGCTCTCGCCGAAGACCCTGGTGCGCGCGGCAGAGCGGGCTGCAGCATGACGACGCCTGATCAAATTCCTCGTTGGTCCTTCGAGGCTACCGATCGAATTACGATCGGCGGCACTGCCTATAGATCGTCCGAGATAACTACTGATGGCCATGTCCTGCAACGGGTGGACCAGCCTGATCTATACGAGGAGTTCTCGCATGCCGAAGTTTTGGCGCTCCACTCTTCTGGCAGATTGAATACCGACCGAAACCATTTTTCGAAGGGTAGAACTCATGCGCGCCTGTCGACCAAACTGGAATTCTTGTCGGGCCTGAGTCCCAAGCGGAAGGCCAAGTTCCTTTTCAAGCAGAATCTCGTAATGCGATTCCTGCGCGGATACGCGGAAGGTCGTTTCCGTCGGTCGCCGCAAGGTTACGCTGACGCCATAGAAGTGATGGAAACGGAGCTCTACAACGAACACGCAGAGAGTGAAGTCACCATCCGCCGACGCGAGAGCGCGCTCCGTAAACAAGATCGCAGGGTGACAGCCGAAATTAGAAAGCATCATTCCCGGGCATCATTCCCTCGATGGGACAATCCCGATCGCTCGGTCAATCCCAGCGGGCGCTTGGATCCTACGCCAAGGTTCCCAACCCTAGGAAATGGGCTGGCAATGCCAAGTCCCCGCGCTCTTGCCGGTTGGGTCAACAAATTTGAGGCAGCTGGATGTGATCCCGCGGCGCTTTGGGATTCATATGGGAACTGTGGCAGTACGCCGAAATTGTCGCCGCAGATTCTGCGATTGGTCGATGAAGCGGCCTTGGCGTTCCCTGATGAGCGGCGTCCGTCCATGACCGCCGTTTACAAACAATTCAAAGGGCTCCTCGCAAAGGCCAACGCCGAAATCTTAAAGCGCGGCGAAGAGCCGTTGCGCTGCCCGTCGCCCAAGACGTTCGCCAAGAAGGTTAAACAGACTCCCGCCTTTGCTCGCGCGCTGGCCCGAAACGGACGCGTCGCCGCAAGCAGACAATTTGCCATGGCCTCGAAAGGGGTTCGGGTGCTCAAGCCCATGGAGCGCATTGAGATCGACGAATGGGAGATCCATCTCCAAGCGCTGGAATGGAATTCTGACCTGCTGGCCCACCTCTCCGACGAAGATATCCGCGAAATCAAGCGCGTGAGAATCCATGTCGCTGTGGCAATGGATGTGGCGACGCGTTTTGTCCTCGGCGTCAGCTTTGCGGAAACGGCCAGCGTACCAAATGTGATGGCGGCGTTGAAGATGGCCGCGTCGGATAGGAGCAAAATTGCATCAGCTGTTGGCGCGGTGACGCCCTGGGGTCCATTTGGTGGACTGCTCGGCGGGGTTCACACCGACATGGGTTCCTCATTCGGAGAAATCTTCAGAGTGGCCGTCACCGACCTGCAGGGGGACCATGTTGCAGGACCCGCCGCAAGAAGCGAAATTCGCGGCCATATCGAGCGACTTTTTCGAACCCTTCACGAGACCTTCCTGGTGAACTTCACCGGAAGGACATTCAGCAACCCGGTAGCGAAAGGCGACTACGCCTCAGGGAAGCGAGCATCCCTGACAGTAAACGAACTTTACGTATTGTTGGTTCGCCATATCTTGGATGTATATCACAACACGCCCCATCGAGGATTGCACGGTCAGACTCCATACAATGCCTGGATCGGCGCAGTGGAACAGTTCGAACTGCCGCCGCCGCCCGATCAGCGTGCCTTGAGGGCCATCTTCGGGCTGGAGTTCGACCGTGTCACAACTCCAGAAGGCATTCATTTTCAAAACCTGAAGTACAATTCGGAGAAATTCCAAAAGCACAGGCAGCTCCATGGCGACGGTCATGTCCGGATTCGTGTCGACTGCGACAATATCCATGAAATCTCCGTCCTTCTCGGCAGGGAGTGGCATCCGCTCAGAACCCATCAATCACTTGAGGGTATCTCCATCGCAGTGTGGGTTTCAGTGCGAAACGAGCTTGCTCGCCGCTTTGGTGAAGAGGCGAGGATAGCTGAGCCGACCGTGCTTCAAGCTATCAGCGACATCAAGGCTGCTGGCGATGCCGCAGCCGTTCGCGCTAGGCTCGGAGCGACCCATCCGTCAGCTCAGGACATTGAGCGCGACCAGCGCAAGCTGTTCATCGGCTTCGACATGGGGGCCCCGCAAATCGAAGCGCCCGGTCTCGCCCAAGATAGCTTCGACGTTTTGATCCCATTCACCGGCGAAGTGGCGGAGCCGCTGTCCGCAACGCAATCCGAGCAGGCTGGTAGAACCGCCGGTCAGCAGCCGGTGGTAGACCCTTTTAGAAACTCCCCCATCAAGGACCGCGGTCATATGGGGCCTGCACCGGCCATCGCGGACGACTCGGCAGTTTGGAAGATTGAGGAAGAACCGTGATGGAAGAAGTGGGAATCGAGGCGGAAAAGGACTCCCTGTTTTCGCTTGAAGCGAGCTTAGGGCCGCTTGCTTGGGACCGCATCAAACATGCCGAAGCGAACGCGAAATTTTACGTGCCCACAGAGCGAGACGACCAGCTCAAGAACGGAATTGGACGGCTTCTCGATGGAGTGGTCACCCGAGCGGACAGGAATGTGCCCCTGACTCGCTCCAACAGGAAGGAAGGCCGAGCCCTGCTCGTCGCTGGTCAATCGGGCGCCGGCAAGTCGAGGGCGCTTTCAAGATTGTTGACGGCCCATGAAGCTTTACGGCCGACCGACGATCCGATCGCTCCCCGGCGGCCACTCATATCGATCAAGGCCCCCGAAACATTTACCCCGCGAGCCTTTTACATCCGCATGCTGCACGCCATGGGCTACCCTCTGGTGAATTCTCCGGTCACCGAGTTGCTGATCGAACGCGTGCGGAAACACGCGCAGCGTCTTCAAGTTCTCGTCTTGCACATTGACGATTCGAGCAACTCACTTGTCGGTCACAGCCCTGGGGCTAGGGATAGAGCCGTCGAGCGGGTAGCCACCACTTTGCGAGGTCTGATGGTCGATGCCGAAAATCCGCTTTCGGTGATCGTCTCGGGATTGCCATCCATATTGGATCTGGTGCGGGTGGAAGAGCAGTTCGGCCGCCGGGCCGAGATCGTCCATTTCAATCCGCTCCAGGCTAGTGATGCCGACCGCCTTCGTCAGATTGTGGCAAAAAGGGCAGAGACGTTTGGCCTCGCAGATAAAGAGATGTCTGCCGACTTCGCGCTGCGCTTGCTTCATGCAGGTAACTACCAGCTTGGCACCGTGATGGAGATCACTTCACAGGCAATCGGATCCGCGCTGGAGAAGGGGCAGAATGAAGATCGCTCTGGTGGACTGAGCGCCGCGGATTTCGCTGACGTCTATTTCCGTAGGACTGCGTGCTCCTCCCAGCTGAATGTCTTTACGGCGGCTGACTGGAGCAGAATTGATACATCGCAGATCGTGCCCCGCTGGATCGAAGAACGGCCGATTGCCAACAGTAAGCGCAAAGGGGGTGCCAGGTGAGCCTGTTCGCTCGGGTATCTCTGCAGCCTGACGAACTTTCTCAGGCAAGTTTCGTCTCGCGCCTCGCCGCCGTGAATGGATGCCAGACCGCCATTCAATTCTGTAAGGAATTGGGACTGAGTGCCACCAGCGTCAGGCATGGGGACGCTGACGCCTTGTCTGCTTTGGCAGGGTATTCAGGAGCCGATGCGTCGACCCTTGCGCGAAATGCTTTAACGCTCATTGGGCCCCGGGCATATTCGCTCCGTGGATGCGACGTCCACGCGCGGATGCTGAGGATGGACAAATTCGGCGTTTGTCCGGCCTGCGTAAGAAGCGACGTGTCGTCGGGCCTAAACAGCGACCGCTACAGTGCAGTTTACCTCCGGGTGCCATGGCACTTTCGTGCTATCCGATGTTGCCGTGTTCACCACCTTCGTTTGATTGAGCTTTCGACCAGGAGCGTTCGCAGCGAAAAGAGAGAATTTGCGGCGATTGCGTGGGATGCAGCCATCGACCTTGTCGACAATGTCACAGAAGACAAGTATCAGGCGCCCAACCTTTTCGAGCAGTACGTCGCCAACAGATTAGACGGAATCTCAACCGGTTCCTGGCTGGATGGCATGCGGCTCTCGGCAGTCGTTCGATTGTGCGAGGTTCTTGGTGCCACGGAGGTGTTAGGGACGAACAGCATCCCACGCGGGCTAACCGACGAACAGTGGGCCAAATCTGCACAAGCGGGTTTCGACATACTCGGCGAAGGACCCGTGGGCCTAACACAACTGCTCGAAAGGCGGCTGGCCGCGAACTCTCGTCCGAAAGGGACGGTGGGCATCATGACTTTGTTGGGCGGGACCATCACAGACATTTTGAGTCATCGAGATAATCGAACGGCGGATTTTACAGCGTTTCGGGAAGAACTGAGGAAATTCGCCAGCTCTCAACTCGCTCGCGCCGCGGCAGGTTATCTGCAACCGACGCCACCGCGGCGGCAATCCGTCGCTGAAGTCGTTGCCCATTCTGGAGCATCCTGGAATGCGATACGGAGGTCCTTAGTTCAACTGAACGTCTTGGACGACGTCGAGGCAAGCAAGAGCGATGCAGAAATTTGCATGGAAGTCGGTTCGATGCGAGCTGCCGTCAAGAAAGCAACTCGGCCGCTAACCGTAGGAAAGGTGATGGCCTTGCTAGGCCTCACTCGCAATGAACTCGACATGGTTGCCGCGAAAGGTCTCTTAGGGGAGGCTTTGATAACCGGGAAATTGGATCGCAATTTCTCGGCGCAGGCTGTTCACCACGTGCTGGACGTCCTAGAGGGGATACCGGTCAGCACCGTTCCTGAAATGGGGAGCCTGCAGATCAAGCCCGCTGCAAAGGAAATTGGCAGCACCTTTGCGGAGATCGTCCGACTTCTGATGGATCGATCCGTCGCCAGCGCCAGACGTGCCGGAACGGCAAACGGCTTTTCCTCGATTTTCGTTGCTCCTTCGGAGATAAGATCGCTTCTGTTCGGATCCAGTTCACCCGGCGTTGCGGTTAGGCAAACAAGAAAGGTGCTGCAAACGACCACGGAAGTGGTGAAGGCTCTAATTGCCACCGGCTATCTGAAGACCCCGCCCAATGAGAACTCGAGAAGTGGCGTTAAAATACAGATACCACAAGACAGCTTGAACGAATTCAAAGCAGAGATGATTTCACTGTATGCGCTCTCAATAGTTCGCGACCAACCCATGAAGAGAGTCGCTAGGGCACTTCACGGGCAAGGGATAATGCCCGCAATCACGAATGAAGAGTGCGGCGCCACATTCTATAGAAGATCCGAAGTCTGCTAGGCGGTGCGGGAATTGAAGTGCTCGTTCGCCAACGTAGTGCTCCCGCCAGATATGTCACGACGACGCGCGAGATGGATTTTCATCGATCATGCCTTCCTCTCTGAAGAAGTTTGCCTTCCTCGAACGAAGTACGGGACGTCAAGTTCGCTATGGCCCCGGGGAGGTCTACCGAAGGCACGGAAACGGCTATCCGGCTATCGACCACCGGCGAGCTGTTGAGGGCCCTAGTGTGGCGCGACTTCCACAACAGGTCTAGGATCAAAAGCCAATCACTCTGAACGACCGAGTTCGGACCCTTGTCGGACATTTGACGCCGACAGCCGACACGTCGCAAGTTGACCCGTTCGGGTCCTTCAGTGGTTGGAGGTCAAGGGCAGCTATGTCAGCTTTTGTTGCCGTTCGCCGATCGGGTTGAGTTGTGCCCTCCGTGTTGAGGCGAGTCGCCGGACAACAACTTCGTTCCCCCTTGCCTCTCGTTGAAGCCAGCCCTCGTTCCGATCGCTCGTCCAGAGTCTCAAATCGTGCTGCCACCAGAACGGCAAACTTTTATCATAGTCCCACACAGCTGCTAAGCGCCGAAGCCTGATGTGGAGATAGCAAATCCCTTTCCGGAGCGCCCAATATATCATGACAAATCGGCCTTTCCGGCCGGGCGGCAGGGTGGCCAGAGGCCGCAGCTATCCTCCCCATCGGTTGTACTCTTCCGCCGCTAGAATCTAAAGTCTGCGAGCCCAGCGTAGAGCAAACGGAGACGCGACAACCCGCGACCAAGTTGCAAGGGGCCATCGCTTGCTGAAATCTCTCACCGCTGCGCCGAATTGTGATACACTCACTGACAGCCAAGGCCGACATATCTGCTGATGTGAGCCTGGGAACTCATCTGATCTCAACACACTGTAATAGCGGAGGTAGGCCGTGAACATTACCACTATTATACGACTACCGGCTGCCTTGCTGTTTCGTGATGCAGAGTGGTTCCGCTCTTGCTACTGATCTCTTAGCGTGTGCTCAATTAGAGATAAGTGCCGATGTTTGCGGGCCCAGGACGGGAGGCATATGTGAAAAACAATAGGACGGATACCTGAGTTCGCAGTCGCGTTCGTATAAGGTTCAACAACAATTCTCCCCATGAAAGCCCGAATGATCTTGATTCTAGTGGGAGCGCAATTCGCGGATGTACGAGAACGAGTGACGGCGGCACGGTTAGGTATGAACTAAGAGGGCGCGCGGTTAGTACCTGCAAGTGACGCTATGGGAGGGTTTTGTGGGCCAAGGTGTCTTCAACAGGCTACTTTATTTCGGAGCATTCGCGACTGACGGCGAAGGGGGGTTATGGACCAGTGATGGTACGCCCCCCGGGACTGTCCCAATCTTACGAGACATAGGCGAAGCCTTCGCGTTGACCGAACTCCGTGGCAAACTTATCTTTATCTCAGGCGTAGGAAATCACAGAGAACTGTGGAGGAGCGATGGGACCGCTGCCGGAACTGTTGAAGTTCCAGTAACGCACGCCAGTGAAATTGGCGTTGCGAAACAGACACGTGAGGTGGGATTTGAGGAATTTGGGGGGAATCTCTACTTTCGTGGTTGCAACTCGTCGGACGTTGTTGGCTTCTGGAAAACTGACGGTACCAGCGCTGGGACGGTTGAAATCGTTATTAGGGACGCCCACGTGTCAGGCGCGTGGCCTTGGTATTTTACTAAATTCGGTCAGAAGTTCTTCTTCAGTGGGTTCGATGAAGATCGAAAATCCCAACTTTGGGAGAGCGATGGTACGCCCTTGGGAACCATTCAAGTCGTCCCTGTTAGGAGAGCGAGCAACGCGAGTGGACTTACTCCGGCGTTCCTTACGCCTCTTAACGGAAAGTTGTTGTTTCAGGGTAAGCGCTATTTTCGCTGCACCTTGACGCGGGCGCTTTCGACGGATGGCCTTCGAATTGGGAACGGTATCTGGTCTGATCAGACTGCTGTTGCTTTGGCGAA
>NZ_JAMYPD010000040.1:0-42371 GCF_040320195.1 Mesorhizobium sp. M0768 | reverse complement strand
CAGTAGGGCAGTAGGGCAGTAGGGCAGTAGGGCAGTAGGGCAGTAGGGCAGTAGGGCAGTAGGGCAGTAGGGCAGTAGGGCAGTAGGGCAGTAGGGCAGTAGGGCAGTAGGCTATCGCTTCGGGAGCGCGCTTCTCTACAATTCACCTACTGCCGTACTGCCTTACTCCCCTATTCCCCTAACTATCTGCTCCGCCGCCGCTCCGATGCCGGCTGGAACGCCACGCGGGCGTGGTACTTGCAGTAGGGGCCGGTTTCGGCGGCGTCGTTGCCGCAGAAATGGAAGTCTTCCGAAAGCGGATCGCCGTTCGGCCATTTGCAAGTGCGCTCGTTGAGTTCGACAAGTTGCAGATGCCGCGAGATCGGCACGACGACGTTCTCGACCGGGCGGATATAGTGGCGCGCCACCGGTTCGGCATCGAACTGCGCCTTGAGCGCGGTCGCACCGATCGACATCGAGGTGGTGGCATGGCGCGTGGCGCTTGCTGCCCGGGACACCGATTTCTGGATCGTCGATCCCTGCACCGTCTTCTTCTGGCGTGCCGGTGAGGCGGTCGTGCGTCCGCGACCGGACAGTTTCAGCCGGTGCACTTTGCCGATGACCGCATTGCGGCTGACCCCGCCAAGCTGTGCGGCGATCTGGCTGGCGCTGAGGCCCTCCGACCACAATTTTCTGAGAAGTTCGACTCGCTCGTCAGTCCAGTTCATGAGACCGCGCTCCTGCTGAAACGTGCGGCAATCGGAATCCATTCCCGACCCGGCTTCTGCCGGGCAGACACCACATATATCGGGTGATTAGGTCCGCCGCACGAAATCTAGTTATTTCTCTGCTACAATTACCTTATGCGCTGACTCGGTGACAAGAGTCCCAAGGCCAACACGAATCGGTTTTTTCGGTTTTCCCCAACTTGCCCGGTCGCTTAGGAGCCGGCGTTATGCTGGGGGGCTTGCCGCGCGACCTTGCGCGACCTTTTCGTTGACTTCACGGCCGAAAAACACGATAAGCCACAAGGGCCGCCGCTTTGGCGGCTTTTTGATTTTTCCGGTTCCGGAGACGCATATAATGAGCGGTTCGGCGCTTTTCGAGACCTTTGTTCGCGCACCCCTGGCTTTCGACCACGGTGAAGGCACCTGGCTGGTCACCGACAAGGGCGAGCGATATCTCGATTTCGCCGGCGGCATCGCCGTGAATTCGTTGGGCTACAGCCATCCGCATCTGGTCGCGGCCCTCACCGAGCAGGCCGCCAAGCTCTGGCACGTCTCTAATCTGTACGAGATTCCGGGACAGAGCCGGCTCGGCGAGCGGCTGGCCGACGCAAGCTTTGCCGACAAGGTGTTCTTCACCAATTCCGGCGCAGAGGCGCTCGAATGCGCCATCAAGACGGCGCGGCGCTACCACTTCGTCAAGGGCCATCCCGAGCGCTACCGCACAATCACCTTCGAAGGCGCCTTCCACGGCCGCACCCTGGCGACCATCGCCGCCGGCGGCCAGTACAAGTATCTGGAAGGTTTCGGCCCCAAGGTCGACGGCTTCGACCAGGTCGGTTTCGACGATGTGGATGCCACCGAGAAGGCGATCACGCCTGAAACCGCGGCGATCCTGATCGAGCCGGTGCAAGGCGAGGGCGGCATCAGGCAAGTGCCGACGCAATCGCTGAAGCGGCTCAGGCAGCTCTGCGATCAGCACGGACTGCTCCTGATTTTCGACGAGGTCCAATGCGGCGTCGGCCGCACCGGAAAGCTGTTCGCGCATGAGTGGGCGGGTGTCACCCCCGACCTCATGGCGGTGGCCAAAGGCATCGGCGGCGGCTTCCCGATGGGTGCCTGCCTCGCCACCGACGAGGCAGCGGTCGGCATGACCGCCGGCGTGCACGGCACCACCTTCGGCGGCAATCCGCTGGCAATGGCGGTCGGCAACGCCGTGCTCGACGTGGTACTGGAAGACGGCTTTCTCGAAGACGTCCAGCGCAAGGCACTGCTGTTGAAGCAGGGGCTCGCTGGCGTCGCCGACGAATTTCCGGATGTTATCGAAAGCATCAGGGGCACCGGCCTGATGCTCGGGCTTAAATGCGCGATGCCCAACACCAAGGTCACGGTGGCACTGCGTGACCAGCATCTCTTGACGGTTCCGGCCGGCGACAACGTTATCCGCCTGCTGCCGCCTCTCACCGTCACCGACGCCGAGATCCACGAAGCGCTCGAGCGCATTCGTGCCGGCGCCAAGAGCCTGGCAGATGCCATCGTCGCTGCCGCTGCGAAGTAATCCTGGAATTCCTGATGTCCCTTCGCCATTTCACCGATCTTTCCGCCGTTTCCGAAGGCGATCTGCGCTTCATGCTCGACGACGCAGCGGTGCGAAAGGCAAGGCTCAAGGCCGGCGAACGCAGCAAGCCGCTCGAAGGCAAGGTGCTGGCGATGATCTTCGACAAGCCGTCGACGCGCACGCGCGTGTCGTTCGACGTCGGTATGCGGCAGTTGGGTGGCGAGACGATCATGCTGACCGGCACCGAGATGCAGCTTGGCCGCTCGGAGACCATTGCCGACACGGCCAAGGTGCTGTCGCGCTACGTCGATGCCATCATGATCCGCACCACCTCGCATGACCGGCTGCTGGAACTGATGGAAAACGCTACGGTCCCCGTCATTAACGGGCTGACCGACGAGACCCATCCCTGCCAGCTGATGGCCGACATCATGACCTTCGAAGAGCACCGCGGTCCGGTGGCCGGTAAAACGATCGCCTGGACCGGCGACGGCAACAACGTGCTGCATTCGCTGCTGGAGGCATCCGCGCGGTTCCATTTCAAGCTGAATGTCGCCGTGCCCGAGGGCAGCGAACCGGCCCAGAAGCATGTCGACTGGTCGAAAGCCAATGGCGGCAAGCTGAAATTCACCCGTTCGCCCGAGGAGGCCGTTCACGAGGCCGACTGCATCGTCACCGACTGCTGGGTGTCGATGGGCCAGGAGCACCGTGCCCGCGGCCACAATGTCTTCCTGCCCTATCAGGTCAATGCGGCACTGATGGCGAAAGCCAAGCCGGATGCGCTGTTCATGCACTGTCTGCCGGCGCATCGCGGTGAGGAGGTTACCGACGAGGTCATCGACGGACCGCATTCGGTGGTGTTCGATGAGGCCGAGAACCGGCTCCATGCCCAGAAGGCGGTCCTGGCCTGGTGCCTGGGCGCTTGATACGAGCCGCGGTGATCCGGGCCGGCCTGATCTGCGCCGCCTTGATCTGGGCCGCCTTGATCCGGGAGTTGGTGGTGCCTATCTCAGGCGCATCACGCAAATCGAGCGCGTCTCGTCGCATGCGCCCCGGAGGGCGGCATCGCCGCGCCCCGGAGCTTTGTCATGTTGGAAACTCATCAATTGGCTGAACATAAACCCAAGCTCGGCGAATTCGGCTACGCCGGCGACGACCATGTCGTGCCGTTCGAGGTCGGCCCGCTCGACGTGCGCGGTCGCACCGTCCAGCTCGGGCCGATGCTCGATGCTATTCTCAGCCGCCACGACTATCCCGAGCCGGTCGCCCGGCTCCTGGCTGAAGCCTGTGTGTTGACGGTATTGCTCGGAACTTCGCTGAAGTTCGAGGGCAAGTTCATTCTGCAGACCCGCACCGACGGGCCGGTCGACATGCTGGTCGCGGATTTCTCCACGCCGCACGCGCTGCGCGCTTATGCCCGCTTCGATGCCGACCGGCTGCAGGCTTTGACTTCTGCCGGCGAGACGTCACCGCAGACGCTGCTCGGCAGCGGCGTCCTGGCGCTGACCATCGACCAGGGCGCCCACACGCAACGCTACCAGGGCATCGTCCAGCTCGACGGCGTCACACTGGAAGATGCCGCACGCACTTATTTCCGCCAGTCGGAGCAGATTCCGACCGACCTCCGGCTTTCGGTTGCCAAGCTTCTGACGCCCGGCGTCGGCGGTGCCCGCGAACAATGGCGGGCCGGTGGCCTGCTGGCACAATTCCTGCCGCAGTCGGCGGAGCGCATGCGCGTACCCGACCTTCCAGGTGGCGACGGCGATCCGCGTGAGGAAATCCACGACCCGACCGACAATTCCTGGCAGGAGCTGCTGGCGCTGCTTGGTACTATTGAACCGACCGAGCTGATCGATCCGACGATCGGTGCCGAACGGCTGCTTTACCGGCTTTTCCACGAGCATGGCGTCCGCGTGTTCGGCGGGGTGCCGGTCGCCGACCAGTGCTCATGCTCAAGGGAGAAGATCCACGGCATCCTTGAAGGCTTTTCCGCCGAGGAGATCAGGGACAGCACCGAGGATGGCAGCATTCACGTCGCCTGCGAATTCTGCTCGAAGCAATATGACTTCGACCCGGCGGAGTTTGCAGCGGCCGGATGACGGCCGTCAATTGACGGTGCGCCGCATTCCCGGCAAGTCGAGCGAGAAGGCGGGGATGGCGACGTCGAACGTCTCGCCCCGCCTGTTGCGCATGGTGTAGTGCCCGACCATGATGCCGGATGGCGTCGAGAGCGGGCATCCAGACGTATACTGATAGCTGTCGCCGGGGTTGAGTCCGGGTTGCTCGCCGACGACCCCGGGGCCGCGCACTTCCTCGACCTTGCCGGTGCCGTCGGTAATGTGCCAGTAGCGCGACAGAAGCTGCACGAACTCATCCGACTGATTGTCGATGGTCACCTGATATCCCCAGACATAGCGGTTTTGCGGCGGGTCGGAGTGATCCTCCAGATAGAACGGCCTGACCTGCACTTCGATGTTGCGGGTGACGGCACTGTACATAAACTGCTCCAAAGCAATGTAGATGGAACTTTCGACGCTCAGCGCAGTTTGATCAACGATGCGCGTCATCTCCTTGCCCGACTCGAGCGCAGGTGCCGAAAAACAATGTCATTTAAGTGACACATGACAATGATGGTGTGCAGGCTTGTGCCGGGCGACTCAGCGTTCTGTCGAATTGTTGAAAACGGCCGTCATGCGGCCGGCACTTCTGGAGTGACCAGATCTCGATGGAACCGACATTCGCAGCCGCCCTCCTTTCCATAGCCCTCCTTCTTTCAAATCTCGCCAGCATCCTGTTAGCTTCGCTGAAGCTGAAGCGACCAGCCAGGATCGCACCGCCCGCGGCCAACGCGCCGCCGGTATCGATCGTCATCCCGGCGCGCGGCATCGAGCCGTTTGCCGAAGAGACGCTGGAGCGCGCCTTCTCACTCGACTGGCCGCGCTACGAACTCATCTTCTGCGTTGCCCATGCCGACGACCCGGTGGTCAAGCCGATCACCGCCGCAATGGCGCGCTTTCCAGCTATTCGCGCCCGCCTTCTAGTCGGTGACGACCGCATCAGCGGCAATCCAAAACTCAACAATTGCGTGAAGGGTTGGGAAGCGGCGCATTATCGCTGGGTCATCCTTGCCGATTCCAATGTGCTTATGCCGAGCGACTACGTCCAGCAGCTGATGGCGGCATGGCGGCATGGCACTGGCCTCGTCTGCTCGACGCCGATCGGCTCACGGCCGGACAGTTTCTGGGGGGAGGTCGAATGCGCCTTTCTCAACACGCTGCAGGCACGCTGGCAGTACGCTGGAGAGGCGCTCGGCCTCGGCTTCGCGCAGGGCAAGAGCATGTTGTGGAACAAGCCGATGCTCGACGCCAATGGCGGCATCCGCGCGCTTGCCGCCGAGATCGCCGAGGACGCCGCCGCGACCAAGCTGGTCAACGGGCTCGGACTGCGGGTCAATCTTGTCGCCTCGCCCTTCGAACAGCCGCTCGGCCGGCGCACGCTTGGCGAGATCTGGTCGCGGCAGGCGCGCTGGGCGCGGCTGCGTCGCGTCACCTTCGCGCTGTTCTTCGCCCCCGAGATCCTGATCGGCGCGGCGCCGCCGCTGGTGCTTGCGCTGATCGCGGCGGCTGACGCCGGCGTCAGCCTGCCGGCAACCGCCATCGCCGTGCTGGTCGCGGCCTACCTGCCGGAATGCGCCTTGGCCTCGGCCAAGGGATGGCAGCTGTCGCCGCGCACGATCCCGGCGATGATGGCGCGAGACCTGATGCTTCCCGCCATTTGGGCGCGCGGATGGCTGAGCGGCGCCGTCGACTGGCGCGGCAACGTGATGACTATCCAGACAAAGACCGTCGCGGAGCTGGAAGAGACCCCGTCCGGCGCCTGATCGGCGCGTCCCCGCTCGCCTCTGTTCGGCCATCCCTTATCCGGCAACTCTCAGTGCCTGCTCGATGTCTTCGAGCAGGTCGTCGGCGTCCTCAAGGCCAACTGACAGCCTGAGTGTTCCCGGTCCGATGCCGAGCTCGGCGCGGGCCTCATCGGTCAAGTTCTTGTGCGTCGTCGTCGCCGGATGGGTGATCAGGCTCTTGGCGTCGCCGAGATTGTTGGAAATGAGCACGACGTCGAGTGCGTTCTGGAAGGCAAAGGCCGCCTGCTTGCCGCCCTTCACATCGAGGCAGATCAGCGTCGAGCCACCCGACATCTGCTTCTTGACCACGGCCGCTTGCGGGTGGTCGGCACGGCCAGGATAGATGACACGGGCGATTTGCGGGCGCCCGGCCAGGAAATCCGCGATGCGGCCGGCACTTTCCGTCTGCTGGCGTACGCGTAGCGGCAGCGTCTCAAGGCCTTTCAGCAGCGTCCAGGCATTGAAGGGCGAGAGGCTTGGGCCGGTGTGGCGGAAATAGTCATGCAGGTTCTCGTCGATCCATTTCTTGTCCGACAGAACGATGCCGCCAAGACAGCGCCCCTGGCCGTCAATATGCTTCGTGGCCGAATAGACGACGATGTGGGCGCCGAGCTGCAGGGGTTTCTGCTGCAAGGGCGTGGCGAAGACATTATCGACGATCAGCCTGGCGCCGATCGAATTGGCAAGTGCCGCGACGGCGGCAATGTCGATCACTTCCAGCGTAGGATTGGTCGGGCTTTCCAGGAAGAACAGTTTGGTGTTCGGCTTGACCGCCTTTTCCCAATTGGCGATGTCGGTGCCGTCGACCAGCGTTGCCTCAATGCCGTATTTCGGCGCCAGCGTCTCGACCACCCAGCGGCAGGAGCCGAACAGCGCGCGCGCCGCTACGATATGGTCGCCCGCCTTGGCGCTGCACAGCAGTGCTGCCGTCACCGCCGCCATGCCGGATGCCGTGGCGCGCGCGTCTTCGGCTCCTTCCAGCGCGCGCATGCGTTTTTCAAACATGTCGACCGTCGGATTGGCATAGCGCGAATAGATGAAGCCCGGCTCCTCGCCCTTGAAGCGGGCCTCCGCCGCTTGCGCCGTCTCGTAGACATAGCCTTGGGTGAGATACATCGCCTCGGAGGTCTCGCCGAAGCCGGAACGCAGCGTTCCGGCATGCACGAGTGCGGTCTGAGGCTTCCAGTCGCGCTTCTTGGTCATCATTCCATCCAAACACCAAAATTGGTCCAAACAACAAAAAACCGGTCGCGAAAGTCGCAACCGGTCCATATGGCCTTGCGGCCCGACGGTCCTTTAGCGACTTGTTTAACGTGGCTGCAAGCCGACCGGCCAAATCACCACGGGATAACGAGCTTTAGACCCGCGCCACGCTTGCGTCAATTGCCGGCATGATTAAGAGGGTTGTACCAAGCAGGTGCCAAACGCGTCCACGGTCGGACCTGCGACAGAACAAGACCTCGCCCGGCGTTCGAACGGAGCCAGACCCTTGCGGCAGACAGGCATTCTTCCCGATCAGGATATTTCCGCGCTGTTCCAGATGGGCGCGCTGAAATCGCCGCGCACGCTCGATGCCGATCAGATCCAGCCGGCCAGCCTTGACCTCAGGCTCGGCGACAAGGCCTGGCGGGTGCGTGCTTCCTTCTTGCCCGGCCCGGACCACAGGGTTGCCGACAAGCTCGACCGGCTGAAGCTGCACGAGATCAACCTCGCCGAAGGTGCTGTGCTGGAAACCGGCTGCGTCTACATCGTGCCGCTGCTCGAAAGCCTGGCGCTGCCCGCCCATATTTCCGCCTCCGCCAACCCGAAAAGCTCGACCGGACGGCTCGATATCTTCACTCGGGTAATGACCGACCGCGGCCACGAGTTCGACAAGATCGCCGCCGGCTATGAAGGCCCGCTCTACCTGGAGGTCAGCCCGCGCACTTTCCCGATCGTCGTGCGGACCGGCTCGCGGCTGTCGCAGATCAGGTTCCGCACCGGCAATGCGCTCTTGTCGGAAAACGAGCTGCACGAGTTGCACCGCGCCGAAATGTTGGTCGCCACCGAACCACCCAACATCTCAGGCGGGGGCATCGCGCTATCGATCGACCTCGACGGCGACAAGGACGGGCTGGTCGGCTATCGCGGCAAGCACCACACCGGCCTGGTCGACGTCGATAAGCGCGCCGCGCAGGATGTCGTCGATTTCTGGGAGCCGCTCTACAAGAGCGGTGCCGGCGAGCTGGTGCTCGATCCGGACGAATTCTATATTCTGGTGTCGCGCGAGGCGGTGCATGTGCCGCCGCTCTACGCCGCCGAAATGACGCCCTTCGATCCGCTGGTCGGCGAGTTCCGCGTCCATTATGCCGGTTTCTTCGACCCGGGTTTCGGCCATTCGGCGTCGGGCGGCACCGGCAGCCGGGCGGTGCTCGAGGTACGCAGCCACGAAGTGCCGTTCATCCTCGACCACGGCCAGATCGTCGGACGGTTGGTCTATGAGCACATGCTGAAACGGCCGCGGGCGCTCTACGGCACTGATCTCGGCTCGAACTATCAGGCACAGGGCCTGAAACTGTCCAAGCATTTCCGCGCCGCGCGCTGACCTTCCTCTCACTTCCGGGCTACGCCCGGCTCAAAGTGCCTTCACCGCGACCTTCACCGGCTGCTCGATTTCAAGCGGGTTGCGCAGTGGCAGGCCGAAATCCTGCGCCTCGATTTCGAATACGTCACCGGCCTCGGTCCTGACGCCGTCGGCAAAGGACAGCGTCGCCGTGCCGAACATGTGCACATGCACGTCGCCCGGCTGGCGGAAGGCTGAGTATTTGAAGTGGTGATGCTCGAGATTGCCAATGGTGTGCGACATGTTCGCCTCGCCCGACAGGAACGGCTTTTCCCAAAGCAGCTTGCCGTCGCGCAGGATGCGCGAAGTGCCGCGGATATCGGACGGCAGATCGCCGATCAGGATCTCCGGCCCGAACGAAGCATTGCGCAGCTTGGAATGGGCAAGGAAGAGATAGTTCACACGCTCGGTGACATGGTCGGAAAACTCGTTAGACAGCGTGAAGCCGACACGGAACGGGGCGCCGTCGTCGCCGATCACATAGATACCGGCGATTTCCGGCTCCTCGCCGGCATCCTGGGCGAAGGCCGGCGACATAAGCGCCGCCCCGGGCGCCACCGCCATGGTGCCGTTGCCCTTGTAGAACCATTCCGGCTGCACGCCGATCTGGCCCTTCGCCGGCTTGCCGCCCTCAAGCCCCATGCGGAACATCTTCATTGAATCGGTCAGCTGTTCCTCGCCGTCCGTGCTGAGCTTCTTGTGCATGGAATCGCGGGTCGCGGCGGAGCCTAGATGCGTCAGCCCAGTGCCGGTGAGATGGAGATGCGCCGGATCGGGATGGTTGATCGGCGACAGCAGCCGGCCCTTCTTATAGGCTGCGTCGAGATCGACGGTTTCGCCGAAGCCCTTGCGCTCGATCAGGGCGACAAGCCCGCTGCCGGTACGCGCGGCTTCCATCGCCAGCGAATAGACGCTGCGGGCGCCGTTGATGACGCGGGTCTTGCCGCCGTTGCGGGCAACGACGCGGATCGTCTCGGCGTCGTCGAGGATTTGTGAGATCAGCATGGTAACCCTCTCTGAATTGTGGGCTGGCCTGCCCTTTCTCGGCAAACCCTACCCTGCGCGGCCCGGACCCTGTCCGCGCCTCGGTTGAAATTCTTCGTCCGGATTGCGCTCGCGGATCAGGTCCCTCGGGGGGACTTCTTTGCGCCGCCCGGCAGCGTCGCGATGTGACCCGTATGCCTCCTGGTTGCCTCTCAAGCCTTGTTCTTGTTGTAGACGTCGAAGACGACGGCGCCGAGCAGCACCAGGCCTTTGACCACCTGCTGCCAATCGACATTGACGCCCATGATCGACATGCCGTTGTTCATGACGCCCATGATGAAGCCGCCGACCACCGCGCCGATCACCTGGCCGACGCCGCCCATCGCCGAAGCGCCACCGATGAACACCGCGGCGATGACGTCGAGCTCGCTGCCGAGGCCGGCCGCCGGCACAGCCTGCCCCAGGCGCGCTGCGATAATCAGGCCGCCGAGTGCCGACAGCACGCCCATATTGATGAACACCATCAACGTCAGCCGTTCGGTCTTGATGCCCGATAGCTGGGCTGCCTTGGCATTGCCGCCCATCGCATAGATGCGACGGCCGATCGTCATGCGTTTGGTAACGAAGACGAACAAGGCGATCAGCACGCCCATCACCATGAGAACGATGGGGAGGCCCCTATAGGTGGCGAATTGGTAGACGAGAAACAGCGCCAGCGCGCTGATCACCAGGGTCTTGACGACGAACAGCGAGAAGGGCTCGGCTTCGTAGCCATGCTTCTCGCGGGTGCGCCGTGCCCTGAGCCCGAAATAGGCATAGGCGAGCACGGCGACGAGGCCGATCACGATCGTCGTCAGGTGCAGCGTCAGGCCGCTGCCGACAATGGTTTTGCCGGCGGCGTTCACGGTTGGCGGTATCAGCGTCAATGGGCCGATCAGGTCCGGAATGAAGCCGGAACTGAGCGCCTTGAAGCCGACGGGAAGCGGCCCTACGGAAGACCCGCCACCCAGCAGCGCCTGGCAGATGCCGCGGAAGATCAGCATGCCCGCCAGCGTGACGATGAAGCTCGGTATTCGGTGATAGGCAATCCAGTAGCCTTGTGCCCCGCCGATCGCACCACCGACGATCAGGCAGATGATCGACACCACCAGCGGATTGCTCAATGGGCCAAGCGGCCAGATGACCATCATCATCGCCGCCAGCGCGCCGATGAAGCCGGCGACGGAGCCGACGCTGAGATCGATGTGGCCCGAAACGATCACCAGAAGCATGCCCAGCGCCATCACGATGATGAAGCTGTTCTGCTGCACGAGATTGCTGAGGTTCACCGGCTTGAACAGCGTTCCGGACGTGGTGAACTGGAAGAACACCATGATTGCGATCAACGCCAGCACCAACCCGTATTCGCGCAGGTTGGTGACCAGCGCCGAGACGGCAATGCGAGGTCCCTGTTGTAGATCCTGGGCAACGCCGGTCTGCGGCCCGGGAGCGCTTTCGGTGCTCATGATGCTTTTCCTTCTCCGCGGACGATGGCGCGCATTATCTTTTCCTGGCTGGCGTCGCTTGCCGCCATTTCGCCGACGATGCGTCCTTCGTTCATGACGTAGATGCGGTCGGTGATGCCGAGCAGTTCGGGCATTTCCGACGAGATGACGATGATTGCCTTACCCTCGGAGGCGAGACGCGCGATGATCGTATAGATTTCATACTTGGCGCCGACGTCGATACCGCGTGTCGGCTCGTCGAGGATCAGCACTTCCGGATTGGCGAACAGCCATTTCGAGAGCACCACCTTCTGCTGATTGCCGCCAGAAAGGTTGCCGGTCATCTGGTAGACGCTCGAGGCGCGGATATTGGTCCTGCCGCGATAATCGTTGGCGACCGAAAGCTCGCGCAAATCGTCGATCACGCCGTGGCGCGACACGCCGGGCAGGTTGGCCAGCGTGATGTTGTGCTTGATGTGGTCGATCAGGTTGAGCCCGTAGGTCTTGCGGTCCTCGGTAACGTAGGCGATGCCGTGTTCCACCGCCTTGCTCACCGAAGAGACGTCGATCGGCTTGCCGTTGAGGAACACCTCGCCCGTGATGCGACGGCCATAGGACCGGCCGAACAGGCTCATGGCAAACTCGGTCCGGCCGGCACCCATGAGCCCGGCAATGCCGACCACTTCGCCCTTGCGGGCGTTGAGGTTGATACCCTTGATGACCTGCCGCTCGGCATGGATGGGGTGGTAGACCGACCAGTTTTTCACTTCGAGAACGGTCTCGCCGATCTTCGGCTCGCGCGGCGGATAGCGGTCGTCGAGCGAACGGCCGACCATCGAGGTAATGATGCGGTCCTCCGAGATGTCCTTCTTGGCCAGCGTCTCGATAGTCCGCCCGTCACGGATGATGGTGACCTTGTCGGCGACCCGGTTCACCTCGTTGAGCTTGTGCGAGATCAGGATCGAAGTGATGCCTTGCCGCTTGAATTCGAGCAGCAGATCGAGCAGCGCCTGGCTGTCCTTTTCGGACAGGCTCGCGGTCGGCTCATCGAGAATGAGCAACTTCACTTCCTTGCTGAGCGCCTTGGCGATCTCGACCAGCTGCTGCTTGCCGACGCCGATATTGGTGATCAGCGTGTTGGGGTCTTCCTTGAGGCCGACCTTCTTGAGCAGGGCGCTGGTGCGCGCCTCATTGGCATTCCAGTCGATGACGCCGTATCTGGCGTGCTCGTTGCCGAGAAAGATGTTTTCGGCGATCGACAGCATCGGCACCAGCGCAAGCTCCTGGTGGATGATGACGATGCCCTTGCGCTCGCTGTCATGGATGCCTTTGAAATGGCACTCATCGCCGCGATAGATGATCTGGCCGTCATAGGTGCCGGACGGATACACACCCGACAGCACCTTCATCAGCGTCGACTTGCCGGCGCCGTTCTCGCCGACCACGGCATGGATCTCGCCTTCCTCGACCATGAGCTTGACGTTCGACAGCGCCTTGACGCCGGGAAACGTCTTGGTGATGTCGCGCATCTCCAAAATCGTCGATGCCATTGAGAATACCACTCCTGCGAGGTCCGCAAACAATACCGGGCTGGCTCGCCAACGAAAAGGGGCCCTGCCTGCGCAGGACCCCAGACTTTGTAACCGCGATTACTTCAGCTCTTCGGCCTTGATGTAGCCGGAGTCGACCACCAGGGCCTGATAGTTCGACTTGTCGACGTCGTGCGGTGTCAACAGGATCGAGGGAACGACCTTGACGTCGTTGTTGTAGGTCGTGGTGTCGAGGCCTTCCGGCTTGCCGCCCGAGAGCACCTTGTCGACGAGTTCGACCGTCGCCTTGGCGAGTTCGCGGGTGTCCTTGAACACGGTCGAATACTGTTCGCCGGCGATGATCGCCTTGACCGAAGCGGTCTCGGCGTCCTGTCCGGTGACGATCGGCCATGGCTGATCGGCGGTGCCGTAGCCTACGGCGCGCAGCGATGCGATGATGCCGCGCGACAGGCCGTCATAGGGCGAGAGCACGCCATCGACGCGGCTGCCGTCCGAGTAGTTGGCGGAGAGCAGATTGTCCATGCGGGCCTGGGCGGTTGCCGCCAGCCAGCGCAGCGTGCCGACCTTGTCCATGCCCATCTGGCCGGACTTCACGACGAGGGTCTTGTCATCGATCAGCGGCTGAAGAACCGACATGGCGCCGTTATAGAAGAAGAACGCATTGTTGTCGTCCGGCGAACCGCCGAACAGCTCGATGTTGAACGGGCCCTTCTTCTCGGGATAACCGAGACCCTTGAGCAGCGATTTGGCCTGGATGACGCCGACGCCGAAATTGTCGAAGGTGGTGTAGTAGTCGACATTTGGCGTCTTCTTGATCAGGCGGTCGTAAGCGACGACGACAACGCCGGCGTCATTCGCCTTCTGCAACGCATCGCCCATCGTGGTGCCGTCGATCGAAGCGATGATCAGCGCCTTCGGGCCCTTGGTGATTTCGTTTTCCAGCTGGCTGAGCTGGTTCGGAATGTCGTCCTGCGCGTACTGCAGGTCGACAGTGTAGCCCAGAGCCTCGAGCTGGGACTTGACGGCGTCGCCGTCGTTGATCCAGCGCTGCGAGGTCTTGGTGGGCATCAGCACGCCGATCAGGCCTTCGCCCGCCTGCGCCGGCAGCGTCATGGCCGCGATGCCTAGGGCCGCGACGGCGGCCAGTGTCTTGATAATCTTCACATTAACTCTCCCTGGTTGATGGACGCGTACCCTTGGGTTTCGTGGGCCGCGCAATCGTGCAGGAGCGCCAAACGCGCCGCTGCCGTCAATCGATCTCCGGTATCCTCCCAATCGGCCCCGAGACTCTGGTTCAATCGATACGAGTTTTCCCTCGTCACCGACCGTCAAGCCTCAGGACGCGCGAAGGGTGTGTCGCTTTGCCATAACTGTCAAATGCGATCTTTGATGGTTGCTATATCGAGACTGATATGGCTTAGGCTAGTGACGACGCAGCCGGATCCAGCCAGGGCGCCGGGCGTAAGAGTAGGGAAGAATCATGGCGGCGCTGCGAAATCCTGGCGGAATATCAGCCGGTTACGATGAGATCCCGGGTGATGGCGGAACCTTGCTGCGCAGCGGCTTGAGCCTGCGTCACATGCGCATGATCGCAGCCCTCGACGAGCACGGCCGGGTGAGCGCCGCGGCCCAGGTCATGAACATCTCGCAGCCGGCGGCCTCGCGCATGATCGCCGAGATGGAGGCCGTGCTCGACGTCAAGCTCTGCGAAAGGCTGCCGCGCGGCATCACGCTGACACCCTATGGCAAGGCGTTGGCACGGCGCGCGCGATCGATCCTGCTCGAGATGCGTGAGGTCGACCGCGAGATTTTCGAGCTCAAGGCGGGCAAGGGCGGCTCGGTATTCCTGGGCGCGGTGACAGCACCGGCGATCGAGCTGGCGGTGCCGGCGATCCGCGAGATCCGGCGCCTTTATCCGCGCATCGAAATCACCATGCAGGTCGAGACCTCGAACGTCCTGGCGCGCGAGCTGATCGCCTCGCGCCACGATTTCATCATCGCCCGCATCCCCGACGACCTCAATCCGCGGCTGTTCGAAGCGCGCGTTATCGGCGTCGAGAAAGCCTGCCTGATCGTGCGCCGCGGCCACCCGCTGACCAAGGGCAAGGCGGTCCGGTTGGAAGACACCGCCGCCTATGACTGGGTTTTCCAGTCGGGCGGCTCGCCGCTGCGCCAGGCGATGGAAAGCAACTTTTTGAACCGCAACATCGCGCTGCCGGACCGCATCCTCAACACCAGCTCGCTGCTATTGACTCTGGTCATGGTCGCGCAATCCGACGCCATTGCGCCGGTTTCGATCCAGGTCGCGAAGTTCATCCAGAACCCCGAAGGCCTGGCCGGCGCCATCGATGTCGTCCAGACTGAATTCGACATCGAGGTCAGGCCCTACAGCCTGATCACGGTGAAGAACCGCGCGCTGTCACCGGCAGCCAAGATGCTGCACGATTTTATTTTGCGAGAGGTGGGCTGAGGGTTGGAGCGGGTAGCGGGCGCATCCCGCGGCCGGCCAGACGACCAGACAGGCCCGCCAGCAGCGGCGCCGATGCACGTCGGCCACTACTGCCTGATGCTCAAAAAAGCCCGCCAGCAGAAGCCAGCGGGCCAAGGGTAGACTTTCCGGTTGGGGTCATTCGAGGCCCCGCCGACCCTCAATGTGAGATATTCCACGAACTGGCACATCGGCCAAACAGATGAAAGACGGCCAGCCGGGCTGTAAAACTGCCTATAAATCCGCTGGTTTTCAGCTTGGCCAGAACAAGTGCAATGCACCCGGGGCAAAAGCTGGAGCGGGTAGCGGGAATCGAACCCGCGCGTTCAGCTTGGGAAGCTGACAAGCTACCATTACATCATACCCGCGCTGGTTCCTCCGATATCATGGCCCGGCGCCGATGCGCAATCCGGTTTGAGGGCTCGGCTTGATGCCGGACGACCAACTGCGTATTTCTAGGCATGTGCCCGAATCGCGGCACCCGACTGTGGAGACAGGCTTGTCCGCACTGAACCGCTTTCTCGGCGACACGCCGCTCCGGGTGATCCTGAAGCTGCTTGTGGTGTCGTTCCTCGTCGGGCTGGTCATGAATGCCTTCGGCTGGTCGCCGATGGATGTGCTTTACGGCATCCGCAAATTCTTCACCGACCTGTGGAATATGGGCTTCCACGCCATCGACCGCTTTCTCGGCTACATCCTGCTCGGTGCCGCGATCGTCGTGCCGGCCTTCATCCTGCTCAGGATCGCTAACTACCGGAAGTGAATTTTCAGGCGTAGCCCGCCGCCACCTCGAACAGGATGGCGTGCCGTGCAGCAAGTGCTGCGACATCCGTCGAATAGCCGCCGCCGATAACGCCGCATACCGGTATGCCAAGCGTGCGGAAATGGCGGATCACCATATCATCGCGGGCGCGCAGCCCGTCATCCGTGAGCGACAACCTGCCGAGCCGGTCATCGACATGGACATCGACGCCGGCATTGTAGAAGGCGAGGCCCCAGCGCCTTCGCGCCGACAGCTCCGGCAGGATGGCGTCCAGCCGCTCCAGATAGGCTGCATCGCCGGCGCCGTCGGGCAGGGCGACATCGAGATCGGAGGCGATCTTGCGCGCGGGGTAGTTGCGGTCGCCATGCATGGAGAAGGTAAACACGCGCGGCTCGTCGTTCAGGATATCCGCCGTGCCGTCGCCCTGATGCACGTCGAGGTCGACGACCAGGATGTTTTGGACAGCAGCTTCGGCGAGCAGCACCAGCGCGGCAACGGCTACGTCGTTGAAGGTGCAGAAGCCGGCGCCTTGCGCGCGCCGTGCATGATGGCTGCCGCCGGCGGTGTTGCAGGCGATGCCGTTCAGCAACGCCAGCCGCGCCGCCAGCACCGTGCCGGCCGTTGCGAGCTGCGCCCTCAGCGAAACCCGCGGTCCGACGGGAAAGCCGATCTCGCGCTCGATCGCCACCGGCACTTTGCAGGCAAGCACCTGGTCGACATAGTCTGCCGCGTGGGCAAGCTTCAGCCATGATGGCCGCGCCGCCTCCGGCTTGTTGAGCGCTTCGGGACGTGCCAGGCCGCGTGCCCGCAACGCATCCATCAGCAGCGGATATTTGCTCATCGGGAAGCGGTGGTTGACGGCGAAGCCGGCGTCATAGTCGGGATGATGAACGATCTGCAAGGGCATGGGGCGGCCGGTGCGCCAGAGGCGGATTTCGGTTGACCATAACGGGGTGGATGGTTGCGCGAGGTCGGCAAACTGGGGCACATCGGCTGGCCGATCAAGCCGCAACGGGAAGCAACACGCGTTTGGAGCAGGCTTTACCCACCGAAGCCCACGCCACCGAAGCCAGGGCCTTTGTCGTCACCAACCGCTCGGTGCTCGCCATCGCCGTGCCGATGACGCTTGCCTATCTGACGACGCCGTTGCTCGGAATTGTCGACACGGCGGTGGTTGGGCAGTTCGGCGACGCCGCCCTTCTCGGCGGCCTTGCGGCCGGCGCCCTGATCTTCGACGTCGTTTTCACGACCTTCAACTTCTTGCGCTCCGGCACCACCGGCCTCGTCGCCCAGGCCTTCGGGCGCGGCGATGCGCTGGAGGAGCAGGCGGTGTTCTGGCGCGCCGTGCTGATCGCGGTCGTCGCCGGCGTCGTGCTTGCCGCGCTTGCGCCGCTGGTCTCCACCGCCGGGCAATGGTTCATAGGCGCCGAACCGCGCGTCAGCGCGGCGATGGACGTCTATATCCGCATCAGGATGCTCGCAGCACCGTTCTCGCTGATCAATTACGCCATCCTCGGTTACGTGCTTGGGCGCGGCGAGGGCGGGCTCGGGCTGATGCTGCAGTTGATACTGAACGGCATCAACATCGCCCTCTGCTTCCTGCTTGGCCTGGAGCTCGGCTGGGGCGTTGCCGGCGTTGCCTGGGCAACGGTCACCGGCGAATTCGTCGCCATGCTGCTTGGTCTCGCCATTGTCGGCCGGCGCTTTTGGGCGGCGCCCAGGCTGCCGCGCCACCGCGTCCTCGATCTGCCGGCATTCCTGCGCATGATGTCGCTCAATCGCGATATCATGATCCGCTCCTTTTCGCTGCTCGCCGCCTTCGCGCTGTTCACGCGCCAGGGCGCACAATTCGGCACTCTGACGCTGGCCGCCAACGCCGTGCTGATGAACCTCTTCCTGGTTGCCGGCTATTTCCTCGACGGTTTCGCCACCGCCGCTGAACAGCTCGCCGGGCGCGCCATAGGCGCCCGTGCCGCCACGGCGTTTGACCAGGCGGTGCGGCTGACGCTGCTTTGGGGGCTCGGGCTGGCGGGCGCGGCGACACTCTTCTTCTTGCTGGAGGGCACGGATCTGATCGCCCTTATCACGACCGCGACAGACGTCCGCGCCATCGCCGATATCTACCTGCCCTGGGCGGCGTTCACCGCGCTCAGCGGCGTGCTGGCTTTCGAGATGGATGGTGTTTTCATCGGCGCGACATGGTCGCGCGACATGCGCAACATGATGCTGTTGTCGTTCCTGTCGTTCAGCGCCGCGCTGCTGATTCTGGCGCCGGCCTTCGGCAATCACGGCTTGTGGGCGGCGTTGCATGTCTTCCTGCTGGTACGCGGCTTCAGCCTGCTCGCCATATTGCGGCTGCGGGTGCGCACAGCCTTTAACTGATCGCTAAAGCGGTTTCGCCGCCCAGTGATCGAGGCGGCTGTCGCGAAGCTCGCGCAGCGACTTCAGCCCTTGACTGTCCACGAAACGGGCCATGCCGGAAAGAATGCGCCCCGGCAGCGCAGGCCCGGCATAGATCATGCCGGTATAGAGCTGCACGAGATCGGCGCCGGCACGGATCTTTTCCAGCGCCGTCTCGGCGGAATCGACGCCGCCGACGCCGATGATAGTGGGATCCGGGCCAAGCAGTTTTCGCATCCTTGCCAGCACGATAGTCGAGCGCTCGAACAAGGGTTTCCCCGAAAGCCCGCCGGCCTCGCCGGCAAGGCCGGCGCTGCGCAGGCCGGATCGCGCGATCGTGGTGTTGGAGACGATGACGCCGTCCATTTGCTTGTCGTTGATCTCGGCGGCGATGTCCTCAAGCTCGGCCTCGACCAGATCCGGCGCGATCTTGAGGAACACGGGCGGTTTTGCCGGTGCCGCCGCACGCGCGGCCATGACCCGCGACAGGAGCTCGCCAAGCTGGTCGCGCGCCTGCATGTTGCGCAGGCCCGGCGTGTTCGGCGAGGAGATATTGATCGTCAGATAGCTGGCATATCGCGCGAACCGGATCACGCCGCGCTCATAATCACTGACGCGGTCGGCGCTGTCCTTGTTGGCGCCGATGTTGATCCCGACGATGCCGGGGCGGCCCTTGCGGGCGGCAAGGCGCTTCTCTGCGGCGGCGTGGCCTTCATTGTTGAAGCCCAGCCGGTTGATCACTGCCCCGTCCGAAGGCAGCCGGAAGATGCGCGGCTTCGGATTGCCCGTCTGCGGCAGCGGCGTGATCGTGCCGACCTCGGCGAAGCCGAAGCCGAGGCCGAGCAGCGCGTCCGGCACTTCGGCATTCTTGTCGTAACCCGCGGCCATGCCGAGCGGGTTCGGGAAATCGAGCCCGCAACGGCTGACCTTTAACCTGTTGTCCTGCGGCGGACGACCGGCGACCGGCAGCCCGCATCTCAGCGCGGCAATCGACAGCCCATGCGCGGTTTCCGGATCGAGCGTGAACAGCAGTTTCTGGCCGATCCGGTCGAACGCGCTCATTCGGCCTCCAGCGCCGGGAATTCATGCCGGCCGTCAGCGCCGAGCGGCAATGCCTGCACCGAAACGACCGCATCGAGGCCGAGCCCGCCATAGAGATGCGGGAACAGGGCGCCGCCGCGCGAGACCTCATATTTCAGCGCATCGCCGAGGCGCGCGCTATCGACGGCGACCAGCAGCAACCGGCTTTGGCCGGCGAAATGTTTGGCCGCCGTTTCCCGAACCTGCCCGGCGGTAGAAAAATGGATGAAGCCGTCGGCGACGTCGATCGGCGCGCCGGTGAAGCCGCCTTCTCTTTCAGCCTCGCGCCACAGCGCCTCGGGAACTATCTTGTAGATGATCTCGGACATCGTTGCGCTATAGTCCGAACCGACCACGCGGGGAAGGGCAGGCCCGTGTTCTTCCCCATTTCAGGTTCATCCCCATTTCAGGCGCAAACTGTGATAGATTGCGCTGACTGGCTCATGGAGGAAAACATGCGTCTGAAACACGTCTTGATCCCCGCAGCACTGGTGTCGCTTGTCGCGGCGTCGGCCTTTTCCGAGGAAGCCGATCGCTACCGGTTGGAGAAATCGGCCAATGGCTATGTCCGCATGGATACGCAAACCGGCGCCATGTCGCTCTGCGAGGAACGCTCCGGCCAACTCGTCTGCAAGACGGCGGCCGACGAACGTGCCGCCCTACAAGATGAGGTCGACCGGCTGCAAAATTCGGTGAAGGCGCTCGACGAACGCGTCGCCAAGCTCGAAAATTCGCTTGCCGCGCGTTTCGAATCGACTTTGCCCAGCGAGGAGGATTTCAACAAGACGATGGGCTACATGGAGCGCTTCCTGCGCAGCTTCATGGACATCGTCAAGGACATGGACAAGGACGAAGACAGCGCCAAGCCCAATTCGCAAAAGACCTAGGCAATTCGCAAAAAGACCTGGGGCGGGAATAGCAAGCCGCCCACCCGAACAGCAGGCGTAGTGTTATGATCGTTCAGATCCTGCAAGGCGGAAAATCGCCAACGGGATTCGGGGAGGGATATCACCGTTGGGCTACACATTCGTCATTGCCGATGATCACCCGCTTTTTCGCGGTGCATTGAGGGAGGCTCTCGCGGGCATCGGAGACGTTGCCGCCATTCATGAGGCCGGCGATTTCGAAAGCGCCAAGGCGCTGGTCCTGGCCAATGAGGATGTCGATCTGGTGCTGCTCGATCTCTCGATGCCGGGGGCAAGCGGTCTTTCCGGCCTGATTTCGCTGCGCGGCATCCATCCGGCGGTGCCGATGATGGTGGTCTCGGCGCATGACGATCCGGTGACGATCCGGCGCGCGCTCGATCTCGGCGCCTCCGGCTTCATCTCCAAATCGGCCAGCATGGAGGAGATCCGCAATGCGGTGCAGTCGGTGCTCGCAGGTGATATCGCGGCACCCGCCGGGGTCGATCTCGGTGTCGAGCGCGATCCCGAGATTTCCGACCTGATCAAGCGGCTGCAGGCGCTGACCCCACAGCAGACGCGCGTGCTCGGCATGCTGGCTGAGGGACTGCTCAACAAGCAGATCGCCTATGAGCTCGGGGTCTCCGAAGCAACGATCAAAGCGCATGTCTCGGCTATCCTGCAGAAGCTCGGCGTCGACAGCCGCACCCAGGCGGTCATCCTTTTGTCCAAAATCGGCAGCGACCCGCTGCAGACGGCCGGCTGACTCCTATTCGGCCGCCGGCGCCAGCGGCCTGACCCTGGCCATCATCGAGCGCAGCATCGCCGGTTTCAGTGGTTTGCTGATCACCGGCACGTCGAGCCTGCCGGCAGCGGCGCGAACCTCGCTGGAGCGGTCGGCGGTGACCAGCACGGCCGACAGGTCCTCGCCATGGATCGCACGCAACTGGGCGATCAATTCGAGGCCGGTCCTGTTGTCGAGATGATAGTCGGCAAGCACGATGTCCGGCCGATGCACGCCGGACCTCTCGAGATCCTCCGCGCCGGAAAGCGTGTCGACGCTGCAGCCCCAGCCCTCGAGCAGCAGCCGCATGCCGTCGAGGATGCGGGCGTCGTTGTCGATGCAGAGCACATGGAGCCCGGCAAGCGAGGCCGCGGCACGGGCAGGCGGCTTCGCCTCGGCCTCGCGCCGCGGTGCCTGCACGGCCACCACCGGCAGCAACACGGAAAAGCGTGTGCCCTTGCCTGGGTTGGAGAAGATCCGGATTTCGAGGCGCAGGACGCGGGCGATGCGGTCGACAATGGAGAGCCCAAGGCCGAGGCCTTCCGCCTCGCGTGCGCCCTCGTCGAGCCGGGTGAATTCGCGAAACACGGTGTTCAGCTGGTCGCCGGCAATGCCGATGCCGGTGTCGATAACCTGGATCTCGGCCAGTTCGCCGCGCCGCCGCGCGCCGACCAGGATGCGGCCACGGCGCGTATACTTGATGGCGTTGGAAACCAGGTTCTGGATCAGCCGGCGCAGCAGATTGCGGTCCGTCATGACGCTGAGCGACGACGGCATGATCGAGAGTTCGAGCTTCTTTTCGGCGGCAAGCGGCCGGAAGTCGTTGCCGATCTGGCGCAGCAGTCCGTCGAGGCCGAAGCTCGTATCGTCCGGCTTCATCGCGCCGGCATCGAGGCGCGAAATGTCGAGCACCGCGCCGAGGATGGTCTCGACCGATTCCAGCGACGATTCGATGTTCATCGCCGCCTTGCCGGCAGGTCCCTTGCCGGTCTTCTCGATCAGCGACGAGCAATAGAGGCGGGCGGCGTTCAGCGGCTGCAGGATGTCGTGGCCTGCGGCAGCGAGGAAGCGGGTCTTGCCGAGATTGGCCTCCTCGGCCAGCATCTGCGCCTGCGCCAGCTCCTCGTTGACGCGGGTGAGCTCGGCGGTGCGGCTCTTCACCCGCTGTTCCAAGGATTCGTTGGCGCGCTTAAGCGCCAGATCCTGCTCGACACGTCCAGAAATGTCGGCGTAGGTGGCGACGATGCCGCCGTCCGGCATCGGATTGGAGCGCAATTCCAGGATGCGCCCGCTTGTCTTCAGCTCCATCTGCCATGGGCTGACGAAGCTGGTCAGGCGGTTGAGCATGGTGACGCGCTGGTCTGCCGGTATGTCACCGCGCTCGGCAAGGTGGCGCAGGATACGATCGAGTGAGACGCCGACCTGGCCCATCTCGTCGGGCAGGTCGAACAGCGCCCGGTACTGGCGGTTCCAGCAAATCAATCGGAAATCGCGGTCGAAGACAGTGATGCCCTGTTCCATCTGGTCGAGTGCGATCTGCAGCAGATCGCGATTGTGCTGCAGCGCCTCGGTGGCGTCGTCGAGCAGGCGGAAGGCGTCCTTGGATTCGCGGTCGTTGCGGCGCAGCAGCAGCGACAGGATCAGCCGCGCCGAGGATGAGCCGACGGCACTGGCCAGAAGCTGCTCGGAGAAGCGGATGACATCCATGCTGGCCTGTTCGTTGCCGAGCAGTGAAGTGCCGCTGCTCTTTTCGAACGACTGAAAGGACCGCTCGGTCCGTTCGACACCGAGATAGCGCGCGATCGTGTCCTTGAGGTCGTTGACGGTAATGGTGGTGCGGAAGCGGCGCAGGCTGGGCAGCGGACTCGCTTCGCGCGGCACGAAGATCGACGCCTGGATGCGTTCCAGCGGCACAGAGGCGCGCGACAGCGAGCCGAACATAAAAAAGAGCGTGTTGATCGACAGGCTCCACAGCACGCCATGGTTCAGCGGCTCGGCGACGGTGCCGAAAAGAGCCTGCGGCCGCAATGCATCGAAGCCGAACAGGCCGTGGACCAGGATGCCGGTATCGGGCGCGATGAGCGAGGGAAGCAGCAGCGTATAGCTCCAGACGACGATGCCGGCGACCATGCCAAGCGCGGCACCCCTTCCGTTGGCGCCGCGCCAGACCAGGCCGCCGATCATTGCCGGCGCGAACTGCGCGATTGCGGCGAACGACATCAGGCCGATCGAGGACAGCCGCGCGCTGTTGGTGCTCTCGCGGTAGTAGAGAAAGGCGATGAACAGCATGATGAAGATCGCCGCCCGCCGTACATTGAGGATGAGCGTCGACCAGTCCTCGTTCTCGGAGGTCGTGGTCCGCAGCAATCGCCTCACGAACAGCGGAATGACCAGGTCGTTGGAGATCATGATCGACAGCGCGACGCTTTCGACGATCACCATTGCGGTCGCCGCCGACAGCCCGCCGATGAAGGCGGCCATGGCCAGCACGTCGTGGCCGCTGAACAGCGGCAGCGACAGCACGTAAAGGTCGCTGCTGGTCCTGGGGCCGACCAGTTCCAGGCCGGCCAGCGCGATCGGCAGCACGAACAGGTTGATTGCCACCAGATAGAGCGGAAACACCCATGTCGCGGTGCGCAGCTCGGCCTCGCTGCGGTTCTCGACGATGGTGACATAGAACTGGCGCGGCAGCATCAGGATGGCAAAGCCGCTCAGGCATGTCAGCACCAGCCAGGTGGCGAGCGAGGTGTTGTAGCCCATCGCCTGGCGCACCTGCGTGTTTTCGGCGAGCCGGTCGAACATGTCGCCTGGCCCACCGAAGATCAGGAACATGACCATCAGGCCGATTGCCAGGAAGGCGGCGAGCTTGACCACGGTTTCGACTGCGACCGCCAGCACCAGCCCGTCCTGGTGCTCGGTGGCATCGGCGTGGCGCGTGCCGAACAGCACCGCAAACAGCGCCAGCAGCATGGCAACGACCAGCGAGATGTCGCTGACGAACGGATCGAACGACGGCGGCGAGCCGGTATAGTGCTCGACCATCAGGCTGACCGAGCCCGAGATCGCCTTCAATTGCAGCGCCATATAGGGCACCGCGCCGATGGTCGCGATCAGCGTGGCGATCGCCGCGACAGCAAAACTCTTGCCGTAGCGGGCGCCGAGAAAGTCGGCGATCGAGGTGATCTTCTCGGTTTTGGCCAGCCTGACGATGCGCTGCAGCAGCGGAAAACCGAACACAAACACCAGCACCGGTCCGATATAGATGCCGAGGAACTCGAGGCCGCGCTCGGAGGACAGGCCGACCGAGCCGAAGAAGGTCCAGGAGGTGCAGTAGATGGCGAGACTGAGCGCATAGATGAAGGGCCGGGCGCGGCCAGGCCCGGATGAAGTCGAGCGCCGGTCGCCCAGGCTGGCGATGACGAACAGCAACGTCACGTAGGCGATCGCGATGATGACGATGAACCAGCCCTGCACGGCTCGAACTTCCTCCCTGCGCCGGCTTTTTCATCCGGCCTTGCAGACGCAATCACAGCTTGGCGACCGAGTCCATCGCGGCTTTCGGCGCATTATGGCCGCGGCTTCGCACAATCAAGGCCGGGGAAACACGTCTTTGCGCCTGTCGCAACCGCAGGTTTTTGCTATTCTGCCGGCCGGTCGATGCCGAGGCGTGGACGGCAGCACGGCCGGTCAGGACAAGGAGGGTCGAATGCTGAAAGAATTTCAGGAATTCATTTCAAGGGGCAATGTGATGGACCTGGCCGTCGCCGTCATCATTGGCGCTGCCTTCGGCAAGATCGTCACCTCGCTGGTCGACGACATCATCATGCCGGTCATCGGGGCGATTTTGGGCGGATTGGACTTCAACAACTATTTTCTGCCCTTGTCCTCGGCCGTTAACGCCACATCGCTGGCTGAGGCAAAGAAACAGGGCGCGGTCTTCGCCTATGGCAGCTTCATCACCGTGGCGCTGAATTTTCTCATTCTCGCCTTCATCATCTTCCTGATGGTCAAGGCGGTGAACAATCTGCGCCAGCGGCTGGAGCGCGAGAAACCGGCCGCCCCGGTTGCCCCGCCACCGGCCGACGTCGCGCTGCTCACCGAAATTCGCGATCTCCTCGCCAGAAAATAGCGCCTGCGGCAACTTTCTGGACCAAAACCCCGGTCGCCTGCGGCCGGGGTTTTCTGTTTTCGTCCGCCCTGAAACACGCTAGCAGTCGAGCAAACGAAAACGGACCCATCCATGACCCTGATCGATACTCTGCGCGCCGAAGCGCGGGCGGCGCCTGAAAGCGGCATTGTCGCCGTCATGAACCGTGGCCGCGGCCGCGACGGCATGATCCCGCTCTGGGCCGGCGAGGGCGACCTGCCGACGCCTGCCTTCATCACTGATGCCGCCGCCAAGGCACTCGCCGGCGGTGAAACCTTCTACACCTGGCAGCGGGGCATTCCCGAACTCAGGCAGGCACTCGCCCGCTACTACACCAGGCATTTCGGCAAGACTTTCGCCAACGAGGAATTCATCGTCACCGGCTCCGGCATGCATGCCATCCAGATGGCCATCGACGCGGTGGCCGGCAAGGGCGACGAACTCGTCTACCTGTCGCCGGCATGGCCGAACTTCGCCGCCGCCGCCGGCGTCGCCGGCGCCGTGCCGGTCGCGGTCACGCTCGACCAGTCGGGCAATGGCTGGTCCTGCGATGTCGACAAGATCGCAGCCGCGATCACGCCGCGGACCAAGGCGCTGTTCGTCAACACGCCGTCCAACCCGACCGGCTGGACCGCCGACAAGGAGACGCTGCAGGCGATCCTCGACCTTGCCCGCGAAAGGGGCCTGTGGATCATCGCCGACGAGATCTATTCGCTGTTTCATTACGGCGATAGTCGCGCGCCGTCCTTCATCGACATCATGGCCGATGAGGATCGCATCCTGTTCGTCAATTCCTTTTCCAAGAACTGGGCGATGACCGGCTGGCGCATCGGCTGGATCAAGATCCATCCCGCCTTGCAGCAGGTGTTCGAGAACCTGGTCCAGTATTCGACGTCCGGCGTTGCGCAGTTCATGCAGCGCGGCGCCGTCGTTGCCCTCGATGAGGGCGACGCCTTCATCGTCGAGCAGGTGGAGCGGGCGAGGGCGGCGCGCGACCTGGTGTGCGGCATTCTCGCCGAAACCGGCAGGGCGCGGTTCACCGTGCCGCAGGGCGCATTCTATCTGTTCTTCGCGGTCGACGGCATCACCGATTCCCGCGCCGCGGCCTTCGACATGGTCGACCGCGCCAATGTCGGCCTGGCTCCCGGCACCGCCTTCGGCCCCGGCGGCGAATCCTTTCTCAGGCTATGCTTCCACCGCCGTCTCGACCAGCTCGAGGAAGCCGCGCACCGGCTGGCGAAATGGATGAAGAATATGTGAGCTGCCTCGAAGCCCCGAGTTCAAACTCGCTCCGGCGAGTCAGCTGGCGTGGGTTTCGAGAACCGGAGCGCAGCGGACATTTGGGTCCGTGAGCACCGGAAGCGCAGAAAGCCGCGTCAGATGGCCGCCGGAGTAGAGTTTCAAACGGGCTTCAGCCGCCCGACTTCGGCACCAGCAACGGAATGACGCGGTCGCTCTTGGCGACCGACGGTCGGCCCGCCGAACCGTAAGGAATCCCCAACGCATCCCATGTCTCGACCAGCGCGTCCTGCAGGGACGCAATCAACGCGTCCGAATGGAACGGTGTCGGCGTGATGCGCAGCCGCTCGGTGCCGCGCGGCACTGTCGGGTAGTTGATCGGCTGGATGTAGATGCCGTGCACACCGAGCAGGCGGTCGCTGGCCATCTTGCAGAGCTCGGGATCGCCGACCAGAAGGGGCACGATGTGGGTAGGCGACTCCATCACCGGCAGGCCGGCCGCGGCCAGCACTTGCTTGGTCCGCGTCGCCTGACGCAGCTGCGCATCGCGCTCGGCCTGCGAGCGCTTGAGATGGCGGATCGAGGTGGTTGCCGCGGCAGCGATCGCCGGCGGCAACGCCGTGGTGAAGATGAAGCCCGGCGCATAGGAGCGCACCGCGTCGATCACGGCGCCGGTGCCGGCGATGTAGCCACCAAGCGTGCCGAACGCCTTGGCCAGCGTGCCCTCGATGATGTCGATGCGGTCGGCCAGCCCTTCGCGCTCGGTGATGCCGCCGCCGCGCGGCCCGTACATGCCGACGGCGTGGACCTCGTCGATGTAGGTCATGGCGTTGTAGCGCTCGGCGAGGTCGACGATCTGCTTGATCGGCGCGATGTCGCCGTCCATCGAATAGACGCTCTCGAAGACAATCAGCTTGGCGCGCTCGCGGCCGGCCGTCTGCAGCAGGCTTTCGAGATGCGCGACGTCGTTATGGCGGAAGATCTTCTTCTCGGCGCCCGAGCGCCGCACGCCCTCGATCATCGAAGCGTGGTTGAGCTCGTCCGAGATGATCAGGCAATTGGGAAGCAGCTTTGCAATGGTCGAGATCGACGCCTCGTTGGAAACGAAGCCGGAGGTGAAAACCAGTGCGGCTTCCTTGTCGTGCAGGTCGGCCAGCTCCAGTTCGAGCTCGACCAGCGGGTTGCTGGTGCCGGAAATGTTGCGGGTGCCGCCGGCCCCCGACCCCATCTTGCCTGCCGCCTTCTGGAACGCGGCAATGACGTCGGGATGCTGGCCCATGCCGAGATAGTCGTTGGAGCACCAGACGGTGATTTCCTCGGCGCGGCCATTGGCGCGCCAGATGGCGCGCGGGAATTTCCCGACGATACGCTCAAGGTCGGCGAAGACGCGGTAGCGACGCTCCGCATGGAGCTGGTCGATCGCTTCCTCGAAAAACCGCTGGTAATTCATGTCGCCTTCCCAGTTTTGCGCGGGATCATAGTCATTGGCCCATTCATCGTCCACCTGGCCTTTTTGGTCAAAATGCCACGCCCCGAGCCTGTTCCTAACGACCACGGAACGTGGCCTATTCCCTTGATGTGGATCAATCTTGTTTCAGGACAATGCCACGCGCCGATGAGACTGGTTACCGCAGGTTTTAATGGCCTGGCGGCAGATTTTCCAGTACGGCGACGATTGAGACAGTTCCGATAAATCATGAATAGCGAGGATGCGGATGACGGTTTTGGTGACAGGCGGTGCCGGCTATATCGGTAGCCATATGGTCTGGGAATTGCTGGACACGGGCGACAGCGTCGTCGTCCTCGACCGGCTTTCTACCGGCTTTGAATGGGCGGTGGCCCCGGAAGCAAAGCTCGTCGTCGGCGACGTCGCCGACAGGGAACTGGTCGCCTCGATCATTCGCGACAATAAGGTCGACGCGATTATCCATTTCGCCGGCTCGATCGTGGTCCCCGAATCGGTCGCTGACCCGCTTGCCTATTACGAGAACAATACCTGCAAGACGCGCACCTTGATCGAGACCGCGGTGCGCGAAGGCGTGCCCAATTTTATCTTTTCCTCGACCGCCGCCGTCTATGGCGGCGCCGGCCTGGAGCCGGTGCGCGAGGATGCCCGGCTTGCGCCGGAATCGCCCTATGGCCTGTCCAAGCTGATGAGCGAATGGATGCTGCGCGACGCGGCGATTGCCCATGGGTTGCGCTATACGGCGCTGCGCTATTTCAACGTCGCCGGCGCCGATCCGAAGGGCCGCACCGGCCAATCGACGCCCGGTGCCACGCATCTGATCAAGGTCGCTTGCGAGACGGCGCTCGGCAAGCGCCCCTTCATGCAGGTGTTCGGCACCGACTATCCGACACCGGACGGTACCTGCATGCGCGACTACATCCACGTCAGCGACCTGGCGGCGGCGCATCGGCTGGCGCTTCAGCGGCTGCGTGCCGGCGGATCGAGCCTGGTCGCCAATTGTGGTTACAGCCACGGCTATTCGGTGCTCGAGGTCATCGACAGCGTCCGCCGCGTCTTCGGCCATGATTTCGACGTGCGGATGGGCGATCGCCGCGCCGGCGACGCCGCCGCGGTCGTCGCCAATTCGGAGCTGGCGCGCGGCGAGCTCGGCTGGACCCCGCAGCGCGACAACCTCGACCAGATAGTTGCCGATGCGCTTGCCTGGGAGCGCATCCTGACCAGCAAGAATTCGGCTCTGGGGTGAAGTGGGCTCTCCGCAAAGGTTGGTTCAGCGCGCTGGGGGCGGAATGAAAATCCTGGTGCTTGGGGCCGGCGTCGTCGGTACGGCGGCGGCCTATTATCTGGCCAGCGACGGCCATGAGGTGACGGTGATCGAGCGCCATCCGGCGGCAGCACGCGGCACCAGCCGGTCGAATGCCGGCCTGGTGTCGCCCGGAGACGCCACCGCCTGGGCCTCGCCCGCCGCGCTGAAGACGTTCCTGCGCGGCCTCTACAACCACGATCTCGGCATCAAGGTGCGGCTGCGCTTCGATCCGTATTTTTTCGCCTGGAGCCTGCGCTTCCTGCGCCAATGCACGCATAAGCGCATGCGCGCCAACACCGACGTCAAGCTGCGTCTGGCGCTCTATTCGCGCGACTGCATCAACGCCGTCTCCGCCGAAACCGGCATCCACTACGACGAGCGCAAGAAAGGCATTCTCTATTTCTTCCGCTCGCAGCAGAGCTTCGATACCGGCACCGACAATTATCGCTATCTCGGCGAACACGGCCTGCCGATCGAGATCGTCGGCCGCGAACGGCTGGTCGAGCTCGAGCCCGGCCTTGCCGGCGCCAAGGACAAGATAGCCGGCGGCGTCTATTCGCCGATCGACCAGACCGGCGACTCCAGCCAATTCACGCAGCGCCTCGCTGCCTATGCCGCCGAGAAACTCGGCGTCCAATTCCTCTACGGCACCACTGTCGAAGGCCTCGACATCGACGGTGGCCGAGTGCGCGCGGTGATGACCTCGGCCGGCCCGATAATCGGCGACGCGGTGGTCATTTCCATGGGGCCGGAGAGCGGTCTGCTCGGCCGCCGCTACGGCATCGACCTGCCCGTCTATCCCGTGAAGGGCTATACCGTGACTGTTCCACTGGAAGATGGAAGCAAGGGGCCGATCATGGGCGGCGCCGACGAGGACCGGCTGATCGGCTATTCCAGGCTGGGAAATCGGCTGCGGATGACCTCGACGGCGGAGTTCACCGGGTTCGACCGCACGTTCAAGCCACGTGATTTCAACTCGATCCTGAACACCGGCAAGGACCTGTTCCCCGGCGCTTTCGACGAGAGCAAGGCTGAGCTCTGGGCTGGACTTCGCCCGATGATGCCGAACTCCGTGCCGGTCATCGGCCGGGCGCGGTACGACAATCTCTACCTCGACACCGGCCACGGCCATCTCGGCTGGACCATGGCCTGCGGTTCGGGAAAATTCCTTGCTGACGTGGTCGCCGGCCGCAAGCCGGAGATCGATCCGCAAGGATTGCTCTACAGGAACTAGGCATCTCCGGACATCAGGGCGCCATGAGCTCGGCGGTCAGGCTCGTTCGTCGACCGCCGAACGCCAGGAGCGCACGTAACTGGTCCAGAGTGGATCGGCCGACGGTTCGGTCCTTTCGCCTCTGCCTTGCGGTGTCCCCTGGTCCGACGCCAGCAAGGCGGCGCCGATGCTGGTGCCTGTCGCAGCCTCGGAGGCAATGACGGCGCGCGCCGCCGCCGCAGCCAGCATGCGGGTGAACAGCCGGTTGCGGGCGAAGGGTCCTTCGACGATGGTGGGACCGTCCGCGCCGATCAGGTCGAGGCAGGTCGCGGTCATCAGCGCCAGGTAGAACGAGATGGCGACAAAGCGCTGGCCGACGCTCATACCGTCCGCGTTAAGCCATGATGCGGTATGATGCGGAAACGGCCCCGAACCCTGTTGGGTCGAGGGCAATAGGGACGTCTTGCGCGCTAGCACCGTGGCAACATCGTCTTCCGTCCAGTTCTCCGATTGGCCCTCGGTCAGCACGGAAAACTCGCGGCCACCCATGAAGCGCGCCGAGGGCACGGGATCGCCGAGCGCGTTGACATTGACCAGCGTATCGCGTGCCGGGTCGAGCGCGATCTTGTTGCCGCCGACTGCCATCGACACCACCCAGGTGCCGGTCGAGACCACGGAGAAAGGCGGTCTGTCGGACAGGAGATGCGGCAGCAGCGAGGCGTTGGAATCGTGCAGGCCGCAAAACACCGGCGTTTGCGGGTCGAGGCCGGTTTGCCGCGCGAGAGCGGGCAGGATCGGGCCCAAGCGGTCCTTGGCCTGCCGCACCGGCGCCATTAGCCGGCGCCATTGCAGCCGGTCGACCAGCGACGAAAAATCCGCTTTCCACGGGTTCCACAGATCGGTGTGGCAGCCGAGCGAAGTCACCTCGCTGGCGGCGACGCCGGTCAGGCGCAAGGCCCAGTATTGCGGATACATCAGGATCGCGGCGGTTCTGGCGAAATCCGCCGGAAAGCGCTTCTGCTGCCAGAACAGCTGCGCGCCGAGATTGAGGCCGGCCGGCAGGCGCGGCGTGCCGGTCTCGGAGAACGCCGGACGGATCGTGTCATAGTCCCCGGCAAGGGCATCCGGCCCGTCGAATTCGTAGTCGAGCACCGGCAGCGCCAGTTCGCCTGATGCGTCGACCAGCACGCCCGTAGCGCCATGGGTGGTGATCGATATCGCATCGATGCGCTGCTCGCGATCGATCTCGGCCAGGCTGCCAAGGATAAACGCCCATAACCGCTCGACGTCATGGTGCGGGTACGGGCCTTGCCGAACCGGCTCGTTCACCATCCTGCGCAGCGCGACTTCGCTTGCCGCGGCAAGATCGACCAGCGCCACCTTGGCGTTGGTCTTGCCGATATCGATGACGGCGACGTGGCGGGTCATTCCATATGGAACATTGTTTCCAGCGGCACCGCCACCGGCTCGTTGTTCGGCTTGGTCTCCATGATGTCCGCCATCTCGGCCCACCAACGCTGCATCACCGGATGCTTCGGCAATTCGTCCATGCCATGGTCGTCACGGCGCCACAGCACGCCGAACAAGGTGTTGGTCTCTTCGTCGAGATGGATCGAGTAATCGGAGATACCGGCCTGCTTGAGCAGCGCGACCAGCGACGGCCAGATGTCGTCGTGGCGCCTCTTGTATTCCGCCTTCATGCCCGGATTGAGCTTCATCTTGAACGCGTATTTCTCCGGCATCAGGCAAAGCGCTCCCGCCGTACTCGCCGCCACAGGATCGGCAGCGCGATGACGATGATCAGCAGCAGGCCGATGAAGATCGACATAACGATCCCCGGCACGTTGAGCAGGCCGAGGCCGAAGGTCACCAGTCCCATGATGAAGGCGGCCAGCACCACACCCAGAATGCTGCCGGCGCCGCCCAGGATGCTGACGCCGCCGAGCACCACCATGGTGATGACTTCCAGCTCGTAGCCCTGTGCGATGGACGGCCGGGTCGAGCCGAGCCGCGATGTGATCAGCACCGAGGCGATGCCCGCCATCAGGCCGGTCAGGCAAAACAGGATGAATTTGATACGGCCGACGCGTACGCCGGAAAACTGCGCCGCGACCGGGTTGTTGCCGATGGCAAAGACCCGGCGGCCGAAGCTCGTCCGGTGCAGAAGGAACCAGTAGACGACTGCCACGATCAGGAAAAGCGTCAGTTCGAACGACACCACCCACCAGACATAGCCCTGGCCGAAGAAGGCGAAGCTCGCGGGATAGCCCTTGTAGGCCTGGTCGCCCAGGATGATGAAGGCAATGCCGCGAAACAGGCTCATCGTGCCGATGGTGACGACGATCGACGGCAAGCCGAGCCTGGTGACGAGCAGTCCGTTGAAGGCGCCGCAGCCGAGCCCGACGACGAGGCCGATTGCCACCAGTTCAGGCATGCCGGCGCCGGCCTGCACCGCCATGCCCATCATTGTTGACGCCAGCGCGATGATGGCGGCCACCGACAGGTCGATTTCGCCGGAGATGATCAGCAGCGCCATGGCCAGCGCGATCAGCGCCTTTTCCGTGAAGTTGAAGGTCAGGTCCGACAGCGACCACGCGTCGAGGAAATAGGGCGAGGCAAAGCTGTTGACGGCAAAGATGGCAACCGCCACGACGACCAGCAGCGCCTCCCATGAGAAGATCGCCGACGTCAGCGGCTTGTCGAGCCGGTCGGGAATATGGCGTGGGGCAGGGGTGTCGGTCATGCCGCTTCCGCCTTCTTGAGGATGATGCGGCCTTGCCGGCGTTCGCCGCGCGCGTTGAGCACCACGGCCAGGATGATGGCGCTGCCTGAAATCGCCATCTGCCAGAAGGGTGAGATGTTGATCACCGGCAGCGCGTTGGAGATGATGCCGAGGAACAGCGCGCCGAGCACCGCGCCGCCGACCGAGCCGATGCCGCCGGCGATCGAGATGCCGCCGATGACGCAGGCGGCGATGATGTTGAGCTCATAGCCGTTGGCGACCTCGACCGAGGCGATGACGTAGCGCGAAATCCATAGATAGCCGCAGAGGCCGCCGATCATCCCCGAAATGCAGAAGACGATGAATTTCGTCCGGCCGACATCGATGCCGGCATAGACCGATGCGGTCGGGTTGACGCCGATGGCATAGATCGAGCGGCCGAGCGCGGTGCGCGTCATCACCAGGAAAAACAGCGCAATAACCAGCAGGGCGATCCACGACAGTACCGGAATGCCGAGGAAAGCCGCGCGCTGCAACCCGATGAAATCAGCGCTCATCTGGTCGGCGTTGACCCAGGCGCCGCCTGAAATGACGAACGTGGCGCCGCGGTAGATGGTGAGGGTGCCGAGCGTTACCACGATCGAGGGAATGTTCAGCCGCCATACCAGCAGGCCGTTGATGGCGCCGAGCACCAGGCCGACCAGCAGTGCGATGACGATCAGCAGCGGGATCGGGATCGCCGGATGCGCGGCGTTCAGCATTGCCACCACCATGCCGGTGAAGCAGAGATTTGAAGCCATCGACAGGTCGATCGAGCGGGTCAGGATGACGACCATTTGGCCGAGCGCCAGGATCATCAGGATCGACGTGTCGTTGAACACCTGGCGCAGGTTGGCCGGATCGGCAAAACCTGGAAACCGCGTGGAGATCAGCCCGATCAGCACGACGATTGCCGCCAGCAGCCAGACCTCGCGATGTTTGAGAAGAGCCTTCATGCCGCGATCCCCGCTGCCGTCCTGACCAAAGTTTCGGCGTCGAGCCCTTTATTGTCGTAGACCGCGGCAATGCGGCCCTCGCGCATAACCACGACGCGGTCCGACATGCCGAGAATTTCCGGCAATTCGGACGACACCATGATCACCGACAGGCCTTGCTCGACGAGCTCGGCCATGAAGCCGTGCACGGCCGCCTTCGAGCCGATGTCGATGCCCTTGGTCGGCTCGTCCAGGATGATCACCTTGGGCGCGGTCGCCAGCCATTTGGCGATGACGATCTTCTGCTGGTTGCCGCCCGACAGCGTGCCGACGTCCTGGCTGAGCGAGGAGGCGCGCAGATCGAGCCGCTCGGTGTAGGAGCGGGCCAGCGCGAACTCTTCGGCCAGCCGCAATATGCCGGATTTGGATGTCCGTTTGAGCGAGGGCAGCGAGACATTCTGGAAGATCGGCAGGCCGATCACCACGCCTTGCTTGCCGCGCTCCTCCGGCACATAGACGATGCCGGCGTCGATCGAATCCGCCGCCGATTTCGGCGCGATTGCCTTACCCTCCAGCGTGATCGTGCCGCCGCTGGTGCGGGTGATGCCTGATATCGCCTGCATCACCTCGCTGCGCCCGGCGCCGACAAGGCCGTAGAAGCCGAGGATTTCGCCCCTGTGCAGCTCGAAGCCTATGTCGTCGAACTCGGTCGGGTGCGACAGGCCGGAGACGGCCAGCACCGGCGCGCCGATCTCGGCCTTGCGCTGCGGAAAGATGTGATCGACCGAGCGGCCGACCATCATGCGTACGATCTGGCTCTGGCCGGCGTCCTTGATCAGGCCTTCGCCGACCATCTCGCCGTCGCGGAACACGGTATAGCGGTCGGCGATGCGGTAGATCTCATCGAATTTGTGGCTGATGAACAGGATCGCCTTGCCGTCGCTCTTGAGGAATTCGATCAGCAGGAAAAGCTCTTCGATCTCCTTCATCGAAAGCGCTGCCGTCGGCTCGTCCATGATGACGATCCGCGCGTCGATGGACATGGCGCGGGCAACCGCGACTAGGTGCTTGTTGGCAATGCCGAGATCCTTCAGCCTGGCGTCGGCGTCGATATGGCCGGCGCCCATCGTGTCGAGCACCTCGCGGGCATTCTTGCGCATGGTACGCCAGTCGATGGTTTTGAAACGCGTGCGCGGCGCATGGCCGAGGAAGATGTTTTCGGCCACCGTCAGGTCGTCGAACAGCACGGTTTCCTGGTGGATGGCGGTGATGCCATGCCCGAACGCGGCGTGGGCGCTGGGCAGTGTGACCGGCTGGCCGTCGATGCTGATCGTGCCAGCATCCGGCTGGTAGATGCCGGTCATGATCTTGACCAGCGTCGACTTGCCGGCGCCGTTTTCGCCGATCAGCGCGGTTACCTGGCCGGGATAGAGCGACAGGCCGACATTGTGCAGCGCCCGCACGCCGGGAAAGCTTTTCGAGATGCCGGACAGCGTCAGGCGCGGTCCGGATGACAAAGGCGCTTCATTTGCCACTTCGTGCTGGGCTGTCGTGTCCATGATCGTATCAAGCCCTGTAGCAAGGTTCGTTTGAAAGCGCGGCGGAACCTGAGCCCCGCCGCACCCTTTCGAAGGTCCCCGGATCAATAGATCTTGGAGAACTTTTCGATGTTCGACTTGTCGAACTGGAAGGGCGGAGCCATCGCAGCCGAGTTGGTGTCGTCGAGCGTGACCTTGCCGACGCGGCCGATCGACAGCGTAGCACCGGGCTTGGCCTCTTCCTTCTTCACCGCCAGGTCGTGGGCGAGGTAGACGGCGGAGTAGCCGAGATCGATCGGGTTCCACAGCGCAACCGCCTGGCTGGCGCCATTGTCGATGAACTTTTTGAACTCCGACGGCAGCGCCAGGCCGGTGACGTTGACCTTGCCGATCAGGCCTTCATCGGTCACCACCTGCGCCGCGGCAACGACGCCGACCGTGGTCGGTGCGATGATCGCCTTGAGGTTCGGATAGGACTTCAGCAGGCCCTTGGCTTCGTCCGTGCTCTTGGCCGAGTCGTCATCGCCATAGACGGTGGCGACGAGCTTGATCTTGGGGAACTTCTCCGGCAGCACCTTCTTGGCCGCGTCGATCCAGGCATTCTGGTTGGTCGCGGTCGAAGAAGCCGACAGGATGGCGACATCGCCGCCTTCCGGCAGGTAGTCGGCGGCCAGCTTGATGATGGTCTCACCGATCAGGTTGGTATCGGAGGGGTTGAGGTGAAGCTGGCGTCCTTCCGGCGCGACGCCTGAATCCCACGAGATGACGGTAATGCCGCGCTGCATCGCCTTCTTCAGCACTGGCACCAGCGCGTCGGCGTCGTTCGCCGAAATGGCGATGGCATTGACCTTCTGGGCGATCAGCGAATTGACCACTTCGATCTGCGCTTCGGCGGTCGCCTTGGTCGGGCCGGTGTAGATGATATCGACATCGCCGAGCTCCTTGGCCGCCTCTTCGGCGCCCTTGTTGGCGGCGTCGAAGAAGCCGTTGCCGAGCGACTTCACCACCAGCGCGATCTTGACGTTTTCGGCATAGGCGGCATTCACGAACATGGCGGCGGAGAACGCCGCCGTAACCATCAGTTTCTTCAGAAAGCTCATCGAATATCCTCCCTTGAGCGTTGCATTCCATCGCCGCTGCGGGCGCGAGTGGTTCTCAGGCCTGCAGCGAAGATTCTTCCTTGTTGGTTGCCGTTGTGCGGGCGATGATCAGCGTCACGCCGGCGGTCTCCAGCATCTTGGCTTCGCGATCCTCGATGGCGTCGTCGGTGATCACCGTGGCGATGCGCGACAGGCCGCACAGGATCAGGCTCGAGCGTTTGCGGAACTTCGAGGAATCGACCAGCACCACCAATTCGTCTGCCTGGTCGATCAGTTTCTGCTCGGCCTGGATCAGCAGCGGGTCGCCTTCCATAAGACCGAGCGGCCCCAGCCCTTGCGCGCCCATGAACATGCGGCGCGCGTAGAAATTGCGCGTCACGTCATTGTCGAACGGCGACAGGATGATGTTCTGCTCGCGGTAGATGGTGCCGCCCGACAGCATCACCGTGTTCTTTGAGTGCCTGAGCAAGTGCTCCGCGATCGGGAAGGAATTGGTGAAGATCGGCATGCGGCGGCCGGTCAGGAAATGCACCATCTGGAAGGTGGTGGTGCCGCCATTGATGATGATCGGCTCGCCGTCCTTGCACAGTTCGACGGCTTCCCGCGCGATTGCCCGCTTCTGCGAAGCGTTGATGGTCTCGTTGACGGAAAAGGGCCGGCCGGCAAGGCCGATGAACTGCGGCGGCGAAAGCGCCTCGGCGCCGCCGCGCACCCGGCGCAGCCGTTTTTGCACATGCAATGCCGCGATGTCGCGCCGGATCGTCGCCTCCGACGACTCCGTCAGGTCGACCATCTCCTGCACCGTCACCACAGGCTTTTCCTGGACGGCGGACAGAATGATCCTGTGGCGCTCTTTCTCGTGCATGGTTCCTCCCTGCCGGAGCATCTAGTCACCCAAAGCGCGCAGTGTCAATCATTTCCGATCAGATAATTTCATTGTGCAATGCAATATGACTGATATTGATCGTTTGTGATTGACAAGGCCGCCGCTTGCGTAGAAATTCGTACAAAAGGGACGCGCGCCGTTTGCGTGTCCCAAAGGGAGGATACCTATGCTCGACAAGCGCTCCGGCACGCGCCTCGCCAATCGTTGGGATGACGCAAAAGCGCAAGCAATGAGCGAGCCCGAACGTCTGGTCTATCGCTCGAATGTTCTTGGCTCCGACAAGCGCGTCACCAATTATGGCGGCGGGAACACCTCCTCCAAGATCTGGCAAAACGATCCGCTCACCGGCGAGAGCGTGGAAGTGCTGTGGGTCAAGGGCTCGGGCGGCGACAGCGCCTCGATCAAGCTCGACGGCTTCGCCACGCTCTACATGGACAAATTGCGGGCGCTGAAAGGTCTCTATCGCGGCCTCGAACATGAAGACGAGATGGTCGGCTATCTGCCCCATTGCACCTTCAACCTCAACCCGCGCGCGGCTTCCATCGACACGCCGCTGCATGCCTTCGTGCCGAAGCCTTATGTCGACCATATGCATCCCGATGCCATCATCGCCATTGCCGCCGCCAAGGATTCGCAGGCGCTGACCAAGGAGATCTTCGGCGACACGATCGGCTGGCTGCCATGGAAACGTCCGGGCTTCGAGCTCGGCCTGTGGCTGGAGAAATTCTGCCGCGAAAACCCCGAAGCCAAGGGTGTCGTACTGGCCAGTCATGGCCTGTTCAGCTGGGGCGACACGCCGAAGGAATGCTACGAGACGACGATCTCGGTGATCAACCAGGCGATCGACTGGTTCGAGCGCAAGAGCCAGGGCAAGCCGATTTTCGGCGGCGAAGTCGTCAAATCCCTCGATGCGCCTGCGCGTCGCGCTGTGGCCGCAAAACTGATGCCGAGGATCCGTGGCCTGATCTCGGAGAACAGCCACAAGCTCGGCCATTTCGACGATTCCCCTGCCGTGCTCGAATTCGTCAATTCCAGGGATTTGCGGCCGCTGGCGGCACTCGGCACGTCCTGCCCGGACCACTTCCTGCGCACCAAGATCCGGCCGCTGGTCATCGAGTTCGACCCCCAAAATCCCGACGTCGATGCCGTCATCGCCCGCCTTGCCGATGATGTGGCGGAGTATCGCGTCGGCTATCAGGCTTATTATGACCGCTGCAAGCACGCGGATTCGCCACCGGTGCGCGATCCGAACGCCGTCGTCTATCTGATGCCCGGCGTTGGCATGTTCACCTTCGCCGGTGACAAGGCGACGGCGCGCATATCGGGCGAATTCTACGTCAACGCCATCAACGTCATGCGCGGTGCCTCGACGGTCTCGACCTATGTCGGCCTGCCCGACCAGGAAGCCTTCGACATCGAATACTGGCTGCTCGAAGAGGCAAAGCTGCAGCGCCTGCCGAAACCAAAGGCTCTTGCCGGCCAGATTGCGCTGGTCACCGGCGGCGCCGGCGGCATCGGCCGGGCCACCGCCAGCCGGCTGCTGCGCGAGGGCGCGTGCGTCGTGCTGGCCGACATCGACGAAGCAGCCCTTGCCAGCGCCAATGACGAGCTTGCCAAGGCCTATGGCAAGGATTTCGTGCGGCCGGTAGTCATCAACGTCACGTCCGAGGATCTGGTGATCTCCGGCTTTGCCGAAACGGCAGTCGAATTCGGCGGCATCGATATTCTGGTCTCCAATGCCGGCCTGGCCTCCTCGGCGCCGATCGAGGACACCACGCTGACGCTGTGGAACAAGAACATGGACATCCTGTCGACCGGCTATTTCCTGGTTTCGCGGGAGGCGTTCCGGCTGTTTCGGGCGCAGAAGATCGGCGGCAACGTCGTCTTCGTCGCCTCCAAGAATGGGCTTGCCGCATCGCCAAACGCCGCCGCCTATTGCACTGCCAAGGCCGCCGAAATCCATCTGGCACGCTGCCTGGCGCTGGAAGGCGCGGAAGCGCAGATCAGGGTCAATGTCGTCAACCCCGACGCCGTGCTGCGCGGCTCGAAGATCTGGACCGGCGAATGGAAGGAACAGCGCGCCGCCGCCTACAAGATGTCGACCGACGATCTCGAGGAGCACTACCGCTCGCGTTCGATGCTGAAGCGGTCGGTGTTCCCCGAAGACATCGCCGAGGCGATCTATTTCTTCGCCTCCGATATGTCGGCCAAATCGACCGGCAACATCATCAACGTCGACGCCGGCAACGCACAGAGCTTTACGCGATAAGCAGTCGTTTGAGGGTTGGCGCCGACGCCGGAGCTTTACCCTTCTCCCCGTTACCATACGGGGAGAAGGTGCCGGCAGGCGGATGAGGGGCAGCGCCAACCGAACGCATTTGGGAGGAAACTTTAGTGTCCGAAACCATCATCTCCGCCGATGTTGTCGAGAAAGATAATGCCGCGCGCAACGCCAATCTCAAGCGCGACTACGAGTCCCTCGGCGAGCGCCTCGACCGCCGCGGCATCGCCATCGATGCCATCCGCGACAAGGTCGAGAAATTCGCCGTCGCCATCCCGTCCTGGGGCGTCGGCACCGGCGGCACCCGCTTTGCCCGCTTTCCCGGCGCCGGAGAGCCGCGTGACATTTTCGACAAGATCGAGGACTGCGCCGTCATCCGGCAATTGACGCAGGCGACGCCGACCGTCTCGCTGCATATTCCCTGGGACAAGGCCGATCCGAACCGGCTGAAGCAGGCGGCATCCCGCTTCGGCCTCGGCTTCGACGCCATCAACTCCAACACCTTCTCCGACGCCAGGGACCAAAAACTTTCCTATAAATTCGGCTCGCTGTCGCATGCCGATGCAGCGACACGCCGGCAGGCGGTCGAGCACAACCTCGAATGCATCGAGATCGGCAGGACGCTGGGCTCCAAAGCGCTGACGGTATGGATCGGTGACGGCTCGAACTTTCCCGGCCAGGTCAATTTCGCCAAGGCATTCGAGCGCTATCTCGACGCGATGAAGGAGATCTATGCCGGACTGCCGGACGGCTGGAAACTGTTCACCGAGCACAAGATGTACGAGCCGGCCTTCTATTCGACCGTCGTGCAGGATTGGGGCACCAACTACATCATCGCCAACGAGCTTGGCGACAAGGCGTTCTGTCTGGTCGACCTTGGCCATCACGCCCCCAACGTCAACATCGAGATGATCGTGTCGCGACTGATCCAGTTCAAGAAACTTGGCGGCTTCCATTTCAACGATTCGAAATATGGCGACGACGATCTCGACGCCGGCTCGATCGATCCCTACCGGCTGTTCCTCGTCTTCAATGAACTGGTCGATGCCGAGCTTGCCGGTGCCGAAGGTTTCGATCCGGCCCACATGCTCGACCAGAGCCATAACGTCACCGATCCGATAGAAAGCCTGATGTTGTCGGCGGTCGAGGTGCAGCGCGCCTATGCCCAGGCGCTGCTGGTCGACCGCAAGGCGCTCGAAGGCTTCCAGGACGCCAATGACGCGCTGATGGCGACGCAGACGCTGAAGACAGCCTATCGCACCGACGTCGAGCCTATCCTTGCCATGGCGCGGCTGAAGACCGGCGGCGCCATCGATCCGGTCGCCGCCTACCGCGCCGCGGGCTACCGGGCGAAGGTCGCAGCCGAACGGCCGGCGGTGGCGAGCGTCGGCGGTGGGATTGTTTGATATTGGCTGAAAAACGAAAACCCGCCTAAGGCGGGTCGTCGGTGCGAATCAATCGCGATTGTTGCGTTTATAAGCCCAGGCTTGGGCGGATCGCATTCCAGTCTTCCCAAGCATTCTCAAGCCTGATGTCATCATAGCCGCGCTTCTTCGCCACCTGCGCGGCGACGTCGTATGGCATCGCCATGCATGCGGCGCTGTCCCTGATCGCCACGACTTCGTCCTCAGTCAAAGGCGAGCCCTTTTGCTGTTCGCGATTGAGCAGAACCGCCACAAGCGATGGGATCGCTACCAAAACCAACTGCTCGTCGGTCACGTCAAATTCTCTGTCGGCTTGTACTTCACCAGCTTCTTGAGCCGCTCGCCCAAGGGCTTCTCGTCGTCGCGTTCAGGCCCGCGGGCTACGTCCTTGAAGTTGTGGATCTGGGATTGCTTCGGATCAGCCATGCTTGCGCCTGTACCATGCTCAGTGGCTGCGGCCTATCCTTGCCATGGCGCGGCTGAAGACCGGCGGCGCCATCGATCCGGTCGCCGCCTACCGCGCCGCGGGCTACCGGGCGAAGGTCGCAGCCGAACGGCCGGCGGTGGCGAGCGTCGGCGGCGGGATTGTTTGATATTGGCTGAAAATGAAAACCCGCCACGAAGGGCGGGTCGTTGGAGCCAATTAGCACCATATCCAAATTAATAGCATAGCTGCCGGCACAAAGCAAGAACAAAGTTGCTGTATAACTGAAAAATTCTGAGAGCCGCGATGAAGCGTGGCCTTGCTACCAACGCTGCGGCGCTCAGCAGTTACGGCATGATGGGGTGGACGGCGCCCGACGGCATCGGATGTGCCAGAATGAGTTCGTTGAGATCTCAAACAAGGGAGCCGTCCGTGGAACACCTTATCCGTAT
>NZ_JAMYPD010000039.1:0-44756 GCF_040320195.1 Mesorhizobium sp. M0768 | reverse complement strand
AAACGTCCGAGCCACTTAAGGCGAGGAGGTCGCGTCGACCTTAATCAAGACGCTTCGGTGCGAGTGGATCCACGGCTTCATCGCCGACTTCTTCAACACTATCGACACTGACTAGCCGGGCTCTGTAAGCCACGTCTGTAAGCCAGGGTCTTGTGTCGCTCGGCGCACTCAGGGATACTCGATCTCGTCCCAGCAGCCTTTGATCGTTGAATTGCCGCAGAGCGGTGCTTCCAGTACGACAAGCCAAGTCCATGACCACTCGATCCATTCCTCTCCACCTTTCGCCTTCAGGAAAGCATTCTTATGAATGTCCCTCTGTTCTCGGCGACCTAACAGTTTGGTTGCACGTGCGCTTGTGTTCAGGGCTGAATAGACAACCTGTTGAAAGCGAGAGCGCGGACGGGATCGCCCGGTGAATGTAGCAAGCAAGAATGTCTGGAACGTCCATGAGAGCCAGCCGTCGTTTCTTCCTTTCCGGAATCTCAGCGCTTGCAGGCGCAATGGCTGCGTTGCCGCTGTATTCTCGGTGGACCCGGCAGTCCGGGTCGTGCTGGGGCGGGAGCCCTGCAACTGGCACTCTCCGCCAAGGTGGTGCGCCGGTCTACGCGACTGTTGCCAGCATGTCAGCTCTATCGGTTCCAGTGGGCGTTAACACCCTTCGAGTAGACGGTTTCAGCGCCGCAGGCGACGGCGGAGGAGCGCTGTACAAGAAGGTGTTGTCTGAGCCGTCGCATGCCGCGAAATTCCAGACCGACGACGGGGCGTGGTGGGAGCTTGCGGAGGGGCAAGACTCCTCCGCGGATATGCTGGGCGCCGTCGGAGACGGGATCACGGATGATGATGCGGCGGTTCAAACCGCTATTGCTCTTCGCTCAGCTACCTCCAAACGCTATTTAGTCGAGACCGTCAATTCTTTCAGCAATGCTGAAATGTTTGAGCGAGTAATCGACTCCGGCGCCGTAACTCCTGTGATAAATATTGCAGACAATACAGAGTTTTGGAAACTAAGTGGCCGCGTTGAGTCGATTGACGGGCAAGGCATTAGGGCCAACTCGCATGGTAGCGGCAAAATAGTCATCAATGGTGCAGATGTTATAGGCGCTTCCTACGGTTTTGTCTCTGATGACGCAGAATCGACAGATTTGCGTGATGTCATAATTAGTGCATCTTTCATGTATTCGGATCGAGCCGACGTGATCGCGCTCAACCATTTCGATGGGAACGCTCAAAACTTCATCCTAATAGGTGACATTCTCGGTACTGGGGTCGGATCGACCTTCGCCGGCTCTGGGTTCGGCTTAAGCGTCGCCGGCACAAAAGGGTGGCTGTTTGCAGACAGCATTATCAAATTCACGCGGAGCGAGGCGATCCATATCGAGGACGAGCAACGGGAAGGCCAGATTTCGAATGTAACAGTACGCGAAACGATCGACCACGGTCTCTACATCTCCCGCTCCGCGGAAAGTAAGGGCCAAGGACCATCGGACGGCATCAACGTCTCAAATTTCGTCGTCAAGCACAATAAAGATCATCCTAATCATCCAACCGGCTCCAACACTGGCTTCTATGGTATCTACGTTCTAGCCACAGAGCACGGCTCGGCACCGGCATGCAACTTTTCGAACGTTCGCGTACATGGCTTCGAATACGGCTTCAACATTGGCGGGGGATCGGCAAATGAAGTTTGCAATATTCGAAACGGTTATGCGAAAGACTGTGACTTTGCTGCCAACTTAGCGTACGGTGCGATTGTATGCGGAGATATTTTGGCAACGGATTGCCATACCCTCATCCGTTCTGGAAACAATTGTGAGATCGAAAGTATTGTCACGAATTCCGTACCTAGATCAGTCCTACAATATGTCGGAACTGTGATGAATCATGGTGTTATAATCCGACACCTTCAATTTCCAATAATATTCAATCACGCAGGTAATGGAACTGAAATATTTGATTTAATGGATATGCCAACAAGGCTTCTAGCCCGCGTCTCGGTACGGCTTAACAACAATAACAACTGCTTTTACAAATGCCTAAACCTGGCGTTCGACGGCGAAAACTTTTCAACAGATTCAGATGTCTCTTCCTATATTGGGGACTTTTCTGACGCAACGTTTCTGAATAATTCAGGAAAATTGGCGCTTCGTGCGACTAGCACATCGGTGGTATCGGAAAAGCGGCTGATTGTTGATATCCGAGGCGATATCTACTCCACCAAAGACCTGATGGTATACTGACCCTGATCGCCTTGCCGTCGCGGCGGGGTCGAGGAGTTGACCCTGGCGACCGCTGAGATCGAGCATTTGCCCACCCGGTCGGCGGTTGCCATTGCCCAGCCGATGACCTTGCGGCTGTAGCCGTCAAGCACGATCGCCAGATAGGCGAACTCCTCGGCAAGATTGACATAGGTGATGTCGACGACCCAGAGTTGGTCGATGTCGGTCAGTTGGAGGCCTCGTGCCAGATTGGGAACGACCCGCCAGCCATGGCTGGAATCTGGAGGCTTCTGTGAGGTCCGCATGCTCGATGGGTCGGGCGCGCTCGGCGTCGGACCTCATTCCGGATTGAGCGAAGCCGCGGGACGGTCTGGCACTATGGGGATTGTGGCGGTGCCGACTGTGCTGGGCTTTTGACGAATGGCTGTTGAACGCCATGTTCGCTGGTAGCCGGACGCTCGTCGATGGCGCCAGCGACGGCGTTGTGCCGATGGTCCGGTATGATGTTGCCGCCAAGGGTGCCGCTCATCGATCCAGCTTGTCGTGTTGCATGGCGTCGGTCGACAGGGGATTGCCGGCGCGCGTGACGGCCGGTGCTGAACTTCCGTGTTCCTGAGGCGTTTGGCGCAATCATGACGTGTCGTTGCAGAAGCGGTGCGGAGATGCGTCTCCACACCGCCAGATGCTGAGCGTGATCATCTGACCGCCGCAACAGGGGCATCGCCGTGCTTCCGAGATGGCGGCATCACCATGGGCGGCGTGAGATAGGCTTCCTGTTGGCGCGTCCAGCAGCCTCCGACACAGTTCAAGCTCTGTGGCGCGATGACCGTTTGCGAGGAAGCCGTAATGACGGATGCGGTGGAACCCATCCGGCAGGGTGTGCAGCAGGAAGCGCCGGATGAACTCGTGAACGTCGAGCTTCATGACCTTTGCCTTGCCGCGATGACGATAATCTTTCCAGCGGAACGCGACCCGATCGTCGGCCATGCTGACGAGCCGGGAATTGGCGATTGCGACGCGATGGGTGTATCGGCCGAGATAGGTCAGCACCTGTTGCGGCCCGCCGAACGGCGGCTTGGCGTAGACGACCAGCCCTGCCAGTTCGGCGAGGTCGCCGAAGAAACTCAGCCGACCCTGCGTCATAGGCGGCCAGCAGTTGCTCCATGAAGAGCCGCCGAAACAGGCGCGACAGGACGCGCACCGGCAGGAAGAACCCCGGCCGGCAAGCGACCCAACGTGTGCCGTCGGGCGAAAGGCCACCTCCCGGCACGATGCAGTGCAGGTGCGGATGGTAGTGCAGGTTCTGGCCCCAGCTATGCAGCACCGCGATGAGACCGATCTCGGCTCCCAGATGTTTGGGGTCGGCGCCGATCGTGCGCAACGTCTCGGCCGCGGTCTTGAACAGGATCGTGTAGATTGCCGCCTTGTTCTGGAACGCGATCGCAGCGATCTGCGCGGCACGGTGAATACGACGTGGAAATAGGGCACCGGCAGGAGTTCGGCCTCGCGCGCGGCAAGCCATTCCCGGCATGCCTGCCCCTGGCACTTCGGGCAATGCCGGTTGCGACAGGAATTGTAGGCGATGCAGATTGTGCCGCAGGACCGACATCCTTCGACATGGCCACCAAGCTCAGAGGTGCGGCACAGTTCGATCGCACTCATCGTGCGGCGCTCGACCCGCCGAGATGGCCGTCATTGGCCTGCCGATATTGCTCGCCGTGGCGGCGGAAGACGTCCGCCACCTCCGGTCTCGCCGACATGGCGAGGCCAGCTCAGCCGGGAGGCACCACCTCCAGCTTCAGCCGGTCGAGCGGACTTTCCGTCCGCCGGATGAGGCCGTTCGAGACCTTCGTGTAGCGCGCCGTGCTCGACAGGTAGTTGTGGCCGAGCAGAACCTGGATGATGCGGATATCGGTGCCGTTCTCCAGGAGGTCCGTGGCGAAGCTGTGTCGCAATGTATGGACTGTCACGCGCTTGTCGATCCCGGCGGCCGCACAACGACAGGCCGAATAAAGAACCTGCACATCGATGGGGCGATTTGCGTCGCGACCCGGAAACAGCCAATCCTTCGGCTTTGCCAGCCGCCAGTAGACGCGAAGAATCCGAAGCAGCTGCGCCGACAGCATCACATAACGGTCTTTGCCGCCCTTGCCACGCTTGACCGCTTGACCAGGATTACACCGCGTTCGCTGTCGATGTCGCCGACCTTCAGGCCAACGGTCTCGGAGGCGCGAAGTCCCGCCGCGTAGGCCGTGGTCAATGCCATGCGCGTCTTCAGACTCGGCAGCGCTTCGAGGAAGCGAACGACCTCATCGGCGCTCATAACCATCGGCAGCGTACGCGGTGCGCGGGCATAGGCGATGCGTTCCGGGATATCGGCATGGCCAAGCGTCACGCCGTAGAAGAACCGCAGCGCGCACACCGTCTGGTTCAGCACCGGCCACGATATCCCGGTCGAAATGAGATACGCCTGGAAGGCGCGGACATCCTCAAGGCCAAGCCGCTCGGGCGATCGGCCAAAATACCGGGAAAACTTCGCCACCGCGTGAATGTAGGATCGTTGCGTTGCCGGCGACAGATTGCGGACCGTCATGTCCTCGATCATGCGACGGCGCAGAGGGCTCAACTCGGCCATCTCTCATCTCCTGTTCTCAAGATTGCGCTTCAACAGCCGCAATCCTTCAAAACAGAAGCGTCTTCCGCAAACCCTCGCACTAAATGCCGCGGCAGCGCCTTCGTTCAATCCGTCGTCATCGGCACGAAACCTACCTTGCACAGACACAACAGATTGTCCTCGCACATCAGCCGCAGCACCGCGCTTGTGGTTTGCCCGCCAGCTCTCGCGGCCGAGCAGCACGGCAATCCGGCGATAGCCGTAATGCGGATTGGACAGCGCCAGGCGGTGGATCACATCACGCAGACCTGTCTCCTCACGGCGTGGAGACGATACCTGCCAATGCCGATAGTAGCCCGCGCGGCTCACGCCCGCGAGCCTGCACATCCGCTCGATCCCGATCACGCCTTGCAGCCCGGACGCCATCATCGCTTGGAAGACCGTGTAGATGCCGTCCCGCTAGGCGCGCCGCTCTGCTGGCGTTCTTCCCCGACGTGCTGCAAGGCTTGCTGAAAAATCGAGATCGACGGTCTTCTGTCCGACCAATAGCTCCAGATCGGCGATGCGAGCCAATGCCTGCGACAGCTCGTCAGACGTATCCGACGGCGCAGGCACTGCAGGATCGTTTGCTTGCAGCCGCACCGCTTCGACGCGCTGACGCCCAGCACCACGCAGCGCCGAAGACCCGTCAACGCGAAACTGCTTCTGCCACTGATAGAAACCCTTGCGCGACTCGCCGAGTTCCCGCGATAGCTTGCGCCATGCATGCGCTGCCCCGCGGCAAGCTTCAACTCGCGACTGGAACCGTCGCCCCAAATCCTCTTTCCCTATCAGTCCTCCTTGCGGAGAACTGTTACCCTTTTTGTGTCTCACCCAAGGGGTGCAGTCCACTATGTCTCCGGGTTGGACAAATTTGCGCGATGGCTGGGGCGCCAGGATTCGAACCTGGGAATGTCGGTACCAAAAACCGATGCCTTACCACTTGGCGACGCCCCAGCAGCCGGAATGTGTCCGCTGCGCGCGGCCTTATAGGACGAGCCGGCGCAAAGCTCAATGCCAAGAAACCCTGCACTAAGATAGGAACAGCCCCGACGGACAATTGGGAATGCGGTAGCCACCCGCGCATCAGAGCTTGATCACCGACGTCCGACACGCGTAGCGAATTGGATCCGATCCACGAATTCCATAATGGCATGCGACCTCTTGAAGTCGCTCTACGAGGCTGGACACACGTCAGCACCCGAATTTGCTTGCATTCTCCGGGGCGTCTACACACGTCGACTTGCAGGATGCCGCCGAAGCCAGCGAGATGGGCGATTGGACGCTCGGCCTTTCGGTCCGGCGCATAGGCATAGGCGACACCCGACGAGTCGCCGCCACTCCATGGTCGGTCATCGTGAGCATGGGCCCAGAGCTGCCCAGTGTTCGTTTTGCTGTAGCCGGGATCGAGCACCGGCGCGGTGGTTTCGTCAGCGAAGAGTTTTGGCAAGGCTTCAACTTGCCAAGCAACCGCCCATGCTCCGAACGCAGATACCAGGCGGCGCGGCGGCCGACCCAGTCGGCGAGCGTGGAGCGATCGAAAGTGATGCCCTGCCGGGCGTAGATCTGCGCCTGACATAGAGCGGCAGATGATCGGCATATTTTGAGACCAGGACCTGGGCGACTGTCGCTTCGGTCGGAGGGCCGCCCTCGATCAGCCGGGCGGGTGCGGGAGCTTGGATCACCACGTCCGGTCAGGCACGGCATATTTGGGCCGGCGCACGACGATCACAAGCAGCTGCGCCGGAACGATATCGAGCCGCTCGCTCACGTCTTCGCCGATGCGACGCAGGCCATTGCGGCAGCACGGGCAGGCATGGTCCTCGATGTCGGACAACCATCTCTGCGCGCGGCGAATGGGAGGGCAACGCGCCGCGGTTCGCCCGCCACTTGGCGACACGGGCCTGATGTTCCGTGGAACCTGCCCGCTCGCTCTCCTCCTCGTCGGCCACCTAATCTGCTCGGCCTCTTCGAGCCCAGCAGCAACTGATTCTCGGGGATTAGGACCTTGAGGGTCTTCAGCCTTCTCGAAGTTGCCGGTTCAACTAAGTCGGCGAGATGCCGACGGAGCTGGTCGTGAGTCTGAGCTGGACGGTAGCCTACTTGATCGTGCAGTTCATTCTGGTTGAACCGCATCTCAGTCACAATTGTCCCCTGCAGAACCTGCCTCCTTGCGACCAGCGGATAAGCCGAATTCGACCGTACCGATGCCGGCAACCTGATCTGCCGAACGATTTCACGCGACGAACGCGGGGACGCCTACGAATTATCCACAACTAATTGGTTGCGGGAGTGAGACTGTGGAGGGGTCTGGCTCTTAGGTGAACGTCTGTCTGATCTCTCGATGCGCGGGTGAACAGTTAGATAGGAACATAATTCACAAGTTTATTTCAGAGAAATGCAAGGTGGTATAATTTAGACATTAAACTATATGTCTTTCAATCTAACCAGATAATACGGCTAAAGCTACGGCCCTGGCGAAATAATATTGCTTGTTCTTTATTTATTATGCCCATGGAGGTTACTCCTTCCGTGCAGCATTCCTATTGGCGATCAACCATTCTATCAGAGCCTGCAGGTATGTGATTTGGCGCTAATATACACCCTCTAGTAGGCAGACATCCGCGGGGCGCTATCGAATCAAAATGAGGGATTATGGATGGCAACTCTGCACTATGCATCGGGTGGTTCTGCCACCGAAATCGCAACCGCCGGCTTCAATCTGGCTGACGTTCAGTATGTTTCGCTGGTCGACGCATTGCCTGACGGCATGAAAGGCCTGGTGTACCTCAACGAGCATGAGGGCGTAACCGCATCCTTCATCGAGAAAATGACCCCCTTCCTCGGCAATCCGAATGTGTTTGGGTTCTATCTGGTTGACGAGCCCGATCCCACGGGCAGGTGGGGTACCTATGCAACCGCCGAGAACCTGAAGGCGGAATCCGACTGGATCCATGAGCATTTTCCAGGCGCCAAGACCTTCATCACCATGATGAACATGGGATCCCCGACCAATCCGGATTTTACCAACACCTACAATCCGGCCAACACGCATATCGACTATTTTGGAATAGACCCCTATCCGGTGCGCACGGGAACGGACACGGTCGACTACGACATGATCGACCGAGCCGTGGCTGCAGCGGTGAAATCCGGCATCCCGATCAGCAACATCGTTCCGGTCTATCAGGCCTTCGGCGGCGGCAACTGGGAGACTTCCGACGGCGGCAGACAGGTCATGCCCACCGCCGAACAGATGCAAATCATGATCGATCATTGGGCCAAGCTGGTTCCGTCACCTGCCTTCGACTACACCTACAAATGGGGAACGCAGAACGGCGACACCGCATTAGAGAGCTCTCCGGAACTACAAGCCGTTTTCCGGGAGCACAACCTCGCAACGACTGGGACCGAACCGCCTCCAGTCGACACAAGCGACACCTTGTATGGCACCAGCGGCGACGATGTGTTCCACGGCGCCGGCGGCCACACGATGATCGGCTATGGCGGCAATGACACCTATTATGTCGATGACATCCGCGACAAGGAGATCGAGGCTGCGGGCGGCGGTACCGACAAAGCATTCGCCTCCGTAAGTCATGCGCTTGCGGCCGGATCGGAAATCGAACTTCTCGCCACCAACAGCCCGTCTGGTACGACGGCCATCAATCTGACCGGCAATGCGTTCGCCCAGACTATCCAGGGCAATGCCGGCGCCAATGTCATTAACGGCGGCGGCGGCGCCGACACGATGACCGGCTATGGCGGCCCCGATACCTACTATGTCGACAATGCCGGCGACAGGGTGATTGAGGCGGTGGGTGGCGGCGCCGACAGGGTGGTCACTTCGGTGAGCCATACGCTTTCGGCCGGCTCGCAGATCGAGCTTCTCGCCGCAAGGTATCCATCCGGCACATCGGCAATCAACCTTACCGGCAATGAGTTCGCCCAGAGCATCCAGGGCAATGCCGGCGCCAATGTCATCAACGGCCGCGGCGGCGCCGACACGATGACCGGCTATGGCGGCAACGACACCTACTATGTCGACAATGCCGGCGACAGGGTGTTCGAGGCAGTGGGCGGCGGTACCGACAAAGTGCTCGCCTCGGTGAGCCACGCCCTGTTGGCCGGCTCGCAGATCGAGCTCCTCGCCACCACCAATCCGTCCGGTACGTCTGCAATCAACCTGACCGGCAACGCCTTTGCCCAGACCATCCAGGGCAATGCCGGCGCGAACATCATAAACGGCGGCGGTGGCGCCGATACGATGATCGGCTATAGTGGCAATGACACCTATTATGTCGATGATGTCCGCGATAAGGAGATCGAGGCGGTGGGCGGCGGCTCCGACAAAGCACTTGCCTCCGTAAGTCATGCCCTTGCGGTCGGCTCCGAGATCGAGCTCCTCGCCACCAGCAATCCGTCCGGCACGACGGCCATCAACCTGACCGGCAATGCGTTCGCCCAGGCCATCCAGGGCAATGCCGGCGCCAACATCATCAATGGTGGCGGCGGCGCCGACACGATGACCGGCTATGGCGGCAACGACACCTACTATGTCGACAATGCCGGTGACAAGGTCATCGAGGCGGTGGGCGGCGGCACCGACAGGGTGGTCACTTCGGTGAGCCATACGCTTTCGGCCGGCTCGCAGATCGAGCTTCTCGCCGCAAGGTATCCATCCGGCACATCGGCAATCAACCTTACCGGCAATGAGTTCGCCCAGAGCATCCAGGGCAATGCCGGCGCCAATGTCATCAACGGCCGCGGCGGCGCTGACACGATGACCGGCTATGGCGGCAACGACACCTACTATGTCGACAATGCCGGCGACAGAGTTTACGAGGCGGTCGGCGGCGGTACCGACAGGGTGTTCGCTGCTGTGAGCCATGCGCTTTCGGCCAGTTCACAGATCGAGCTTCTCGCCACCACCAGCCCGTCCGGTACGTCTGCAATCAACCTGACCGGCAACACCTTTGCCCAGACCATCCAGGGCAATGCCGGCGCCAATGTCATCAATGGTGGCGGCGGTGCTGACATCTTGACCGGTAACGGAGGCAATGATGCCTTCGTGTTCAACAGCGCTCTTGGAGCCGGCAATATCGACAAGGTCACCGACTTCAACAAGCTCCAGGACAAGATCCAGCTCGACGACGCCGTTTTTGCCGGGCTTAAATTGGGCGGCCTTTCATCCGACGCTTTCTTTGCTGGCACGGCTGCGCATGATAGCTCCGACCATATAATCTACAACAGTTCAACCGGAGCGCTCTCTTTCGACAGCGACGGGATCGGTGGCGCAGCTCAAATACAGTTCGCCACTCTCTCTCCAGGTCTGTCGCTTACGGCAGGTTCGTTCCTTGTGATCTGAACAACCCGGAACGGCGGACCTTCAATTCGAGACGGTCCGCCGCCTTATCTTTGTTCAAGCACCGGATTTTCCAAGCAAAGTGACCGGGTCTGGTTGTGCTCTCCTCCTGGAGTGCAACGTCCCCTCCATAAAGGCTCGCTCCAAAATGGAGTGGTATCGTCCTTGTCCTCGTGATCCTGCCTCTAGAAGAAACCGGGATGGTTTCACTCAGTGTCAATACTGATATCTGGGGATAGTCCGCCGGCATCAAAAGCGCTCGAATGTCCGCAATTTATCGCTGCCTTGACCTTGAGCAGACATGCGGAGCTCCATTCAACTCGCGACACTCAATTATGCGCTTGTGGTCGCCGAGGAGGGCAGCTTTCTGCGCGCGGCCCGGCGCGCCGGGATCGATCACTCCGCGCTCAGCCGGCGCATAAGCGATCTCGAACACGCGATGGGGACGAGGATATTTCATCGCCATGCCCGCGGCGTTGGTCCAACCCCGGCCGGCGAGCGTTTCCTGGATCGTCTGCGCTCCGTGCTACTCGAACTGGACAATACTCTCACCCTGGCCAGGACCGGCATCAAAGATGAACAGCAAAGGCTTTCCATCGGCTCCAGCGGACTCATCCTCGCCGGGCGAGCGCTGGATGCAGTCATCGATTTCGGGAAATGTCATCCAAATGTGACCATCAGCTTGATCGAAGGGTCTCACCCTGCACCTGGGGCTACCCGGCGCGAGGCGGAGGTCGACGTTACCGTCATTTCCTCCTCCCAATCCACTGGCGGCGCATTCGAACTGAGATTGTGGAAGGACACCCTAGCCGTCGTTCTCGCTTCAAATCATCCTCTGGCAACCCGCCCGGTGATCGAGTGGTCGGAGCTGGGCCAAGAGACGCTGCTCGTGCGTAGGGGCGAAGCATTTCTGCTCGCCGACGCTGTGGGAAATGGCGTGCAGCTTCCCGCAATCGTGGAACATCACGTCAGTGCGGGCATCCTTCTGCGCCTCGTCGGGAACGGTCTGGGAGTCGCTCTGATCCATGACGGAGATGCCAACAATGTTCCTGAAGGTGTCGCCTGCCGCAAGCTGCGGATCGGGGGCAAGCCAATCCAGATCTGCAATTTTGCCCGTTGGCGCCTGGACAACGCCAATCCTGCCCTGCCGATGTTCATCGAGTTCCTGCGTGATCGGTATTCGCCCTGACGGCCGTCCGACCACAATGACCCGAAAAGTCATCCCCGCTTCAGGGCTCGTCGAACTCTGGCAAAGGCTCTGTCCGTTGTCACGAATCGGGTCAGCATCGGCGTTATCAGCTTGCGGAATCGGCGACTATCTGTCCGGTCTCGCGGCCGAGCAATTCAGCATAGGCTACGAGATCGCGATGAACGGCGCCGGGCAGTTCGACCGTGATCTTGACCGGACGGTCATCGGGAACGGCGGAGAGTTTCAGCTTGGTCATGACGGATCCTTCGGCGCCGCACCCGGTCAGCACCAAAGCCTTCGGCGATGCGCACCAGGTCGCTGAGCGCTGAACGGATTTGTGGCCAGGGGAACTCGGAGCATTCCTCCCATGCCTCGCCTTCGCGCAGCACGGCATCGAGCTTGCCGGCCACGCCAGCGAGAGTCGTAGCGTGGGTGGTTGAGAAGGCTCCCAGAAGATCCTTCGCCCGGTCGCAAGCCTCGCGTTCGGCCCTGAGCGCAGCGGTGTAACCTGTCTCCTCGGCCGCCGCATTCCAGCGTGCTTGATGCATTGCGAACTCAGTTTCGGCCTTCTCTCGGAGAGCGGCCGTATCCGGCCCGTTGCCGAGCACTTCATTGAGCCCCTCGATCGAGTGGACCGTCACCTGCTCACCTTCGGGCACGCGGAGGGTCACACAAGGAAAGCCGACGCTCTCAACAAGCCTTGTCTCTAAACGCTGCTGCTTGCGGCAAAGCCGCTCGGTCTGTTTGTGGACTCTCTCCCATTCCCGCCAAAGCGCCAGGGCAGGATCAGAACGCATATTCGTGCTGCCGGCGCCGCTTGCGGGCGCGTTGCCTTCGAGCGTCCACGCGGTGGTGGCCACGACTGTTCCCTCAAGCACTCGCCTGCGGGTGACGTAAGGCAGAGTCGTGGTATTGTCGGAATCAGCCATGATCCGAGCTCCATCAGCTTGGGATGTGGTCAGGCGGACTGGAGTGTTGGCGCACTCCGGCCAGCCGCCGCACGTGCGATGCAAGTGCGGTGCACGTGCATATCTATACGCCTTTTGAAACTGAATATCAAGCCGCAGAGCGAAAATGACAAAAAAGCCGTTCACCACCCGCCTTGATCCGCCGGTGTTGGCCTTGGCGCAACAGCTTGCAGAAGCGGAGCGGCGTTCTATCACCTCGGTGATAGAACTCGCATTGATCGAGTACGCGGAACGGCGCGGAATCAAGATAAGTGCGACGGAAAGGGAATAGTCAGAAGCGGGCTGGCGGACGTCGCCAAGGTACTGGGTTGGCGAGCACGCATGCGATCACATGGAGCAGAAATCAGCCGACGGCCCGGCTGGCCAACGGGTACGTGACTGGCACGTCTCCGGCCCCTGCCCGCGCTCGACCGCCACGGACCGGCCAATTGGCCGGCGTATCGCAGACCGGCACGCGCACTCTTCTTACAATCTCATCGAAAACAGGATCGACAAAACTCGTCACGGTCGATCTTCCAATGCGGACGACTCGCTGCCAACGAGTTCGGCAGCTAACCGACGTTGGCAGCACCAACGCGGCGGATTTCCCGACCCTTATTCCGCCACTCCGCTCTCAGCGCGATGGTTGAGGACGATAAGGTTTTTTGCCTGCGCCAGGCTGCCGGGCTGCTCATTGCGGTAAGGGGCCCGACTCATGATGAGAACGGTCTCCGGCAAGAAGACCAGCTCGCTGAAGATGTCATCCCACTCGATATCGCCCCAACCGAGGAGTAAGTGCAGGTCACCCGGACCTAGCGCTGCATTCTCCTGCGAGAGGTAGGTTCGATGGAGACCCTGTGGGCGGCCGAAGGAACTATGGACATGCAGGTGGCCCGTAGCCGGCGCCATGGCCCGCAGCTGCTCACGGAAGTTCAGGCCGCGATGGGTCGATTCACTATAAGCGTGACTGAAATCGATGAGCGCCACCAGGTTCAGATGGCTAACCGCCTTTGCCGTCTGCGCAACTCCAGGGCTTGGCAGCATCAATCTGGTAACGGTAGACCGCCGGGTCCGTGAGGTTCGAGAGACGACGCGATGAACCGTATAGCGGAAATCGAACTCCCTCATCTGCGCGATAAGCCTCTCGGCTCTCTCGGGGACGACGCGACCACCGACCATGAGGTCGAGGGTCGTCAGTTCCAGTCCGACGGCTTCGACGCACATATCGGCAAAGCTGCGAAAGTCCGCCTCAAGGCTCTCCATCTGCCATTGGAAGAGACTGAGTTAAAACCAGCGGCGATAATGTTGCTCATAAGCGTCCCCAATGACGGGCGGCCAGGAATGCCAGGCCGGATCATTGTCAGGTGAGATGGCAATTAAAGAACCGATGCCATTCTCGAAACGAGTCTTCGTTCACCCCAGGTGCGATCGAGCGGTCTACGCTATTGCCAGTGGGCCTACATTAACTCGGATCGGACCGCGACGGCCTGGAGTCTCACAAAGCAGCGCCCCTTTCTCAAGCTAAACTATTACAGGTTCAGGCAAATGACCTCGTCATCGTGGCGAATTCATCCGCCTCCAGAGCTGGAGGAACTGGCAAGGTGCGCGGCATGAGGCAAATCAATTCGACCGCCGGAGGCCCTGCCGTTGCAGAGTTTCCGGGTTTGAGTTTTATTGCTGCGGCGTGCTCGCAGATCCCAGGAAAAGACCGGTGAAGTTCGCAACACGTTGAATTCTCGGCGACACGCAGAGGTTACAGCTCGCCTTTATGTACGCCGCAACGGCTCAGATCTGTCTGGGTTCTGTCCACTCGGCGCCCGAGAGGCGAAGATTTCGGGATCGAGGCGCTTGAGCCACTGCGCGCCAGACAGAGCGATCCGATCCGTGTCATACTGTCAGGCAAGACACTAGCAATTTGGGGGCCGCAGCAAATGAAAGAAGAGAACGACGTTCAGAAGTTGGTGCGCACGCTGCGGGCTCGAGCCCCTGATGACGCGGCTGAATTGCTGGCCCGAGAATCTCCCGAGTTCATCCGCGACACACTAAAGCTGTTGCCGGACGGGCACGCCCGTAAGGTGGCCGAGCATTTGCCACCGCATATGCGGCCCATCAGGTCTCAAGGCGGTGGCAAGGGTTTCGCGGTTCCCGACTCGCTCGTCGAGCTGATGGACCCGATTCCCGCCAGCGTTCCTGTCGCGACGACGGTTGCTGCCGCGGTGGAAGCTGTCAGACGCACCCAGGTGCCGACCGAGCTCACTTATCTCTATGTCACGGACGAGGGCAATAAACTGGTTGGCCTGGTGGTCCTGCGCGATCTGATGCTGAGCGAACCGGACGCGACGGTGGATCAGATCATGTTGCCCAGGCCCTTCGCCCTTAATGTCGGTCTGTCTTTGAGCGACGCCTGCAAGGCAGCAGTACGCCGTCAGTACCCTGTCTATCCGATCGTGGACGCGGAGAACCGGCTGCTCGGGCAGGTTCGCGGCTGGCGCTTGTTCGAGCAGCAAATCATCGAGATTTCCGCCCAGTCTGGCCAGATGGTGGGTGTCCAGAAGGAGGAGCGTTCTTTTACGCCGCTGTTTTCAGCCTTCTTGAAGCGTCATCCGTGGCTGCAGCTGAACCTGCTGACGGCCTTCATGGCCGCTTTCGTGGTCAGTTCATTCACAGGCACGATCGAGAAGATCGTCGCCCTGGCGGCGTTCCTCCCGGTCTTGGCCGGGCAGAGCGGAAACACCGGCTGCCAGGCACTGGCTATGACGCTGCGTGGCCTTGCCCTGGGGGATGTGGACAAACGACCGAAGCTGCACCTGGTGATGCGGGAGGGCGCGCTCGGGATCGCCAACGGCGTGCTCGTCGGCCTGGTTGCGGCTGCGGCGATGTGGTTCTACGCCTCGCGGCAACCGGAGTCGGCGGCCCAAGCGCCCATGCTGGCACTTGTGATCCTGCTTGCCATGTCCGGATCATGCCTCATGTCCGGAATCTCCGGCGTGCTGATCCCGCTGGGCCTGCGGCGAGTCGGCGCCGATCCGGCGGTCGCTTCGGCGATCTTCCTCACCACCGTGACCGATATTGTAGGCATGGGCCTGATGCTGGGGCTGGCCACCATGCTCGTGCTGTAGCAAGACGCGTCCGGTGACGCGTCCCTGCGAGTGGGGGGCGATAAGCTGACCTCGTCGCGTTCAACGAAACAGCAAGAGCCAGGCCGCATCGCGCACGCGTCGTGAGAAGCACCTTCCGGCAGCTCTCCGACCCCTTGCGCAACGCGACGGAAGACCTTTCGGATGAGCCGTGGGTGACCTTGAAGCCTCATCCGATGACCAGATACGCGCAGAATCGCGCAAACAATATTAATCTTGTAGGCTGTGCGATCCGCCACTGATGATGATTTGAGTTAGTTGCCACTTGTGCCGAATACTTCAATTGTACTGCAACGCTGAGAAGATGTTTTGACGACCAGCGCAGCCGAAATACCAATAACCCGATAGTTTGTTGCGCCGCTGCAACAGCTGCTGAGACTCGCATGGTCTGGTGACAGTTCAGTCGCCTTTTTCTTGGAGTCGTGCTAAATCCTTCGCACTAGTCGGGTTTGGGGTGGGTTCTCGGCATGCAATCTTCGTTTCGAACGATCTTCGGCTTCGCCGCAGCGCTGCTTGGTACCGGCGTATTGCCGGCTGGCGCACAAGGTCTTTTTACGGCATACGACGATGCGTTTTCGGCCCGCATCGCCAGTCCGGCCGACAATGGAACGCTCGCCCAGTTCGTCACGGTAGCCGTCAACGCGGGACAATACGATCAGGCGATCTCCTCAATCGAGCAGTATCTGATCAAATATCCCCGCGATGCGCGCGCCCGACTGGCGGCCAGCCGATTGTACTATCATGTCGGCTCCTATGAATTGGCCCGGCGGCAGGTGCAGTACGGCATCGAAGTCGGCGGCCTTACCGCAAGCGAGCAGCAGGAAGCCGTTCGCCTGCTCGCCCGCATCGAGCGCGCGTTGCGTGGCGTCACCTGGGAACTCGCCCTGACCGGCGGCGTGTTCAGCGCATTTACCGATTTTGAGCCAGGCGGGGCGCAGGACGACGACAGCTTCGTCTCGCCCTATGGGCGGGCGGAAGGCTTTGTCCGGTGGGACCTCGGCACGCCAAGCGCCGACGCTCTCGTCCTTTCGGGCTCATTGACGGCGACACAGCGCTTTTTCACGGAAGACCTGTCGGTTCCGGGCAGCGAGAAGACCTTCATCCACGGCAACGCCGCGATCACCTGGGACAAGGGGCTGCCGAACAGTGGGATCGATTCGCTGCGCCTGCTGCTTTCGGCGTTCACAGTTACGGATCGTTTCGACAGCGATATCCACGAGACCGGCATCGGCGTCAGTGGGCGCTTTCTTGTGCGCCCGACGGTCGAAACGACGCTTTTCGCAGGCGGCGGCTACATCGATCTAAGCGCCTCGCAAGGCATTTTCGCCGATAGCAGGGTTTTCTATGAGGCGGGCGGCAGCTACCGCTTCCGCAATGGCCAGGCGCTCGGACTGCGGCTGGTCGGCTCGAATGACTTCGCCTCCGGATCTGGCGAAATCGGCCACAGCTACACGGGCGAGGTCCGCTATGGCGGCCTGTTGATGAACGTACCGGATCTTTTCGCATGGTCGCACCAGATCGCCTTTTCGGCCGGCCACAGCAACACTCCCGATCTGTCCGTCGGCATCGGCACAAATATAAAGAGCGACTTTTGGCGCATTGCCTCGGAAAGCGATTTTCAGCTGACGGAGGCGCAGAAGATCAGCGTCGATCTCGCCTATCGCGAAACCAACTTCGACATCGCCAACCGCGACCGAAAATCGTTCGAAATGCTCATGAGCTACACGTTGACGCTCAATTGAAAGAGGCCGCGATGAGGACCCCGTACCGTCAGATCGCCATTTTTGTCGCCTGCCTTGCCTTTGCGGCACCTTCCGCCGCTGAGACGGTCGGGTCGATGACGGCCTACCAGACCAACATCGTCCGCAACAACGGCGGGACAATGAACGTCGGTGCCGGCGTCGAACTCGGCGACCAGTTGCGCAGCAATCCCACTGGTCTTGGAATGCTGGTGTTCCGGGACGAATCGAGCGCCAAGATTGGTCCGAACACCAGCCTGACGATCGATGAATTCGTCTACAATCCGGGCTCCGGATCGGGAAAGATCGACATCGGGATGAACAGCGGCCTGGCCCGTTTTTATGGCGGCCAGGTTTCGAAAGGCGGCGTCATGCAGGTTGCGACGCCGCATATGGTGCTCGGAGCCAGAGGCGGCATCATCGAAGTGCTGGTGGCAGCCGGCCAGACCGTGGGCATTCTGCGTGCCGGCCGCATGACCTGCACGATCAATGGCAAACGGCTGGTCATCACAAACCCGGGCTACGCCTGCACATCGGAAGATGGCAAGCTGCTGACCGGCTACGGCGGAATCGACACCTTCCCGATATTGGACAGCATCGACCGGATTGCCGGCACCGGCCTGCCAGGCGCACCGGGTCCGGGATTGGACGTAAGCGCACTTTGTGCGTCGGCACTCGGCGGCTCGCTCAAAATCTGCGACTCCACCGACGGCGCATTGCCAGGAGTGGTCATGGAGTTCCCCGACACCCCAACGCCACCCGTGGGCGGCGGCGTGAATAAGGGCGAGTGTCAGGGTGAGGGTTGCTGCTACTACTGTGAATAGGCCTGGCCGTACGACATGAGCCTCTTGGTCGGTTGGCGCTGGGCTGATTGGCGGCAAGCTGCCAGGAGTAAGATGTCCGGCCTTTTGGTCGTGCTCCTGCTGCTCGCTTGCCATTTGGCTTTCGACGGGCCGCTGTCGCGCCTGCGTGAGCGGACGTACGACTTCTACCAGTTTCTCGCTCCGCGCCAGGCGACGAGCAATCCTGTCGTGATCGTCTCGATAGACGACGCCAGCCTCAAGGCACATGGGCGATGGCCCTGGAACCGGGGCCTCTTGGCCGATCTGGTCGATGGCATCACCAAGTCCGGCGCCGCGGTCATCGGGCTTGCGCTGGTGCTGCCCGAGGCCGACACCTCGCCTGAGGGCATCGCCGGAGACAAGCGCCTGGCAGCGGCGCTGGCCAAAAATCGAACGGCGCTTGCTGTCAGCCTGGGCAATGAGGCGACGGTTTCAGATGCAGGGCCCAAAGCCGGCTGGTCGATCGTCGGGCAGGTACCAGACACGCTTCCCGGCTTCGCCGGCCTGACCGGCTCGCTTGCCGAATTCTCCAACGCCGCCGCGGGCCTCGGCGTAATTCGCACCTTGCCCGATCCCGACGGCGTACTGCGCCATGTGCCGCTGCTGTGGCTTCGCAATACCGCTCAAGGCGTGCAGCTGTGGCCGTCCTTCGCGCTCGAGCTTCTGCGCCTTTACGCCGGGCAGGACGGCTACATAGCCCGGATGAATGCCGCCGGGTTCGACGCACTCAGGATGGCCGGCGCCATCGTGCTGCTCGAGCCGGAGGGGAGCATCCGCCTCTGGGAAACCGCCACGGATACGCCGCGTATATCTGCCAGCACTATCCTTTCGGGCGGCAGTGATCCACGGCTGCGGGACGCCATCGCCATTGTCGATCTGTCGGCCGTGGGACTGACGCAGTACCTGCCCACCCCGACACGTCCAGCGCGACCAGGCGCGGACATCCACGCCGATGCAATAGCCCAGTTGCTTGCCGGGCGCTATCTGGCAGAGCCAACGCATGCGCGCACGGTGGAGCGGCTCTGGTTTGTCCTCAGTGCCGTCATCTTCATCGGACTTTCGGGAGTGCTCGCCGGGCGTGTCGTGCTTGGTGCCCTGGCTCTCGTGCTGCTTGCCGTCACGCCTTTCGTGTTCGGCGCTCTCGAATACAGCCTGCAGGGTGCACTCTATGACCCGCTGCAGCCGGCGCTTGCGACGATCCTGGTAGCCGGCTTCGAAGGCTATGTTCTCTACAGGCGCAGCGAGCAGCGCCGGTCCACCCTGGCACGGCAGTTCGCCCAGTATCTGTCGCCTTCCGTGGTGCAGCGCCTCGCAAGCTCAGACACCGAAGCGATCCTGTCCGGCGAGAAGCGCGAGATCACGATCCTGCTCAGCGACATACGCGGCTTCACGACGATGAGCGAACAACTCGACACCCAGGAAATCGCAAAGGTGGTCAACCACTTCCTCGGCATTGCGACAGATGAGATCCTCAAGCGCGACGGCACCATCGACAAGTTCATGGGCGACGCGGTGCTGGCCTTCTGGAACGCGCCGCTTGATCAGCCGGACCATCGCGAGCGCGCGCTCGACGCGGGCCTTGCCCTGATCGAACGGGTGAAGCGTGAAGACGCCGCCTTCAGCGCAGACGGCCACCCCTCCATCGCAATCGGCGTCGCTATCGAGACGGGCATTTGCTCGGTAGGCAATTTCGGCTCCGAACGGCGTTTCGATTACACCGCGATCGGCTCTCCGGTGAACCGCACGGCTCGGCTCGAGTCGACGACCAAGAAGCTGGGCATCCCCCTGGTGCTTGGTCCCGGCTTTGCGGCAGGAGCGCCGATGCCGGTCGTCCAGGCGGGCGCCTTTGAACTCCAGGGTTTCAAGGGCGAGGTGCCGGTTTTCACCGTTCCGGAGATGCAAGCTGCTCACCAAGGTATGAGCCGCGAAGTGGAGAGCCAACGTGGTGAGCAATCTGGCGCCCCTGCCGTGGTGGTTGGTTCGCCGCCATCCGTGCAAATGGCACCGCCTGATCTTGCACCCCGAACCCGAAGCACACGCTGACCGAATCCAGCGGATCGCGGGTGCCGACCTGCTTTGTGAACTAATACTGCTGGGGAGGCCTAGGTATCATCAAACGGCCCTTTAATTGCGGGTGGCTGTCAATCCGGATCAGCGCGACAGCCGATGGGACGCGGATAGACGGCGAAGGGATCCGTCGAGGTAACCCCGGCAATGATTGTCGAGGCCGCCGAATTTTCGAGCGAGAAGATAGGCCGTCTTATCCAGTTCACCACGAATGGCAGCACGGCTTCGTTGAGTTCGCCGGCGCCATCATGTGGAGGCAGCGCGTGGTTCAGATTGTTTATCCTCGCCGCCGGATCATGCGTTAGGGGTGTTCCCAAGAGCATCCAGCCGTAGCACTCCCCGAGCTGCCCTAACGAGAGAGTTCGCTGGGCCGGGATTATGGCCGTTATGAACCTGACGCAATCGATGCAGCTGGCGCTGGCCTCGTCGGGCGCGTGGGCGGTCTATCGACATCAACCGATCGCCGCGGATGTTGGGAAGCGCATGCGTCGGCGCACGCAAGCGTCGATGCGCCTTGGGCATGTGGGCGTTGACAGTGACATGGCCGGAGCGACGTGTTTCAGACGCCGAGCAATTCCAAGGACTGAGCACCAGAACCGACCCTCCCGACGGATTTTCGCGAGCTGGATTCCTCCCTCCCTCCTTATCAAAACCGCCGCTCGCGAATTCGCTGGCGAGTATATCTCCGATATGATATACATATATCACTCATGAGGATATACAAAATGCCGCTCTTCATTCGCGACCCCGATGTCGACGCCATGGCCGTCGAGCTGCAGCAGATTACCAAGGCGCGCAGCAAGACGGAGGCCGTCAGAACTGCCTTGCGCCACGAGATCGAGCGCAACCGCGGCAGCGTCCCGCTGCGCGAGAGATTTGCCAAAGTCAAGGAAATGGCGCGGCGGATCGGACCGGCCAACCCTGATTTCGATATGAAGAAATTCACCGACCAAATGTGGAGCGACGACTAATGTTCGTCGATGCCTCGGTGATCGTTGCCATTCTGAACGAGGAACCTGGCGCGGAAGAACTGGAAAAGTGGCTCGCGGCCGCGACCAAGCCGCTGTATATCTCCCCGCTCGTCCGGTTCGAGGCAGTCCAGGGACTCGCGCGAGCGTCGGCCGAAGCCATCAAAAAGAACGCCAAGCCCACGGCCAACATGCTGGCGCAAGCCCGTGATACCGTCGACGCCTTTTTGATCGAGATCGCCGGCAAGGAAATCACGATATCCGGCGACATCGGCGACCGGGCGATCGAAGCCAGCATGAAATACGGCAAAGCAGTCGGGAACAAAGCCGATCTCAATTTCGGCGATTGTTTTGCCTATGCTTGCGCGAAGGCTCATCGGCTTGCCCTGCTTTACAAGGGCAATGACTTTTCACAAACTGATCTGGCGTAAGGCTTTCCGGGCCTTGCATCGCGGCGCGAGAGCCATGCAGACGCTCGGTGTCGTAAGCCGACTATTCCCGCTGATTATGAGCGATGAAAGACGTCGACCATCCGGTTTCGCGAGGTCCGCATCGTTCCCGGTCCGATGCGGTATGTCTGCGATGATGACGCGAGCAAAATCCGCTGTCGTTAACGTCTTAAAATGCGCGGATATTCAGCTTGCATCGGAGCTGCCTGTCTCAGAAAATCGGCCGAGTGGCCGGATGACATGATGCTGCGTGGGATGCGCGAGCATTACCGGAAATCGAGCTTACCGACATTGTCCAGGTAATTGAGCACGAACCGCTCAAACCAGACGGCTGACGTCGGCTGATCGAGCTGTCCAAAACTGCGGGTCGGTTCTCCAGCCGATTGCGACCTTCTCGGCTCAGGGTGAACAGTGGTAGCGGCGAGGAGGAACTCGTCGCGCGCCTGAGGTTCGCCGCCGATCCATAGGCGCCGTCGGCGGCCAGATACTCCGGCTTCAGGCCGAAGCGGTCCGCGGTCCTGTCAATCCTGGTGCGCGCGGCTCCCACCTCAGCCTGCCGGATCGCGCGGGTCGCCTCGACGTCCAGGGTGACGCGTTGAGCGGTCACTCCGTTCGCTACCCAAAGCTGTGCTTCTTCGTCCGTATGCGGAACTGATTGGAGGGTATCTCGCTGGCCACAAACTGCGCGGCATCCGTCCGCAGCTGTGATAGGTTCGGGTATGGGCATGCAATGACCGAAGTACGCAAGCTCGCGGCAATCCTGGTGGCGGACATCGTCGGCTTCAGCCGTCTGACGGCGAGTGACGAGGATCGTACGCTCGCTCGCATCCGCACGCTGCGAAGCGACCTCGTCGACCCGACCATCGCAGTTCATCGGGGTCGGGTCGTGAAGAGCACCGGCGATGGCGTGCTGTCCGAGTTTCGGAGCGGCGTTGACGCGGTCCGCTGCGCTATGGAGCTGCAGGTAGGGATGCTCGAGCGCAATTCCGGATTGCCGGCAGAGCGTCGAATTGAACTGCGCATCGGTATTCATATCGGCGATGTTGTCGAGGAAGCGGATGGCGACTTGATGGGCGATGGCGTCAATATCGCTGCTCGTCTGGAGGGCATGGCGAAGCCAGGAACCATCTGCCTGTCTGAAGATGCCTACCGTCAGGTGCGGAGCCGGCACGACCTCGCGATTTGTGATCTCGGCGAGAGAGTCCTTAAGAACATTGCTGAGCCGATGCGTGTTTATGCGCTGGAGGTCGGTACGCCTGCCCGTCGCGAGCCAACTGTCTTAATCGGCGCCACTCCGGCTCCGCTCGCCCTTCTCGACAAGCCGTCCATCGCCGTGCTGCCCTTCATCAACATGAGCGGCGACGCCGAACAGGAGTTCTTTACCGACGGCCTGACAGAGGACATCATCACCGATCTCTCCAATGTACCGGGCTTCTTCGTCATCGCCCGTAACTCCACCTTCGCCTACAAGGGCAAGCCCAGTGATGTCCGTCAGATCGCTCGCGATCTAGGGGTCAAGTACATACTTGAGGGCAGCGCGAGGCGGTCCGTCAAGCGTTTGCGTGTAAATGTGCAGCTGATCAACGCGGCGGAAGGCGGCAATCATGTCTGGGCCGAGCGTTTTGACCGCGAAATCGCCGACATCTTCGACGTTCAGGACGAGGTCACGCGACGCGTTGTTGAAGCGATTTCTGGCAAGCTCAGTGAAAGGAACATTGTTAGCCGTTTTCGACCGTCAAATCTCGAAGCCTATGATCTCTGTGTTAGGTCGCGAGGCAAATGGAACATTTCCAGATCAGACAACAGCGAGGCGCGTTCAGCTTTGGAACGTGCCGTTGCACTCGATCCAAACTACTGTGAAGCGCACAGCAATCTTGCCATCTCACTGCTGTTTGGCTGGATTATTTGGAGAGAACCGCAGGTACCCGGCCGCGCAAAGGCTCTGATGCACGCACAACGGGCCGTGGAAATCGATCCCGGCGATTCCAACGTTCGCAGGATCCTGGGCTGCGTTCAGCTTTTTGAGCGCAATTGGGATGAAGCAAAATCTCAATTCGATGCTGCCATTCGGATAAATCCCAACAATGCAGATGCGGTTGCATGGATTGGTGAGCTTCAAATCTACTTGGGCAAGCCGCAAGCGGCGCTGATAGCTTGCGCGGAGGCGCTGCGTTTAAATCCTCGTCCACCCGGTTGGTATTTCTGGATCGTGGGAATGGCGCAGATTTCCACCGGTCAGTACGAAGAAGCGGTCGTGTCCTTGAGCCGGGAAGAAACCTACGGGACAGGTTCGAGGGAGCACCTGATTGCCGCGCTTGCCCTTGGCGGCCGCTTGCCTGAGGCACAGGAGGAAGCCCGCCTATTTCTTGCGGGCAATCCGGGTTGGACGATCGGCGAACTAGTAGCGAACTTGCCATTTAGGAGCATGAGTGCTGCCCAGCCCTTTGTCGATGGCTGGCGTCTGGCGGGCTTGCCGGACTAGGCGTATTTCGGCGTTGGTGAAACCCCCGCACGCCACCAGGTGGCGGACGTAGCGCCACCGGCGCGAGTCCGCGAAAGCGCTATCGACCGCTCCATCGCTGCAAGTTGCCGTCTCGGTTCCGGCCGCGGCCGGTCGAAGGATACGCGACGACCTGAAGGTCGGCTGCTGGCGGATTTGTCGAAAACGTCCTCGGCCAAACCATTCAAGCGGCTTGCCTAGAACACTACGTCCTAGTGTTTTGCGTGCCCTCCCCGGTTGTCAGTCGCCGCGCATGGTCGCCTGGAACGTCGGCAGATGCTTCCTTTGTGCCTCGAGCATTTTCTCGCGATAGACGCCATAGATGACGTCGGTGTCGTGCAGTGTGACGCCGGCAATTGTCGGCGAGGCAAAAACCGGCAGTTCGATGCCGCGTTTCGAAAGCGCCTCGGCGGTGCGGGCGATCAGCTCATGCGCCAGGATCATGGCAAGCACGGTCGACGAACCGGAGACCGGCCGGCTCCAGCCCTCGACCGGCACGATGGCATCCTCGATCGGCGAGCAGGTGTCGATGACAAGGTCGGCGGCATCGGCAAGCCGTTTGCCGGAAGAGTGCGTCGCCGGCTTGTCGAGATTGTTCTTGCTGGTTATCGCAACGACGAAGATGCCGCGTTTTTTCGCATAGAGCGCGGTGTCGATGCCGGACGAATTGCGGCCGCTGTGGCCAAAGATGATGATCGAATCGCCTTTGTTCAGCGGCTGGTGATCGAGGAATTTGTCGGCGTATTTCTCGGTCCGCTCCAGCCACAGAAGTTCGCGCACGCCGCCGGCGCCGAGCACGTTATGCCACATGACACGCGGGTCGGTCAGCGGATTGAAGCCGATATAGCTGCCGTAGCGCGGAAACACTTCCTGGACCGGCAACACCGAGTGGCCCGAGCCGTAAAGATGAACCAACCCGCCGCTCTCGAGCGTGTTGGCAAAGCGGCTGGCCGCTTCGCCAAAGGCTTCGGCATTGGCTTTCGAGGCCTGTTCGATGAGGGCGGCAAGGCGAGGTATGTAGAGATCGGACACGTCGGTACTCCTGTTATGGGTCGGCTTCGGTAATGGCTCAGCTTCTTGCGGTTGACGCGGCGCGACCGGCACGCAGCGTCGAGCGGATTTCGTAGCGGTCGCCCCGCATGACCGAGACGGTGAATTCGAACGGGCCACGCTCGTCGGTGGTGATGCGCTCGACCACGAAAGCGGGGCTCCCCGCAGGCAGATCGAGCAACTCGGCATCCGCCGTCCCGACCGCGCCAACACGGTAGTTTTCGCGCGCCGCGACCGGCACGATACCGTAATGGCGTTCCAACGCTTCGTAGAGCGAGCCCTGCAACAGGCCGGCATCGAGAAAGCCGGGCACGCGCGCGGCCGAGAGTTGCGCAGTCTGAATACCGATCGGTTCGTTGTTGCCGAGCCTGAGCCGCCGGATGCGCACCACCGGGTCGCCCTCCTCGATCTCCAGCGCTCCGGCCGCGGCGGCATTGGCGGTGGTCAGGCTGCAGTCGAGCAAGCGCGAGCCGGCGACCACGCCCATATTGCCCATTTCCTGGGTGAAGCTGGTGAGTTCGCGGGTGCCGGCGACCAGCGTGGTGGAGCGCACGAAGGTGCCACGGCCATGTTCGCGCCTGAGCAGCCCGTGCTCTTCCAGATTGCGCAGCGCGTGGCGCAGCGTGATGCGGCTCACCCCGAACAGGGCGCACAGTCTGTCTTCGGCCGGAATCTGGTCGCCGGTCGCCCAATCGCCACTCTTGACGATGGCGCGGATGGCCTCTTCCACCTGATACCAGAGCGGCTCGGGTCTTCGGCGGTCCGGTTGCTGAAAGCTCACTTGGCTCATCTAATCTGCCTCCACTGTGCTCCGGCGAGACCGGCCAGCGAGGCGCCGACGAGACCGGCGCAGGAGCCGAATTCGCCGGACCGCAGCACGACATCGCGCAGATGCGGCGGCAGCTGACGCCGCAATGCCGCAAGCAGCGGCGGCCCTACCACGTCCAGCGCATCGGCAAGCCCGCCGGAAATCAGGACCGCCTGGGTGTCAAGCAGCGCGACCGCACCCGCCAAGGCAGTGCCCAGCCGGCGCGCCGGCAGCTCCAATGCGTCAAGGGCGGCCGTCTTGCCACCCCGGGCCGCCTCGACCAGCCTGCCGCCATTGGCGAGCCCGATCTGGCGCGCCGCGGCGTCGAATGCCCGCCCGGAAGCGAAGCGCTCCAGCCAGCCGCTGCGGTCCTCCCCTTCATCCTCGATGTCGGCGCAGGCCCAGCCGAATGAGCAGGCGCCGCCACGTACGCCGGCGACGATGTGGTTATTGACCAGAACGGCGGAGCCGATACCGGTGCCGATCGCCAGCAGGATGGCATCGGACAGGCCTTTTGCGGCACCTTCGACCGCTTCGGCCAGCATGGCGACCTGCGCGTCATTGCCAATGGCAACAGGCAGACGAGGAAACAAGGCCGCGATGTCGATGCCGTCGAGATAGGGCAGGTTCGGAATCCAGCGGCAGACCGAGCCCTCGACAAGCCCCGGCACCGCTAAGCCAAGTGCCTCGACCGGACCGGCCTCGGCGCGCAAGGCACCGATTCGGGCGACGAAGGCATCAAGACTTGCTGGTGCGGGCTCGCGGCTGAGCATCTCCAGCCAGCGAACATCGCCGGTATGGATAGCGGCGCGCAAGTTGGTGCCGCCAAGATCGATGGCCAGAACGCGTGTCATCGAGAGCGACTCCGACTGGCTGCCGCCCAGTCCTCGAAGCGCCAGCTCCACGTCGCCACGGCGCCGTCGGCTCTGGTCGGCAGTGCGGTACAGACTCCGGTGCACGCGGCGCCAAAGCCGATCGGGCTGAGCGCAGCGTGTCGATGAACCATGCTCCGTCTCCCATTCGACATCGGCATCCTTTGCAGCGGTTCAGTGTCATTATAACGACATGACTTCGATCGCAAGAGATTTTGGGGATAGCCAGCAGTGAGAAACAGCTCGAGCCATCGTGTCTAAACTCCTGTTTATGATATGTGATCTCCCTTCACAAAATCGGAGTAAGAAAACGCCGCAACGCCGGCAGGAGCTCTCCACGAAGATAGCGCTTGCATCGTTGCTTCTGGTTGTCATAACGTCATAGACATCGCTGTGTGGCTATGCGGAGGGTCGGATGTCTTTGGCTTGGATTTCGAAACTGGCATTTGCTGCAGGGTTGTTGGCCTCGCCCACCATTGGTTGGGCGCAATCGGTCAACATCTCCTATCTGACCCACTGGTCGCCCGAAACGGTCGCTTTGCTGGACGCCGCGGCCAAGGACTATGCCAAGAGCAATCCGGATGTGACCGTCACCGTGCGCGCCGTCCCCTTCGGCGATCTCCTCACGACACTGCGTTCCCAGGGCGGCAGCTCGGACGGGCCGACGATCGGCGGCATCTATGATTTGTGGCTTCCCGAACTGGCGCGAGACAAGCTGGTCGCGCCGGCCCCCGATGCAGTTGCCGGCGAGGTCAAGAGTGCGTGGCCGGCCGGTGTCGTCAGTGCAGCCTCTGTTGGCGCCACGCTTTACGGCATTCCAAACGAGATCGACGTCTACGCGCTGAACTACAACAAGGAGCTGTTCAAACGGGCAGGCATTACAGCCGCGCCGAAGACCTGGTCCGAATTGAAGGATGCGGCCCAGAAGCTGACCAGGAAAGATGCCGGCCAGCAAGGCTTCGGCCTGATCAATTCCTGGGCGGCGGGCGTCGTCCATCCCTTCGCCTCGCTGCTGGTCTCCAATGGCGGCGAGCTGGTCAGGGACGGCAAACCGATGCTCGACAGTCCTCAAGCCGGTGAGACTTTCCAGCTTTACGAGGACCTGATCAAGTCCGGCGCCAGCGATCCGGCGATGGCCACGGCCGACGCCAACACAACCGGCCCCTTCCTCGACAATTTCGTCTCCGGCAAGACCGGCATGATCATCATGGCCAACTGGTGGGAAAGCGCATTGAAGAGCGGCATGGGCGACAAGTTCTCCAATATCGCCACCGCACCCATCCCGGTCGGTCCGAGCGGCGACAAGCCGCACTCGATCTCCTATTCATGGATGACCGTCGTCAACGCCAATGCCGGTCAGGCCGAACAAAAAGCGGCATGGGATTTCCTGGTATGGCTGAACAGTCCGAAGTCCGGCAAGAACGGCGCATCGGCAATGTCGGATATTCTGATGTCGATGGGCATCCTGCCGACGCGGACGTCCGACATCGAAGCCCATAAGGACAAGCTCGGTTCCGAGTTCCTGTCCGGCTATGTCAGCGTGCTTGCCGACGCCAAGCCCTTCCCTGTCGTCCTGGGCGGCCAGGAGTTCAGCGAATCGCTGCAGCAGACGCTCGAGGCGTTGCAGTATGGGCAGCTCTCGGCCAAGGATGCGCAGGCGAACGCGCAGGCCGATGCCGTCTCGATCCTGGAGCGTGCCGCCAAATAGCGAAGGCGCTGTTTGGAGAGCCCGACGCTTTGGAAGCAGAGCGATGATCAAGACCTATCGTGCCTCGGCGGGCATCATGCTGGCGCCCGCCGTGACACTGATCGGCGTTTTCATCCTGCTGCCGATGCTGCTCACCATCTGGCTGTCATTCCAGGACTGGTCGACGCAGACGCCTTTTTCCAATGCGAGCTTCATCGGCTTCGACAATTTTCGCGAAATATTCGGGCCGACCTCGGTCGGGCGGGATTTCAAGCGAGCGCTGCTCAACACCGCCATCTACACGGCATTGTCGGTGATGCTCATCCTGCCCTTTTCGGTAGTGTTCGGCTTGATGGTCCACCAGCGCGATGTCGCAGGCGGCACGGCGCTGCGGACCGTGTTGTTTTCTACCTACATGGTGCCGATGATCGCCGTGACGCTGGTCTGGTCGAAGCTCTATTCTCCGAGCGAGGGACCGCTCAACCAGGTGCTCGGTCTCGCCGGCATCGGCCCGCAACTCTGGTTGTCCTCGCCAAGATCGGCGTTGATCTCGATCGTCGTCCTGAATGTCTGGCAGCAGATCGGCTATTTTACGGTGCTGGCCGTTGCCGGGCTGACCCAGATCCCGGGCAGTCTTTACGAGGCGGCGACGCTTGACGGCGCCAACCGGCGCGAACAGTTCCGCTTCATCACCTTACCGCTATTGAGCCGCACGCTCTTGTTCAGCGCCGTCATCGCCATCATCAACGCCGTGCAGGTGTTCGAGCCGGTGGCGCTGATCACCCAAGGCGGGCCGGTCGGCTCGACCAACGTGCTGACCTACCATATCCGCCGAGTCGGCATCGAGCGGGCACAAGGCGGGCTGGGCTCGGCCATGGCAGTGATGCTGATGCTGGCGCTGATCGTCATTGTGTGTGCGCTGTTTGCATTCGCCAACCGGAAGGATGACGAATGAGCGCGCCGGGCCGCTCAGCATCGAGCCGGTTGGCCCGTAAACGCCTGGCGGGCCGCAGAGCGCTGCTCGCCACGCTGATGCTGCTGGTTGCCGTGGCCTCCGCCTTCCCGCTGTTGTGGATGGTGCTCTCCAGCCTGAAGACGCCGGCCGAAACCATGCAGGTGCCGCCGGTGTGGATACCGCGCACGCCGACCCTCGAAGCGTACGAGAACGTGTCCGGCGTCATCAACGTCGGCCGCTCGATGTGGAATTCGCTCGTGATCGCCACGATCACCACCGCCGGCATTCTGGTCACCAGCATGATGGCTGGCTACGCCTTCGCCAAGCATCACTTTCCCGGCCGCTCACTGCTGTTTTCGGTGCTGATCGCCACCATGTTCCTGCCGCCGATCGTCACGCTGATCCCGCTTTACCGTCTCGTTGGATCAATCGGCCTGAACGCCAGCCTTGCCGGCATCATCGTGCCCAATCTCGCCAATGCATTCGGCATTTTCCTGATGCGCCAGTTCATAGCCGGCGTGCCCGACGATCTGATCGACGCAGCACGGATGGATGGGGCGTCGGAACTCCTGATCCTGTTCAAGATCGTCGCGCCGAGCGTGGCGCCGGCAATCGCGGCGCTGGCGCTGTTTGCCTTCGTCTATCACTGGAATAGCTATCTCTGGCCGCTGACCGTTCTACAGGGCAATGCACACGAATATCCGATCGTCATCAGCCTTAGTCGCCTGCTCAGCTACAATCGAGGCGCTCTCAACACGGGACTGGTGATGGCTGGCGCGACGCTTGCCGTGCTCCCGCCACTGGTGCTCTTCGTCTTCCTGCAGCGCTTCTTCGTGGATTCGATCGTCGGCTCGGCGGTCAAGGGATAGCGTCGGCGGCGCTGGCTATCTGTTTATCGCGAATCTGATGCGAATGCCTCACGAAGTGAACGTCGGACTCCGTTGTTGTCACTTGCCGAACAAACTTAACCACCTATGTCCTGGTGCGTGGTCGGCCAGCTCGCCTTTGCGCGTACATCGCCTGTCAATGCCCAAATGCCACGCACCATTGGCTCAGTTAGCCGGATTCGGCCGGGTTTCGACACGAAGAGGAAGTGCGAATGGCCATGCTGCCGCGCTCCGCGGGCCGCCGGCTGATTGCTCTCTGTCTTCTTGCGCGCCGTTCCTGGCGCCGAGCGCCTTTCGTTCTGTGACATATCCCCTGGCTTGAGAGCACGCGCGATCTCTGGGTAGCCGGTCAATTTATCAACCTCGACGACATCAGGCTCGAATACGGCTCCTATGTCATGGGAGTGAACGCCTTCCGACGTCCGCCCCCAAAGCAGCTGCTTGCGGCGGTGACCGAGGCGCCGGTTACCGCATCGTGTCGTCGGTAATAAAGCGACGTTGCGCTCTCTGCTTTCACATCCGGGTATGCCGAAAACTCCGTCGGTCAAAAGTCGACCAGCGGCGTGTCAACAATCTGGTGCTCGAATAGCAACCAGAACGACGATCCCCGGGATTCGGAGTACCAATGCTCAAAAATCGCAAGGGCCTCGCCGATATTGGTGGCGGGTTCGTGCTCGGGCAGCTTCGCAGCCTGGAACAACGCAAGCGCGACGGGGCCAAAATGCGTGATCGCTTCCGTGCGCGCCTCGCTGTCCGCATTCCAGCCGAGTCGCAAGCGCAGGACGGCCAAAGCGCTGGCCACGGCGATCTCCTCACTTTCGGCTGAGGCCACGGCGTCCGAGATCGCCTGCATGAGGTTGAGCCGCCTGAAGGCGAAAGCGCGCTCCTGTTCCAGAACCGCGATCTGATTGGCCGCTTGTCGCCTGAAGCTTGCCTCGGTTGTCCTGGCGGTCTCAGCCGTCGTCTTCAGGTCATTGAGAAAGGAAGCCGTCGGATTCATCTTGGCTCACTAGGATGGCGGAAGAGAGTGGGAGTCGAACCCACCAGAGACCGACTCGCGGCCCCTCCCGGATTTGAAGTCCGGACGCCCCACCGGGGACGATGCTCCTCCAGAAATTTGCGCCATCGGCGGCTCACCCTCGCCTGCCAGGCGGAACAGGTCCAGCCTGCGCCTGTTCAGACGGCGCAAGTCTCCCCGCCGCAGCGTCACGCCGTGCCGATCGAGAAATTCGAGGATATGGATGGCGACCTTGCGTCCGCTGCCCACGCGATCGCGAAATTGAGCAGCGGTGAACTCGCCTGTGGGCATCGACGCAGCGAGGTCGCGCGCGATCTCGACGATCTGCGCCAACGCCTGGCGCTGGAAGAAGTGATCATGAGCGACCTCGTGGACCTTCCCTATGCGGCCGGCAAGCTTCAGAAGCCGCCGGATTTCCGTCTCCGGCGCGGCCAGCACCTCGGCAATATCCCACACTCTCGGCGGATGGAATCGCTCGGGTCCGCCGATGAGAGGCTGGATCTGCAGCCAGAGAGTTTCATCCTTTGCCGTCAGGTGCGCCTCATGACCGGGCAGCCGCACCCAGGCGCCGTCCAAGGCAACTTCTCCAGCGTGCGAAAGGCTCCGCAGAACTGCTATGAAAGAGGGGGCCGGCAGACGCGGATCAAGCCCAATACGCAGTCTCTCCATTCCAACGCCCGGCAAGTCCGGATTGTCGGCATGGAAGGTCTCCAGGGTCGCGGCCAAGTCGCGCTTGAATCGCAACCAGCGCTCTGGCGACAGCACGAGAAGCATTTCTCCGACGGCAAAACGGACAAGCCCGAGTTGATCGATCAGGCCTTCCGTCTCGCAGTCACTGAGCGCCCTGTCGCGCGCGAAAGCCTTCAGGTCGAAATAGTGGGGCGGCGCATCAAGGAGTGCGGCGGCGGCCAGTTCGGGCGCCAATAGCGCATGGGCATCGAGTTGGACCAGCCGTTCCGGCGCGCGGCGTTTGCGGCTGGGCGCCCGCAGATCGAGAAAATGTCCGCCGCCGATGGTTCGCTGCGCGGAGGTGTCGCGCACCACGTAAACGTCGCCGGCAGCGGCCGCGATCGGACTGTCCAGCACCAATTGAACATTGGCCGTGCCGCCAGGCCCGATCGGTTCGTCTCCGAGGAGTACAATGCGTGCTCCGACCTCGCTCGCGGCATGGTGGAGCCGCACCGGAAACCATTGGCCGATCGGCTTGCGTTCACCCGGCAGAACGCGAAGGCTTGCATCGATCCGGTCCGACGGCGCGTGAAGCTTCGGATCGACAACTACGTCGCCGCGCCGGATCGCCTCCTTGAAAACCCTTTCGCCGGTCAGATTGAGCGCGCAGCGGTCTCCCGCCCGACCACGTTCAGCCGGCCGGTTCTGGGCGTGGATCGATCGGACCCGCGCAAGCAATCCCGACGGGCTTACGACCACGTTGTCCCCAGTACCGAGAGAACCCGAAAGCACGGTGCCCGTCACGACGGTGCCCACGCCGCGCAGCGTGAACGAGCGGTCCACCGCTAACCGAAAACGGCCCGAAACTGCACGCCGGGCAAGATGAGATGCCTCCTCGAACAAGAGATACCTGAGTTCATCGATACCTTCGCCTGTAACAACCGAGACGGGAATCAGGCGGGCCTCGGCAAGCTTCGTCCCGGCAAGCACCGAGCGGATATCGCTCGCCACCGCAGTGCGGCGCTCTGGATCGGCCAGGTCGCATTTCGTGAGCAGGACGGCGCCGCGCTTGACACCGAGCAGATCGACGATGGCGACATGCTCCCGGGTTTGCGGCATGACGCCGTCGTCGGCGGCCACCACGAGCAACACGAAGTCGATGCCGCTGGCGCCGGCGAGCATCGTGTGTACGAAACGCTCGTGCCCGGGAACATCGACGAAACCGATGCTGTCGCCACCCGGCACCGACAAATAGGCGAAGCCGAGATCGATCGTCATGCCGCGTGTCTTTTCCTCCTGCAAACGATCGGTGTCTATACCGGTCAGCGCATACACCAGCGCAGTTTTGCCATGGTCGACGTGTCCCGCCGTGCCAACGATCATGATGATGCCGCCTCCGGCCACGGTGCGGCGGCGCGACGCTCGGCCTCGGCGGCGTCGCCCGCGCTCAATTCGGCCCGCACCGCAGCCAGATAGCGGCTGGCGAGGGCGCTGCCGCCTGCCTGGGCACGCAGGAGCCAAACGAGCGCCTCGACCGCGTCAGCCGGCACGCCCGTGCCAAGATGGCAGGCGGCACCGAGCATTGCCTGCCCTTCGGCGTCTCCTCGCATGGCAGCACGGCGCCACCAGCGGACAGCCTCGTCCGGATCGCGCGGCACGCCGAGCGCATTGTGATAAAGCATGCCGATCCGGGTCATCGCGGATGCGATGCCTTGATCGGCCGCGGCAAGCGCCCAACGTCGCGCCTCGGCGACATCGGGAGCCATCACTTCGCCCTCCAGAAGCATCCAGCTCAGCATATCCTGCGCCGGTCCGTCGCCAGTTTCCGCTGCGGCCCGATAGAACTCGGCCGCCCGGCGAAAGTCCTGCTCGACGCCTTCGCCGCGGAAATAGAGCGACGCCAAGTTCCTTTGTCCGACAGGATCCCCTGCCCCGGCGGCGAGCGCCAGCCAGCGAAAGGCCATTTCCGCATCACGCTCGACGCCGAGCCCTGCGGCGAAGCAGGCACCGATATTGTTCTGGGCGCGGGCAACGCCCCGGTGAGCCAGCGGCTCCCATATGGAGAGAGCCAGGGCATGATCGCCTCGCCGCGCGGCTTCGAGGGCCTCGGTCATGCGTGCGGCCACAGGCGTCTCGGCTGGGCGGCGCGCAAGGCGGTCAAGCCAGCGCATCGGTTCCTCCCGGATTTAAGCCGGCTAGATTGGCGATGAAGTTCGCCTCGTCTTCCAGGCAGCGGAAATCGAGCACGAGCGCCTGGTTTTCGATGCGCCCGATCACGGGGACGCCCAGCCCACGCAGCGCAGCCGCAAGCGCTTCGAGCGCCCGGCCGCTCCCTGAGCGCGGCTTGAGTGCAAGCCCGGCGCTTGGCATAGTTTCGAGCGGCAGCGCGCCGGATCCGACTTGGCTCCGGCACTCCACCGTGTCGACCGCAAAGGCTTCCCCCACGGCGTCTGCAACCAGGGGAGCAAGGCGCTTTGCCTGCGCTGCAATCTCCCTCACCGGGCGCGAGAGCAGCCTTAGCGTCGGCAGGCGCTCGGCCAGGCGGTCGGGGTCGCGGTAGAGCTTCAACGTCGCCTCGAGCGCTGCCAAACGAAGCTTGTCGACCCTGAGCGCCCGCTTCATCGGGTTGCGGCGGATCGCTGCGAGCAGGTCCCTGCGACCGACGATGAACCCCGCCTGCGGACCGCCAAGCAGCTTGTCGCCGGAGAATGTGACGAGATCGGCGCCGTCGGCCACCGCCTCGCGCACGGTCGGCTCGCGCCCAAGGCCGTAGCGGGCTAGATCGACCAGCGTGCCCGAACCGAGATCATGGACCAGCGGTGTCCCATGCGCCTTGGCGATTGAAGCGAGCTCGGGTGCCCGGATCTCGGCCGTGAATCCTTCGACCCGGTAGTTCGATGTGTGCACCTTGAGGATGAGCCCGGTCTCCGGGCCGATCGCCGCGACATAGTCTTTGCGATGCGTGCGGTTGGTGGTGCCGACCTCGACAAGCCTGGCGCCAGCGCGCGTCATGATCTCGGGCATCCGGAAAGAGCCGCCGATCTCGATCAACTCGCCTCGCGAAACGATCGCTTCGCGACCGAGCGCCAGCGTGTTGAGGACGAGAAGGACTGCAGCCGCGTTGTTGTTGACGACGGTTGCATCCTCGGCTCCGGTCAGCTCGCAAACGAGCGATCGAAGATGATCGTCCCGTTCGCCGCGCTCGCCTTTCTCGACATCGAATTCGAGAGCCACCGCTTCGCGCATCGCCAGCCGAACAGCCTCGACCGCCTCTTTCGCGAGGAGGGCTCGTCCGAGATTGGTATGCAGCACCGTGCCGGTCAGGTTGAAAACGGGGCGCAGGGAAGAGCGTTCGCCGTCCCTGAGCTGCACGAGCGCGTCGCCGGCAAGATCGTTTGCCTCCGGCACGACGGCTCCGGCATTGCGGGAGGCCATTCGCGCATCGGCGACGGCTCGGCGAATGGCCTCCGTCGCGGCCTGCCGTCCGAAGCGCTCGATTGCGGCCGCCGCCAGCGGGGTCCTCAGCACTTGGTCGACCGACGGAAGATTGCGCAAAGGGTTTGCGGATGAAGCGGTCATCGTATCAATAGCCAACAAGGAACGGATTGAACGATCCGCGGCGATGGCCACCCTCGCGGACGAGCAGGTCGAGGCCGAGCGTCGCCACGTCGTCGGCGACCGGATCGAGAGCCGGATCCTTGTGCTGGTACAGGATCTTTACATAGCAGCCGCATGCATCGCAGGTCTCGGCTTTGACCGTGCCAGGGCCTCCCTCGATTTCCTGATAGCCTATCCCCTTGGTCGAGCCGCACAGCGTACATTTGATACGGACGTGGTTCCACAATGTTCCACACAGCGCGCAGGCGCAGAACCGCGCCCCGTGTGCGCCGTGCCAACCAACGATGATCGAGGATACGGGCGGCCCACCGCAGGCCGGACAGGCGCCGTCGGCAACCGGAGCCAGCGTCGAGCTGTCGAGACATGCCGCGAGGCGGGCGAAGTGAACCTGCAGCGCGGCCGCGACATAGACATGCTCGGCAAGCGCGTTCATTGGGATCGCATCGGTGAGCACATTGCGCACCATGGATTCGACCCCGGACGCATCGATATTCGCCAGCCCGTCCAAGGCGGCTGCGGCCGCCTCGGGTTTTTCGATCGTGGCTGCCACTTCGAACAGGCGGCCGAGCGTCATTCCAAGGGCGGCATCCGAAGTGAATTGGCTGCGATCGAGCGGCGGCATACCGAAGGTTCGTGCGCGCTCGCGCGCCTCCGCGGTCGGCAATTTGACATCCGGCAAGCCGTCCTGGATGCGGTGCTGCGCATCCGTCAGTGCAGCGAGGAAGCGGAGATAGGGGCCGAGCTGGTGGTCATCCGCCAACACATTCAATCGCTCGGAGCGGCGAATGAACAAGGTCCGCGGATCAGGCAGCCGCGCAAAGGGTGGGGCCGAGACCTCGCCGATTATAGTCGGGTCAGGGCGTGACGGATCTTGTTGCCTTGGCATTTCAACCTCACGAACCTCACGGGCCACGTGGTCGGCTTGATACTGCTCCACAGCAATTCCAACGAAAGGTGTATAACGTTATTCCGTCCGGAATTGCGTAACAACAAATACCCGCTCATTCGGCAGGATTCGATCCCGAACGTCCGTCCGGTTTGCCTGCGATCAGTTCACGCAGCCATTTGCGATGATGCCGCCAAGCCCAGCCGCCGGTCACCCGTCCGCGCGTCATGGCCGGAATTGTGCCGCGTACCCAGATGGCCGAGTAGAAATGGATAATCCAGACGCCGATGATCGCCACGGCAGCGATCGAATGGACAAGCAGCGCCACCCGCTGCTGGCCGATCGTGGTGTAAGCGGCGAAATATTGTTGCCAGATGACAATGCCGCTCGAAATCAGGATGATGATGAGGATCGACATTGACCAGAAGACGAGCTTCTGGCCGGCATTGTACTTGCCGACGTCGGGGACGTTGTCCTCGTGATTGGACAATACGTCACGGAAACGGGCGAGCCACGTTCCGTCCTCGGGCCTCCACAAGTTGGCCTTCCAGAACCGAAGGAAAAGCCCAAGGAAGCTGAAGAAGAGCAAGACGCCGATCCATGGGTGAATGAAGCGCGTGAACTGGCCGCCGCCAAACAGCCCCGACAGGAAGAACAGGCTCGGGTGAAACATGGCAAGGCCGGACAAGGCGAGCAGGATCAGGCTGGCCGCCGTGATCCAATGGTTGATCCGCGCGCTCACCGTGTAGCGGTCCACGATGACTGGCTTGCCGGGATGTACCTGCTCGTTCGGCTTCACGTCATATGCGGCCATCGTTGTCGCCTTCCGTCAGCTCTTCGGCATGCTCCTCATCCGCCTCGGAGACCCTGTTCGGTCCCATCACCAGATGGTGAAGCAGGCCGACGCCGGCCGCCACGCCGAGAATGGTGAGGCCGGCATATTTGGTCACGCCCTTCCACGCCTCCACGAGCGGACTGATCTTCGGCTCCTTCGGCAGACCAGAATAGAGTTCCGGCTGGTCGGCATGGTGCAGCACATACATCACATGCGTCCCTCCGACGCCGGGCGGATCGTAGAGGCCGGCATTCGAATAGCCGCGCGATTTCAGGTCCTTGATGCGGCCGTCGGCGTGCTGTTTCATCTCGTCTTTTGTGCCGAACACGATTGCCTGGGTCGGGCAGGCCTTGGCGCAGGCTGGTCCCTGGCCGACAGCCACGCGGTCGGAGCAGAGCGTGCATTTGTAGGCCGTGTGATCGACTTTGGAGATGCGCGGAATGTTGAACGGGCAACCCTTGATGCAATAGCCGCAGCCAATGCAGTTCTCATGGACGAAATCGACGATGCCGTTCGAATACTGCACTATGGCGCCTGGTGCCGGACAAGCCTTGAGGCAGCCCGGGTCAGCGCAGTGCATACAGCCATCCTTGCGGATCAGCCATTCGAGTTCGTTCGTCTCGGGATTGTCCCATTCGCTGTAGCGCATCAGCGTGAACATGTCCGGCGTCAGATCGGCAGGATTCTCATAGACGCCGGTATTGAAGCCGATCTCCGGATGCGTGTCGTTCCACTCGATGCAGGCCGTCTGGCACGCCTTGCAGCCGATGCATTTCGAAACATCGATGAGCTTGGCGACTTCCGTCAATTGCTGCTCGGGCGCGGGAACCGTTGAGGCAGAGCGGCGGATGAGGTCCTTGTCGGAAAATCGCGGTGCGGTATCCGTCGTCGAAGGATTTGGAAGTGGAGGAAACATCGCTTACTCCTCCTACGCTACCGGCCCGGCGATGGGCTCGATGTTGACAAGGAACGCCTTGTATTCCGGCGTCTCGATGTTGGCGTCACCGACAAAGGGGGTGAGCATGTTCGGGCCAAAGCCTTTCTTCGCCGCTCCCGTGAAGCCCCAATGCAATGGTATTCCGACGATGTGGACGGTCTTGCCATCGCAGGTGAGCGGCCTGATCCGCTTGGTCACCATGGCCTTCGCCACAATGGAACCGCGCTTCGACCAGACGCGCACCCAGCCGCCTCTGGTGATGCCCTTCTCGGCCGCAAGCTGTTCCGAAATTTCCACGAAAAACTCCGGCTGCATCGCCGCATTGGTGATGACGTGCTTGGTCCAGAAGTGGAAATGCTCGGTCAGCCGGTAGGAGGTCGCCGCGTAGGGGAACTCCTGTGAAGCCGATTCGGCGAACTGGGCCATATCGCCTTCGAACACCCGCGCTGCGGGGTTGCCGCGAACTTTGGGAGCTATCGGGTTGGCGATGGGCGACTCGAATGGCTCGTAATGCGCCGGGAATGGCCCGTCGCGCATCATGCCCCGGGTAAAGAGGCGCGAGACGCCTTCCGGATTCATGATGAACGGGCCTACTTGATCGGGCTTTGCCGTTGGCAAAATGTCGGGGACATCGTAGCCCGACCATTTCGTGCCGTCCCATTCAATCACTTTGCGGCTTGGATCCCAAGGCTTTCCGGTGAGGTCAGCCGACGCCCTGTTGTAGAGAATGCGGCGGTTGGCGGGCCATGAGAACGCCCATTTGGAATAGGCGCCGGTTTCGTCAGGATCGGTGGTGTCCCGCCTGGCCATGTTGTTGCCGTTTTCGTTGAAGCAGCCGGAATAGATCCAGCAGCCGCAGGAGGTGGAGCCGTCGTCGCGCAGCGCGGCGAAGCCCGGCAAGAGCTTTCCGGCCTCGGCCAGCACCTTTGTCGGGTCGGCCGTGTCGGTTACCCTGGTGAGCGCCCTACCATTGATCTCCTGGGCAAGCTCCTCGGCCTTCGGATCGCCGGGATCGGCATAAGGCCAGTTGAGCTTGACGATCGGATCCGCGAAGGCGTCACCTTCCTTGCTGTAGAGCTCTTTCAGGCGCAGATAGAGCTGCGCCATGATCCAGGTATCGCGTTTGGCCTCGCCGGGGGGCGTGCCGCCGGCCCAATGCCACTGCAGCCAGCGCCCCGAATTGACCAGCGAGCCATCGTCCTCGGCGAAGCAGGTGGAGGGAAGCTGGTAGACTTCCGTCTGAATCTGCGACGGATCGACATCGTTGTACGGCCCGTGGTTCTCCCAGAACCGGCCCGTCTCCGTGTCCAACGGATCCATGATGACGAGGTATTTGAGCTTCGAGAGGGACTCGATCACCTTCTTCTTGTTCGGGGCTGCCTGTAGCGGGTTGAAGCCCTGGCAGAAATAGCCGTTCATCTTGCCCTGGTGCATCAGCTCGAAAGCCCGCAGCAGATCGTAGCCCGGCAGGTCGAGCTTCGGCAGGTAGTCGTAGGCGAAGCCGTTCTCCGGCGTTGCCGCGTTGCCCCACATTGACTTTTGGAAGCTTACGAAGAACTTCCTGTAGTTCTGCCAGTAGCTCATCTGGTTCGGCCGGAGCGGCTTGAAGCCGCGGGTCGACATGTAGGCTGCCAGATCGACCTCCTTCTCAGTCGGCAGCGTCAGATAACCAGGCAGCAGGTTCGACATCAGCCCGAGGTCGGTCAGCCCCTGGATGTTGGAGTGACCGCGAAGCGCGTTCATGCCGCCGCCGCGTACACCGATATTGCCGAGAACAAGCTGCAGCATCGCCATGGCGCGGATGTTCTGCGAGCCCTTCGAGTGCTGGGTCCAGCCGAGCGCGTACATCGAGGTCATCGCCTTGGTCGGAGACGATGTCTCGGCGACCATCGCGGCCACCTTCAGGAACCGGTCCTTCGGTGTGCCGCAGATGCGCTCGACCATCTCCGGCGTGTAGACCGCGACATGCTTCTTGAGCAGATTCCAGACGCAGCGGGGATTGGCCAATGTCGCGTCGACAACGGCAAAGCCGTCCGTGCCTATGTCATAGTCCCAACTGGACTTGTCATAGTCTCGCTTCGCCTCGTTATAGCCGGAGAAGAGGCCGTCCTGATAGGTGAAGCCCTCCTTGACGACATATGCCGCGTTGGTGAAGGCCTTGAGATAGTCCCATTGCACCTTATCGTTCTGGATGCAGTAGTTGATCAGCCCGAGCAGGAAGGCGATGTCCGTTCCCTGGCGGATCGGCGCGTAAAGATCCGACACCGAAGCCGAGCGCGTAAAGCGCGGGTCGATGACGATGAGCTTGGCGCCGCGGTTGGCCTTCGCCTCTGTGACCCATTTGAAGCCGCAAGGATGCGCTTCCGCGGCATTGCCGCCCATGATGACGACGAGATCCGTGTTCTTGATGTCGGTCCAGGAATTGGTCATTGCGCCGCGGCCGAATGTTGGGGCGAGACTCGCCACCGTCGGGCCGTGTCAGACACGTGCCTGGTTGTCGAACACCAGCATGCCCGCGCTGCGGACCACCTTGTAGGTCGCGAACGCGGTTTCATTGGTCGAAGCCGAGGCGGCGAGGAAGCCGGTGGTGATCCACCGGTTGACCGTCACGCCGTCATTGTTCGTCGCGACGAAGTTCTTGTCGCGATCGTCCTTCATCAGGCGGGCGATGCGGCCGAGCGCGTCTTCCCAGCTTATCGGCTCGAACTTGTCCGAGCCCGGTTTGCGGATCATCGGATGTTGCAGACGGGTCGGCGACTTGACAAATCCGAGCAGGGCCGACCCTTTGGGGCACAAGGTGCCGCGATTGGTCGGATGATCAGTGTCACCCTCGATATGGGTTATCTCGGCCGGCTCGCCCTTTCTGAGATCGCCCTTCGAATACAAGATTATGCCGCAAGCCACCGAGCAGTATGGACAGGTGTTGCGTGTTTCGGTGGTGTTCGCGAGCTTGAAGGGCCGTATAGCCGCCGCGTGTGCGGCCTCGCTATCGCCGAAGCCGAGGGCTCCAAGCGTAGTACCGGCGAGACCCGCGCCTGCTGTTTGCAGGAACGCGCGTCGAGAAAGATCGATGTTCATGGGTTCCTCCCGAAGCCGGTGCCCCACCAAGGCAACTCGAACCAACGGTTTAATCCGAGTAACTAGTCTCGGACCAAATAAAATCAATGCCAAAGAACGAGGTGCGTACGGTGCAGCAAAAGTGCCCCTCCGAACCGCCTTCCTGCAACAGGTTTGTGCCCGCAAATCGGCATTGTGTATTATTGTTGAATATTCTCGTCATCTTTTCGTGACCGCGACTGCGATTGACGAAAACGAACGCATTACCGTACAGTAAAGCGTGGTGATGAAACAGCTCCCGCGGGTCGGGGCGCCTTTCGATCGATACCCAATGACGGCGATGCCTCGCACGCCGGATACGGTCCTTGCCTTTCCCAACTTAATGAAATCCGCTGAGAGCAAGCGTGCTCCAAACGCGCCGTGCGTTGGCGCGATCGTATTTTCCATTCCGGTTGACCTTGATCCCTACTAAAGCGTGCCAGCAGAGGAGGCTCGACGACTATGGCAATCGCCCTCTCGCCCGAAATAACCGATGCGCCCGTTGTTCGCCTGACCAGCCTCGCCCATGGCGGCGGTTGCGGCTGCAAGCTGGCACCGTCAGTGCTGCAGCAGCTTCTCGCTAATCCGGCGGCTGCCAGTCCCTATCATCAGCTTCTCGTTGGCACGGAGACCGGCGACGATGCTGCAGTCTGGCAACTCGACGGCGCGACTTGCGTCATTGCGACCACCGACTTCTTCATGCCTATGGTAGATGACCCCTACGATTTCGGCCGGATTGCCGCAACCAACGCCCTGTCCGATATCTATGCGATGGGTGGCCGGCCGATCATGGCGCTGGCGATCCTCGGGATGCCTCTCGACAAGATCCCGACGCTCATGGTCCGCGAAATCCTGAAAGGTGGCGAAGCTGTCTGCGCCGACGCCGGAATCCCGGTTGCAGGTGGCCACTCGATCGACTCGCCGGAGCCGATTTATGGCCTCGCAGTCATCGGCACATGCCGACCCGGAGATATCCGACGCAATTCTGACGCCAAGCCGGGTGACGCCTTGATCCTGACGAAGGGGCTCGGCGTCGGCATCTATTCCGCCGCCATCAAGAAGCAGGCGCTTTCCGAGAGCGGCTATCGCGAAATGATCGCCTCCACCACCCTTCTCAACCGGATCGGATCGGAGCTGGCGCAGGACGCGAGCGTCCACGCCGTCACCGACGTGACCGGATTTGGCTTGCTCGGACATGGCCTCGAGATGGCACGCGGTTCAGGGTGCACCCTGATAATTTGCAGCCACGACGTGCCGCTCTTTTCCGAAGCTGCCTCGCTCGCAGTCGACGGCCACGTCACCGGCGCATCGCGGCGCAACTGGGCGAGCTATGGCGACGCGGTAAGCTTACCTCCCGGCATGCCCGAGTGGCGACGCCATCTTCTCACGGATCCACAGACTTCGGGCGGGTTGCTGGTTGCTTGCCAGACCGACCACGCAGCGGCGCTCGTCCAGAGGATCGTCGCGGACGGCTATCCTTCGGCTCGCATCATCGGCCATGCCAGGCCCGGCGCGCCGACAATCGTAGTAGAGGCCTGAACGGCCGCTCCGCTTCCCGCCAGATGACGGGGTGCGCCCTCCAGTTCGCGGCACTCCACCTCCTGCCACCACTGGATCGGCAGGCAAAGACGCCGCCTGCCCTGTCCACGCTGGATTGGCGGCGAACGCTGCGGACTGTTTTGGTGACCGGCGTCTGGTTTCCGATAGAAGTGAGGTGGTGTGCGGCCGTCGCTATAATACTATAATATTCATGGTTTCCACGTCATAATAGCGGCTCTTGGAAAGCATGCCTTGCCGGTCTTAGCCTTAAATCGCCGATGTCTGGCTACGAATTTCCGTTGCCGCGCTCGCCGTGGTTGACGGAAAGGTTCTCGCTTGGCTCTTTGAAAGCATGCTCACGCTGATGATGCATTAGCCGGGTGACGCGCGCGCTGATGTCCGCGCTTCATAAGATCGGAAGCTGCTTAAATGGGTGAACACACTACTTCGATTCAATAACCCCGTTCGAGGTCGATTTTGTTGGACAGAGGCTCTCCTCTTGCGACTTGACCGCAGAGATCGGCGACCTGGTCGATTCCAGAATCCACCCAGAAGCTCGCGACATGAGGTGTGATGGTCACCCTGGGATGAGTCCACAACGGCGACGAAGCCTCCAGCGGTTCACGCTCAAACACGTAAAGGGTGATGGCCGTGAATTGACCCGGAGCCAGCGAGCTTCCGCTTAGGGTCGGTCTTTCCGTTCCCTCAGAGTCGCAGGAGCGTGGGGTGAGCGGTACTACATCGACCCGGCCAGACGCCATTCCAACCGCTGATCCGTCTCGACCGCTTTCGGCCGCGTCGGCCGTTTCGCTAGGTCGCTTCGCCCGGCTTATGGAAGTTCGATCTCGCCGTCCACCACGTGGTTGAGGCCGGTGCCTTCCGCCGTCAGCGTCATGCGGACCTTCAGCTTCTTGCCGCCGATTTGCCCTTCGCGCACCGTCTCCTCGATCTTGCGCTGGGAGGTGACGCCGACTTCCTTCAGGAACTTGCGGATCGACATATTGACGGCGTCTTCGCTCATGGCGGAACTCCTCTGTGTCCGGAAGGGATTGTAAAGGAAGGCAAGGGATCAAGGAAGCAGGACGGTGACGCACGGTTTTATTGAAATAGACCTCGAGCCGGGAGGAGACGTCGGGTCCTTAACTTGATCGACCCCTGGCAGGAGGAGTGAACCGATCGACGTCTTGCGCAGAAGGAGCACTATGACGGCCATCTCGGCCTTGATCTGACCGATCAGGAAAAGAGTGATCTGATCGAGTACCTCAAATCGATCTGATCAGCACTCGGCGCTTCTTTGGGTTCGACTGGGAGGAAAGATCATTAAAGAAGATCGTGGTGAGATAAATTGCGGGTCGGCTCAACGTGAGCCAGGCCAAGCGCTGTCTCGCCGGAAATTTCTTAAGGTGTCGACGACCGGCGCGGCGATTTGCCGGTGCAGGTTGGCTTGCTTCCTGCATGACAGGTCAGCCTGCGGCGCGCGGCACCGAAACAACCCCAAAGCCTGTGGCGCTTTATTAGGATGTTCCAAACAAAGGTCGCCGCTGCGCCGGGTGCACCCATTTCCTGAAGCCGAATGCATCCTAGATTGTCGCGGGTGAAATCAGCCCCGATGGTTGGTGCCGCTTTTACAAAGCACGGCCTGCCTGATCGGCAGAAACCAGCGGAGACTGTCGTTGTCTGCTGCGCTGCGGGTGATGGCCTGCAGGCATCGCGTTGAGGATGTCGGTAAGCGCTATTTTCGCTGCACGTTGACGCGGGGGCTTTCGACGGATGGCCTTCGAATCGGGAACGGTATCTGGTCTGATCAGGCTGCTGTTACTTTGGCGA
>NZ_JAMYPD010000038.1:0-44915 GCF_040320195.1 Mesorhizobium sp. M0768 | reverse complement strand
CGCTGATATCTACGATCTGCTGCCCTTCAACTTCGCCAAAGCAACAGCAGTCTGATCAGACCAGATACCGTTCCCAATTCGAAGGCCATCCGTCGAAAGCGCCGGCGTCAACGTGCAGGGAAAATCGCGCTTACGTTGTATCTACTGACAAAGCTTTCAAGAATATCGTGGCAAATTCCCTTAAATTGCTTTCTTCTCGGCATTGAAAATCCAACACAGGCGCTGCGCGACAATCTTATGGCTTGAAAGGAAGCATATCGAAATGTTTCGCAGTATCAACGGCCTCAAATCGTCGCCACTGACTGGTAGTGACGCACGTTGCCATAAGGTTCGGCGGCCAATGGCATCTGACACCGAGCGGCCGAATTATCCGAGCAATGTGTGAGGAGCACATCGCTTACAGTAAGACTGCGCTTGGACATGATGATCTCCTCGATCTTTGAATAAGGCGATCATTCGCCTCTGGAGATCGGTCGCGGCGCGGCAGCGAAAGGTTCGGAGGTTCTGAGAATTCTTAGTGAGCGGTTCTTAGTGATTTTCGTTTTGATTGGTAAGTAGTGAGAATTCGCGGTTTCACTACTCACTCTCGCGCTCACCCCATCCCGGTGATGTGGCGAAGCCAGAAGGCGAGCGCGATGAAACCGATGATGGTGGTGACGCCGGTCCAGTCGATATTGGCGTGCTTCAGGTCCTTGATGAGCTTCACCAGGAAAACCCAGGCCACGACGACGAGCGGGAGAATGATGACAAACCTGATCATGCGACTGCCTCGCTGATGCGATTGCACCTTCCATCAATATAGGAAGCGAATTGGCCGTTTTCAGGACGCCCTGGCGGCAGAACCGGCGCGTTCGCGGCAGCCGAAAACGGAGTTTTGTCTTTACTGGCGCGGCAGATATGGTAACCGGAGCGCCGTGCCCTTGTAGCTCAGCTGGTAGAGCAGCGGTTTTGTAAACCGAAGGTCGGCGGTTCGATTCCGTCCGGGGGCACCAGCAAGCAAGGATTGCTTGCGAGGACTTCCCAACGCGCATCGATATCTGGTCATCCCCGATTTCCACAGGGTCGGGCCGTCAAGAGCGGTGGCACATCAATTCAAACGCATATAACTGCATCGGAAACCATGGGAGTTTCCGTTGGAGCAGAAACGCACGACCGCCCCCTTCATCAACGGGATGTTTGGCGGCCTTATCGTCTTCGCCCTCGCGTTCGGTTTTCGTTTGCTGACAAGTCCCGACCCCGATCCAACATCAAGAGCAACGACAAGCCTTTCGGTACTGGCCTTCGCCATTTGTTTCGGCGCAGCCTTCCTGCGCGAGCACCGGCGCCAGATTGCCGCCGCCAGAGAATATCTAAGCCGCCCAAGACCGTTTTAGGGCCACGCGTTCCGTCCCGTCGGGGAACCACAAACGTCGCGTGAAATTGCCGGCTTAATCTGACGCCAGATTGCGCTTTGGCATCTCATACCAAGAGACGCCGAGCCCATTAGTGCCTGGCCCTTACAGCCATCATTTCGGCCCCTCTCCGGCTCCGAGCCATTTAACAGCATTCGATTAAATTGCTCCTGTGTATATTAGCACTCGCTCAATTAAGCGCGCCGACAATGTCGGTGCGGCGGGCCAAAAACCAAAGGGTGTTGTCATGCGAAGTGATTTCGCCGCGGCGCGCGAGCTTTTGGAGTGCGCACAAAACCGCCTCTGCGGCGCGGATGAAACGAGCCGACGCGTCAACGAGGCCCTCGACGCGCTGATTGAAGAAATAGCCATCGCGGAATTCCGCAAGGCGCCACTGACGGTCGTGCCGTTTCCGCGAGCGCGGCCGCCTAAGCATGTTCGGTAGAGCGCTGATCGCCCGCGTTGACGAAGAGCCGGAAACTGGTGTTTCCGCAATCGCCCGTTGGAGCGTCGTTGAACGACCAAGCCGTTGACGATAGAGTTGCCGGGCAGTGGTGCTCTGAAACTCCGGAACCGATCCATGTCACGCTGTGGAGATGTCTACGAGAACAAGGTGACCGGCGAATATGCGGTCATCCTGCGTGGCACCGAAGACCGCGGCCAGGGACCTGGCATCGCTCATCTGACCGCCCGGCCGGGAGCCGCAGTGGTGGGCGAGCACTTCCACCCGAACCTGACGGAACGGTTTACCGTCCTCCGTGGCCGTCTCGACGCTTGCATCGCCGGGAAAACTTTGTCCCTGGAGCCTGGCCAATCCGCCACGGTCGAAGCAGGCGTCGCACATGATTGGTGGAACAGCAGCAAAACCGAAGAAGCGCATGTCCTGGTCGAAGTCGACCGGGCGCCAGGTGCGGACAATGTCGACCCGAACCGTTTCGAGCTGCTGATCGGCATGCTCTTCGGCTTGGCCAATGCCGGCAAGGTAGACAGAAAAGGTAGACCTTCGCCGCTTCAGGCAGCAGTCATCGCCAGGGAATTTGCCGACGTGATCGTCTTCACGCACCCGCCACCTGCGATTCAGCGAGTGGCGCTGGCGATCCTGGCGCCACTCGGCCATCTGCTTGGCTATCACGCGATCGACCCCGTCTACTGCAAGCCGCACGGGCATGTCATGCCGGCTCCTGAAATCCTCGCTCGAGCAGGCCTAACGGCTGGGTGATCCGGGTCCATACTAGGCGTCCGGCATTTTTATCGGCAGGATGCTGCCATGTCGCGAACTCTGATCGTGGTTGGTCTCAGCATAGTTGCCATAGGCCTGCTGTGGCCTTGGTTGGCTCGGACCGGCCTTGGCAGGCTGCCCGGCGATATCGTGATCGAGCGTGAGAACTTCAGGCTTTATGTCCCTATCACCACGGGGATACTGGTCAGCATCGTGCTCTCGGCCATTCTATGGCTGATCAACCGGTAGGCGATGCTCCGGCTGCGGCGAGTTGTGTTGCAGGCCCAACTCGCCCTTGATCTTCTTACACTCCGATCGCCGCCACCAATATCCTGTTCTGCCGGCGTATTGCAGCGCGCAGCTCGGCAATCCTCGCCCCTTCGCGTTTCACGAACTCGATGAACATCATGTTCATGTTGTTGAAGATGAGTTCGCCGAGCGCCGGCCCGTCGATGTCGCGGCGTACCAGGCCGAGCGCCTGCAGCCTGGCAATCAGCGCGCGGATCTGCTCGGTCAGGGCGCGGTCCAGCCCGGTATAGGCCTGGCCGAACGGGCTGTCGGGCAGTTGCGTCGAGATCGCCATCGCCTGCCGCCACATCTCCTTGCTGAGATAATGCAGCGAGTGCTCGATATAGATGCCGAGCAGCGTATCGAGAGCGTCGCCGACATTGGCCGGCGGGTTGGCGACGACGCCGCGCCCGGCATTGAGCACCTCGTTGACCTCCATCGAGACGATGGCGCCGAGGATATCACCCTTGTTCTGGTAGTAATTGTAGATGGTACCGACCGAGACTTCGGCCTGCGCGGCGATGGTCTCGATCTTGGCGCCTTCATAACCCGCATCGCGGAAAAGCGCCGCCGCCGCCTCGATGATGCGGCGGTGCCGATCCGCCTTCTGCCTTGCCCGCAATCCGCTCATAGCGGCTGTTTGCCACAAAAACAGAATTGACTCAATTTTAGAATTGGTTCAATTTTTTCCTACAAGCCAAAAAGGCATGGGAGAACACTCGATGTCCATTAATCCAAAGACCCCCAATCCAACCGTCAGGAATCCGCTTTCCGTTCTGAAGAGCCATCTCCAAGGCGCGTGTGCCGCGGCAGCACTGCTGCTGGCGGCGGGCAGCCTCGCTCAGGCGCAGGATCTCAACGCGTTGATCTGGTGCGATCACGCCGATCCGGCGCTGCTGCAGCCATTCGAGGAAGCGAACGGCGTCAAGGTCAATGTCAAGGAGTTTGAAGGCACCGGCGCCGGCCTGGCGATCGTCGAACAATCGCAGCCCGGCGACTGGGACGTGATGGTGATCGACAGCATCGACGTACCGCGCGGCGTCGAAAAAGGCCTGTTCGAGCCGCTGCCGGAAGACAAGCTGCCGCTGGCCGACCTGTTTCCGCAGGTGAAGATGGACAGCTCCACCGTCGTTGACGGCAAGCGTTACGGCATCACCGAAAAGTTCGGCTACAACACGATCGGCTACAACAAGACCAAGGTCGACCCGGCCGACATGCAGTCGCTTGCCGCGCTGACCGGCGACAAATACAAGGGCAAGATCGCCATCTACGATTATTACCTGCCGGTCATCGGCATGGCCGCACTGGCGATCGGCAAGAAGACGGCGGACCTGACCGAAGCCGACCTTCCCGCCATCAAGGAAGAGCTGCTCAAAATGAAGGCCAACGCCAAGCTGGTCGGCGAAATGACCGCCAGCCAGACGGCGCTGGCGACCGGCGAGGTCGACATTCTGGTCGGCGGCGGCGAATGGGTGACGGCGGGGCTGGCCAAGGAAAACCCTGCCCTGGACTTCTCTATCCCGAAAGAAGGCGCCGTGCTGTGGTCGCAGTCGCTGGCAATGTTCAAGGATTCCAAGAACAAGGAGCTGGCGCTTAAATTCATCCAGTACATTATGAGCCCCGAAGGCCAGGCGCGGCTCGCCACCTCGTCCTGCTATTGGGGAATGCCGGCCAACAGCAAGGCGGCGTTGAGGGACGAGCAGAAGAAGATCCTGCGCTTTGACGAGCAGCCGGAATTCCTCGCCCGCGCCCAGTCCTATCCTGCGCCGAACGCCGACCTCGACAAGAAGATGCAGGACGTCTGGACCGAAATGCTGCAGGCGCAATGACCGGCTGCCGGTCGTGAACGCCGTCAACAGTGGGCGTGCCCTGCCCTGGGCGTTGGTCACGCCGGCGCTCGGCTGGACGCTGCTGTTTTTTGTGCTGCCCTTCGTCGCCATGGCGGTATCCAGCCTGACGGCACATGAAGGCGGCGGCTTCACGCTGTCCAACTACAGCCAGTTCTTTGCCAATCCGTCCTACTGGCAGGCGATGGTGAACTCGCTGCAGGTCACAGCGATCGTCACCGTGATCTCGGTGCTGCTCGCCTATCCTTTTGCCTGGATCCTGGCCGAACAGGTGCCGGAGCGCTGGCAGCGGCTGGCGCTGGTGCTGGCGGTGCTGCCGTTCTGGACCTCCTATGTCGTGCGCTCCTATTCGTGGCTGCTGGTGCTGGCGCAAAACGGCGTCGTCAACCATGCGTTGACCGGCTCCGGCCTGTTCAGCGAACCGCTGCAGCTCGCCAATACGCGGCTGGCCACCGTCATCGGCTTCGTGCATTTCTTCGTCATGCTGTTGACGCTGACGATCTTCGCCAATCTGAAGCAGCTCAGCCCCAGCTATCGCAAGGCCGCCGCCGACCTCGGCGCCGGGCCGGTTCGGACTTTCCTGCATGTCGTTCTGCCGCTGACGCTCCCCGGTATCATGGTCGGCGCCTTCCTCACCTTCGTGCTGTGCATCGGCGACTACATCACGCCGCAGATCCTCGGCGGCAACAACGAGCTTTTGATGCCGCAGCTCGTCATGATGCAGATCGGCCGGCGCGGCGACTTTCCGCTCGCTTCGGCGTTGTCGATCATCCTGATGGCGGTGGTCACCATTGCCTATCTCGCCTGCTCCCGCTGGCTGAAGATCGAGCGGGCCTGACCATGCGCGCGCTCATCCGCCTCGTCTCCGGCCTTTACGCCATCGCAATCTACGGCTTCATCTTTCTACCGGTCATCGTTCTGGTGCTGTTTTCGCTGCAGGCAACGTCGTTTCCGATCCCGCCCTTCACCGGACCGTCGCTGCGCTGGTACGAGGCAGTGCTCGCCGACACGCGGCTGACTTCGGCTCTGGTCAATTCGCTGCTGGTGGCGGTCGTCTCCTCGGCTGCCGCCGTCACGTTGGGCTTTCTCTCCGCCTGGGGTTTTGCGCGCTTCGCTTTGCCGGGCTCGGGCCTGATGCGCGGGCTGATCACCTTGCCCTTGACCGTCAGCTATCTCATCATCGGCATGGGGCTGCTGGTGCTGTTCAACTGGGCCGGCGTGCCGAAGTCGCTCACTGCCGCCGGCATCGGCCACGTCGTGATCAACCTGCCGCTCTGCTTTGCCATCGTCTACAGCCAGATGGGCGACCACCAGATCAACATCGAGCGCGCCGCGCGCGACCTCGGCGCGCCCGAATGGAAGGTGCTGCTGCTGATCACCGTGCCTGTCATGGCACCGGCGATCTTCGCCGGTTTCTTTCTGTCGATGACCTTCTCCTGGGACGAATTCGTCATCTCGTTCCTGTTGACGCGCTTCGATACGACGCTGCCGGTCGAGATCTGGAACCTGCTGCGCTCCGGCCTCAATCCCAAGACCAACGCCGTCGGCTCGCTGGTCTTCGCCGTCTCCATCGTGCTGGTGGTATTGTTCGAGCTGATGCTGTTGCGAAGGAAGCCGGCATGACCGCGCCACTGGTCGATATAAGCTCTGTCTCGCATCGCTTCGGTCAGCACACCGTGCTGAAGAACGTCTCGCTGACGATCGAGCCTGGCAGCTACACGATCCTGCTCGGGCCGTCCGGCTCCGGCAAGACGACGCTTCTGTCCATCCTCGGCGGCTTCGTCACGCCGAGCGAGGGCAAGGTGCTGATCCGCGGCGAGGACTGCACGGCCGTGCCACCGGCGAAGCGGCCGACGACGACCGTGTTCCAGGATTATGCTCTGTTCCCGCATATGAGCGTCGGCAGCAATGTCGGCTTCGGCCTGCGCATGCGGGGTGTCGATGCCGCAACCCGGGCAGCAAGGGCGCGCGAGGCGCTGGCGCTGGTTGGGCTGGCCACTGCCTTTGACAAGAAGCCGCACCAGCTTTCCGGCGGTCAGCGGCAGCGCGTGGCACTGGCGCGCGCCCTGGTGGTCGAGCCGGCGGTGCTGTTGCTCGACGAGCCGCTCGGCGCGCTCGACCTGAAATTGCGCCGGCAGATGCAGGACGAGTTGAAGGCGATCCAGAAACGCGTCGGCACCGCCTTCATCCACGTCACTCACGATCAGGAAGAGGCGATGGCGCTGGCCGATCATTGCGTGGTGATGAATGACGGGCGCATCGAGGACGAAGGACCGCCCGAGCGCGTCTATGCATGGCCAGCGACGCGCTTTTCCGCGACTTTCATGGGCGAAAGCACACTGTTATCGGGAACGGTGACCGAGGCGAAGAGCGGCAAAATCACCGTCACCACGAAGCTTGGGTCGCTCTCGCTGCCCGGCACATTGCCGCCCGGCTTGGCCGTTGCGCTGGCCATCCGCCCGGAGCATCTTGTTCTCGGCGCTGCAGGCGGTGCTGTGGCGCTTGGCATGGTCAAGGTCAGCGACGTCGTCTTCCAGGGCAGCTTCAAGCGTGTGCTGGGGATCTCCACGACCGACCCGGCGCTGCACTTCATCGCCAAGGTCGCGGCCGCATCGGCCGTCCAGCCGGGCGACGTTGTCGCGGTATCGTGCGATGCTGGCGACATCATCCTGCTTGCGGACCAAACATGAGCACGCTTCCAATCATCGACGCTCCTGACTGGTACGAAACTATCCGCATGGGCGATGGCGTGACGCTGATCCACGAGCCGTGGATCAAGCCGTTCTTCCGCTGCAACATCTGGCATGTGCGCGGCCGCGACCGCGATCTTCTGTTCGATACCGGCCTCGGCCATTTCAGCCTGCGCCGCCACGTGCCGCTGGTCACGGAGCGCAAGCTCACCTGCGTGGCCAGCCACACGCATTTCGACCATATCGGCTGCCATCACGAATTTCCCGACCGCTGCGTGCACCCGGCCGAGGCCGAAATCCTCGCCGATCCACGCAACGAATGGACGGTTGCCGACCGCTATGCCACTGACGAGATGTTCGACGGCATGCCGCAAGGTTGGGACACCAAGCGCTACCAGATCCTGCCCGCACCAGCCGGCCGGTTGCTCGAGCAAGGCGACATGGTCGATCTCGGCGACCGTGCCTTCGAGGTCATCCACACGCCCGGCCATTCACCCGGCGGCATTGCGCTCTACGAAAACAGGACGGGCATCCTGTTTTCCGGCGACATCATCTATGACGGCCCGCTGATCGACGACGTCTATCACTCCGATATCGACGATTATGTCGAAACGCTGCTGCGCATGCGCGATCTCGATGTCTCGGTCGTGCACGGCGGCCATTTCCCGAGCTTCGGCAAAGTCCGCTATCGCCAGCTTGTCGACGAGTATCTCGCGCAAAAGCGCCAGGCCGGCTGCCATCTGTTGCAAGCCCGATAAGCACTGGCGCTGTGGCGTCAAAGCGCCCTTTGCGGACAGGGTGTCCCCGCCGCGTCGCCGCAGCGCGAGGCCGTGGGCTCGGGTCTAAAGCTCTTTTCCTCCGCCTGGCGCACCAGTTCCGCGAAAGCCAGGGCAAAACTTGCCAGCATCAGGAAGACAATAATCAAGCGTGCCAGCGGCAATAGATCGGCCTCGACTGGTTAGCCCCCACGCCGCCCGTCCGCTGCCGGCTAACATGATCGATATGGCTTTACGAGAGTTTAAGGCGAGTCTTAACCATCACATCATTTTGTCCTCCGACATGATGCGCGAGTGCGGCTTGTTTGGTCGCCATCTCCAGGCACCTCCCTCCCTTTGCAGAAATGCCCACCCATGCTAACCCGGCGCTGGCGCGGCCCAGCAACCGGTCGCCGCCAATCGATCGCCAGACGGTCGTCGCCAATCGGTTGTCGTTGAGAGCCATGAGCAAAACCGCCAGCCGTTTCGCCTTCGTCTCATCCGGTACAGCCGACGCCAATGCAGCGCTGGAAAGCCTCTCTGCGCGTTACGGCCAGGCCTCCGTCGAAGAAGCCGGGATCGTCGTGGCGCTCGGCGGCGACGGCTTTCTGCTGCAGACCCTGCGTGAGACGATGAGCACGGGAAAGAAGGTCTACGGCATGAACCGTGGCACCATCGGTTTTCTGATGAACGAATACCGCGCCAGCGGCTTGACCGGGCGCATCGCGGCGGCCGTTGCCGAAACGATCCGTCCGCTGGAGATGCAGGCAGTGACGGCCGAAGGCGAGACGATTTCGGCGCTCGCGATCAACGAGGTCGCGCTTTGGCGCCAGTCGTACCAGACGGCCAAGATCCGCATCACCGTGGATGGGCAAGAGCGGCTGGAGGAATTGCACTGCGACGGCGTGATGATTGCGACGCCGGCCGGCTCGACCGCATATAATCTGTCGGCGCACGGGCCGATCCTGCCGCTCGACGCTCCGCTGCTGGCGCTGACCCCGGTCAGCCCGTTTCGTCCGCGCCGCTGGCGCGGCGCGCTGCTCTCCAACAAGGCGATCGTGCGTTTCGACATTCTGGAGCCGGAAAAGCGCCCGGTGAATGCCGCCGCCGACCACACCGAGGTCAAGGCGGTGACGACGGTCACGGTGAGGGAATCGCCGACGGCAACGGCGACGCTGCTGTTCGATCCCAACCATTCGTGGAACGAGCGCATTCTCGCCGAACAGTTCAGGTATTGAACGGCAAAATAAACCCGGCACGAGGCCGGGTTTATTGCTGAAAAAATCTGGCCGCAGCCGTTCGCTGCGATCAGAACTTGTAATTCAGGCCGATGACACCGGTGTGTATGTGCACCTTCAGTTCGACATTCTCGTCGAAGCCGGTTGTATAGTCGGCTTTGCCCAGGTCGAAATATTTGTATTCGCCCTTGAGCGACCAATGATCGTCAAAGGCATATTCCAGGCCCGCGCCCAGCGTCCAGCCTGCTCTGGTCTTCGTGGTGTCGCTAGTGGCCGGACTGGTGCTAATCTCAACGGTGCCGAAGCCGAGGCCGCCGGTACCGTAGATCAGCAGCCTGTCCATCGCATAGCCAATTCGACCACGCAACGAACCGAGCATCTTTACATCGGACTCGCAAGAAAAAGCCGGGTTTGGACAATCCGTGTCGCCATCGATCTTGGCGGCCGAGATGTCCGCCTCGACGCCATAGACTATGTTTCCGCTCTGAAAATTGTAACCGACCTGGGCGCCGCCCATAGCGCCGCTGCCATCGTGATCAGCCGTCGTCCCGAAAGCGGTAAATTCCCAGTCTACCTTGCTTTTGCCGCCACCGACATGGGCGCCTAGATAGAAGCCCGTCCAGTTGTATGTTGACGCAACCGGCAATTCCACGACATCGGCCGCCATCGCCGGCGTCAAGGCAACTGCCAGAAATGCGGCAGAGAGAAGAAGTTTTTTCATGATGTCGCCCCTCGACTAAGAAAAATGGATGGGTCCTTCGTGCCGAGTTTTCTGCGCCTGTTCAAATCCTAAAAGCAACTTTGCGGTGCAACCGGGATGAATGTAGCCGGGCGTTGCTGATCGGCAACACTTGCGCTGGTGCGGAAACTGTTGCCTTCCTGGACAGGCGGCATCGGCGAGCGATAACATCGCGATTAAGGTTACGACTTCACAATCGCGCCAATGCCGCCCGTTTGTGTTGACAAATCGTGGGCTTGCGCCTACCTGCAATACCAATCTTGCAGGCGCGCGGCGCTTGCCGCGACTGCATATGTTGCGCCCCCGAACCAGCCAAAGACAGCCAAACTTGTCCTCAGACACCCAGATCGCTCAAGAAGCGTTGACCTTCGCAGACCTCGGCCTGTCGCCGAAGGTCCTTTCCGCAGTTACCGATGCCGGCTACACCGAGCCGACGCCGATCCAGGCTGGCGCCATCCCGCACGCCTTGCTCGGCAAGGACGTGCTGGGCATAGCCCAGACCGGCACCGGCAAGACGGCGTCCTTCGTCCTGCCGATGCTCACCCGGCTGGAAAAGGGCCGCGCCCGCGCCCGCATGCCGCGTACGCTGATCCTGGAGCCGACGCGCGAGCTCGCCGCGCAGGTCGAGGAAAACTTCGTCAAATACGGCAAGAACCACAAGCTCAACATCGCACTGCTGATCGGCGGCGTGTCCTTCGACGAGCAGGACAAGAAGCTTGAGCGCGGCGCCGATGTGCTGATCGCGACCCCCGGCCGCCTGCTCGACCATCGCGAGCGCGGCAAGCTCCTGCTCAACGGCGTCGAGATCCTCGTCATCGACGAGGCCGACCGCATGCTCGACATGGGCTTCATCCCCGACATCGAGCGTATCTGCGAGATGATCCCGTTCACCAGGCAGACGCTGTTCTTCTCGGCGACGATGCCGCCGGAAATCACCAAGCTCACCGAGAAATTCCTGCACGCACCGGTGCGCGTCGAAGTGTCGAAGGCAGCATCGGCCGCCACCAACATCATCCAGCGGCTGGTGAAATCCGGCCCGAAACCATGGGACAAGCGCGAGACGCTGCGCAATCTGATGAAAGCCGAGGATGCCGAGCTGAAGAACGCCATCATCTTCTGCAACCGCAAGATCGAGGTATCGGAGCTGTTCCGCTCGCTGCTGAAATATGACTTCGACGCCGGCGCCCTGCACGGCGACATGGACCAGCGCGCGCGCATGCAGATGCTGGCCAATTTCCGTGACGGCAAGCTGCGCTACCTCGTTGCTTCGGATGTCGCGGCGCGTGGCCTCGACATTCCCGATGTCAGCCATGTCTTCAATTACGACGTGCCGATCCACGCGGAGGATTACGTCCACCGCATCGGCCGTACCGGCCGCGCCGGGCGCTCGGGCAAATCCTTCACCATCGCGACCAAGTCGGACACCAAATACATCGACGCCATCGAGCGGCTGATCGGCACGAAGATCGAGTGGCATGACGGCGATTTGTCGACGGTCGTTGCCAGCGAAGGCGGCGAGGATGAGGCCCCGCGCCGTGGCCGCGGTGCGCCACGCCGTGCCGGTCGCAAGGATGACGCCAAGGACAGGGGCGAGCGCAAACCGCGTGAACGCCACGCCAAGCGCAGCGAAGAAGCAGCGCCGGAAGCAGTTAGCGCGGAACAGCCGATCGTGGCCGAAGCCACCGTCGCCGACATCGACGAGCGGCGTACCCGCAAAGAGGCGATCCGCTCGGAAAACAGCGAGCGCCAGGCTTCACCTGAACGCAAGGCTTCGCCCGATCGCAACGAACGGCGCGCGCCGGAACGGGGCGACACCAGGCCGCAGCGCGAGCGCCCTGCCCGCCAGCGCCAGGAAGACAATGACGCGACCGTCGGCTTCGGCGACGACATGCCGGCCTTCATGCGGATCGTCGCCAAGGTCTGACACGGCTCGCGCGCGGTCCCCCCGACGCGCGAAGCACCCTCTTTTGAGAAGTACTGCTCTCGGTAATCTTGTGGCGTTGCTGCGAGGCGGTCGATTTTGGTGCTGCCGGCGACCCATATGCCGCTAGGCTCGCTATGTAGCTAAAGATCCCTGAGCTCCAGGCGGGATGCCAGCAGGTCCAGAAAAGCGCGGACTTTGGCCGAGGATGATCTGCCTTCCGGCCACACGGCGTGTATCGGCACCGGCACCGGCTCGAATTCGGTTAGAACCAGTTCCAGGCGGCCATCGTCCACCAGGTGCTTTACCTGCCAAAGCGGCGAGTAGCCCAGACCCAATCCGTGAACCGCGGCCGCATAGATCGATATCATCAAATTCGATTGGAAGGTGCCCGCGACCTTCACCGGCCGGGGCTTGCCTTCAATCTGAAACATCCATTCGCCTGGGCGGCCGTCGACGGTTCGTACGATGCATTGATGCTCACGCAATTCGAGCGGATGGGCCGGTCGGCCGTGTTGCTGGAAGTAGGCAGGTGCGCCGAACACCACGCGCCGCAGCGCGCCCAGGCGCTTCGCACGTAAATTGGAATCCGGCAAATTGCCGATTCTTACCGCCAGATCGAGACCCTCAGCATCGAGATCGACAAATTCATCGGAAAGCTTGAGGTCAACCTCGACCCGGGGATATGTCCGCATATAGTCGGCGATAACCGGCACGAGGAAGTCCGGGCCGAACAGAACCGGGGCACTGACACGCAGGATGCCCGATGGCTCCGACCGTCGATTGGCCGCCTGAAGCCTGGCTTCGTTAATTTCCTCGACGGCGGGTTTGATGCGCTGGAAAAAGGCCGCTCCGGCTTCGCTCGGCGTCGAGCGGCGTGTCGTCCTGTGCAGAAGCTCGACCCCGATTGATTCCTCCAATGTCGCCAGGGACCGGCTGACCGACTGCAGTGAGCGGTTCAGCCGGCGTGCGGCAGCCGTCAGGCTGCCATGCTCGACAATGGCAATGAAGGCTTCGAAATCATCTATCCGGCTCATCGCTCATCGCTCCTTTCTGCCGAAAATCGGGAGAAACTATCGCAACATCGATCAATTGTAACGAAGTTCGCGAGATTTTATCTTCCCTGCACACGCCGAAAGGCAGAGTCGAAGGAAAGAGATCGTCATGCGAACACCCAGTCCAACGGTCCTGGTCGTAGGCGCCGCAGCCCGCGTTGCCGGTTTGGTGGTGCCTGAACTCGTCCGCCGCAATGCCAGGGTTCGAGCGCTTGTTCGTGACGCCGCGAGTGCCGAAAAAGCCCGGAAAGCCGGCGCATCCGAAATCGCGATCGGAGATCTGCGCAACCGTCAGAGCCTTGAGCAGGCCGTGGAAGGTATCGACGGTGTCTTTCACATCGGACCGGCCTTTGCTCCCGACGAAGCCGCCATGGGGGTTGCCATGGTTGAGGCGGCGGCGCGAGCAGGCGTTCGAAAGTTCGTCTTTTCGTCGGTGATCCAGCCGACCAATACGAGGCTGGAAAACCATGCAAGCAAGGTACCCGTTGAAGCTGCCCTCTATTCGACGAACATGGAGTACACCATTCTGCACCCGGCCAATTTCATGCAAAATATCGCGCCGGCCTGGCCGTCCGTCGTCGAGCACGGCGTTTTCGCCGAGCCGTTTTCAAGGACGGCGAAGCTCGCCCGCGTCGACTATCGCGATGTGGCTGAAGTGGCGGCAATCGCACTGACCGAAGCGCGTTTGTCCTATGCGACCCTCGAGCTGTGCGCCGACGGTATGCACAGCCGCGAAGAGGTCGTCGCCATGATGAGCGAAGCGCTTGGCCGGCCGGTTTCGGCGGGCGAGCCGACATTTCAGGACTGGGCGGCGAAGGCCCGCCTTCCCTATACCGACCGGCAGTTGCAGATGCTGGCCAAAGTACACAGCCACTACGCCAAATACGGCCTCGGCGGGAACAGCCTGACGTTGCGTGCCGTGCTTGGCCGCGAGCCGCGTTCGCTGCGAAGCTTCATTCGGGAATTGGCGCTGCAGACGGCATATGCCGCCTGATCGTCCTCACAGTAACGCTGACGCACATTTTTTCTGATTGGGAGATTTCGATGCAAGCATCACCGGATCGAGCCTTCAAGTTGAGAAAGCTGCCGCCCTCCTACGGCGCGGTGGTGATGCCGTTGGTTCTTTCGATTCTGATGTCCTCGATTGTCTCGGCGGTTTCGACGGCAATCGGCGCAGGCTGGACGAACGGGTTTATAGCGGCCTGGAGCTATGCATGGGGCGCTTCATGGCTTGTCGCGTTTCCCAGTCTGCTGATTGTGCTTCCGATCGTGCGCCGGATCGTTGCCGCGATTGTCGATCAGCCGGCCCGGTCCTGACATCACGAACGAAGGGCGCCGACGGTCGGTGGCCCGGCATAACCATTGGAGCGGCCCCTTGCGGGGCCGCTCTCGGTTCATGTGCTTGCCTCAGGTGAGCGGCGACAGCTGGATCTCGACGCGGCGGTTCTGAGCCCGGCCGGCAGCCGTCGCATTGGAGGCGATCGGACGCGTCTTGCCGAAGCCGGTGACGGCGAAGCGGCGGGAATCGACGCCCTGCCCAGACAGATAGTTGGCGACCGCCAGGGCGCGGCGCTGCGACAGGTCGAAATTGTGCTCGTCGCCGCCGGTCGAGTCGGTGTGGCCGAACACGTCGACCGTGGTCTGGCGGAACTTTTTCAGCACAAGGGCCACTGAATTCAGCACCGGATAGAAACCGGCCTTCACCGCGTCCTGGTCGACGTTGAAGGTGATGTCGGACGGCATATTGAGGATAATCTGGTCGCCGGTGCGGGTGACGCTGACGCCGGTGCCCTGAAGCTGTCGGCGCAGTTCGGCCTCGTTCTGGTCCATGGTGGCACCGATGGCACCGCCGGCAAGCGCGCCGATGCCCGCGCCGATCAGCGCGTTGCGGCGGTCGTTACCTCCGGCAAGCATGCCGAGCCCGGCACCCGCCAAAGCACCGAGACCGGCGCCAGCAGCGGTGTTGGAAACCTTCTGTTCCCCGGTGTAGGGATCGGTGGTGCATGCGCTCACGAGCACAGCCGTCGCCACGACGGCGAGCACAATCTTTTTCATATGGTGGTCCCTCTCCATTCCACGGCCGCGCAACGGCGCACCGCATCAGCCCTTCCAGCGACTTGTACCATGAAATGCGGCGAAAAACGGACCAGCAAAAGCCGCTGCCGCGGCTTTCCCCGGCTCAATTCCACACGCCTGCAGCGGCTCGCGCGACCACCGCAATTCGACCGGCTACCAGAGATTCTTGCCGTCGATGACCACCACTTCGACCTTGTCGAGATCGAAATCGTCGAACAGCCGCGAGTTCACGCTGATCTTCGGATTGTCAAAATTCGGCTCGCCTGTCGACCAGTCCGGCGTCTCGGTGAAGGTCCCACAGCCGCAGGTGGCGCAAAAACCGTGTTTTATGGTTTTCGATCCCCACTGGTAGAATGAAACATTCTCCGGCGGGCTGGTGAGCCTGAATTGCGACGGGGTGTAATAGGCCCACAACGAACCGCGTTTTGAACAGAAGGAACAGGTGCATCGCGTCACTGTCTGCGGCGCTTGCGAGACCTCGAACGTCGTCGCCTTGCAGTGGCAGCTTGCCTTGATGGTCATGAATTGGTCCCTCACAATGCCGCCGCCCCGTACGGCAAAGGCAGCATAAAGAAACGCTCCTGACAACTGCCGGTCAGCAGGCTTGTGAGCCTGCGATGCACAGATCGAAGGCCCATCGATCCAAAACCGCTGCACACGCTCGGGTCAACCCGTGGGCAAGCTTTTGGGCGTCATGCGCTAGTAGGACGATGGCGGCACGAACAGGCAGATGGTCTTTCCGTCATTGGCACCGGCAACGGAGCACCAATGATATTCGCCGTCGGGCGAATTCTTGATCCGCTTGTCGCTATAGGCCACGACTTCCCCGGTTCCTTTGATGACATAGCCCTCGGGACGTTCGCTGATCGATGTCTGAGAGACCTCGCGGCAATCATAGCCCGAGCAGCAGGAGAAGGGATAGCTCCAGCCTTGCGGCATGGCCGCGGTCGGCTTGGCATCATGCGCCAGAGCAGGCGCCGCAAATGGAATGGCGGCAGCTATCAAAACCACTGCCGCGACAAGTGAATTCAGGAGTCGGCGCGCCGTGCGGGCGACTGGGGCCGGTCTGGTTGTGAGAGCAGGCATGAGCGCAGTTCCTATCAACGGTTGTCAAGCATTTCGCTTGCCCGTTCCCGGAACGTGTCTTCCCAGTGGCCGGATCGTCAGGTCGCAGATACGCCGCGTCCGGCCATAAATGCTTTTTTCCTCCCCAGCGCATGAATGCTGGGCTGATTCCTTGGTCGGCGCAAGCAATTGCTGTCGCAACCGAACGCCGACCTCTGCAGCCGGAACCAACCTGCCGTCCTGATTGACGAAACCTGGTCAACCCCGGCAGCGGGATCGCCAATAACGGGATTTGGCTCGCGCTGGTTCCAGGCTTGGCACCGGCGGCCCGCGGCATCCGCGTCAAAAGCGGAAATCGATTTTTGAAAAATCCGATGAAAAACAAAGTTGTAGAACGACAGGTAAGTGCAAATTGAGAGCTCGTCACTCTCGCGCGATGGCCGTAACTCTCGCGTGATGAACCCACATTCCTGCCGGATTGGTGCCCGGCGGCCTCAGTCGATATCGGCCACCGTTTCGCCGGCGCCACCTTCGATCCGCTGCGACAGCGAGGCTTCCATGAAATCGTCGAGGTCGCCGTCGAGCACGCTCGACGGGCTGGTGCTCTCGACACCGGTGCGCAGATCTTTCACCAGCTGATAGGGCTGCAGCACGTAGGACCGTATCTGGTGGCCCCAGCCAATATCGCTCTTCGACGCTTCGGTGGCGTTCGCCACCGCTTCGCGCTTCTTCAGCTCTTCCTCGTAAAGCCGCGAGCGCAGCATTTCCCAGGCCTTGGCCTTGTTCTTGTGCTGGGAGCGCTCGGCCTGGCAGGCAACCGCGATGCCGGTGGCGAGATGGGTTATGCGCACCGCCGAATCGGTGGTGTTGACGTGCTGGCCGCCCGATCCCGACGACCGATAGGTGTCGATACGGACGTCGGATTCGGAAACGTCGATGTCGATCGTATCGTCGATGACGGGATAGACCCAGACGCTGGCGAAGGAGGTGTGGCGGCGCGCATTGCTGTCATAGGGCGAAATCCGCACGAGACGATGCACGCCCGATTCCGTCTTCAGCCAGCCATAGGCGTTGTGGCCCTTGATCAGCAGCGTGGCGGACTTGATGCCGGCTTCTTCGCCGTCATGCACTTCAAGCACCTCGACCTTGAAGCGCCGGCGCTCGGCCCAGCGCGTATACATGCGCAGAAGCATCGAGGCCCAGTCCTGGCTTTCGGTGCCGCCGGCGCCGGCATGGACTTCCAGATAGCTATCGTTGGCGTCAGCCTCGCCCGACAGCAGCGTTTCGATCTGGCGCGCCTTGGCCTCGCCGCGCATCGAGCGGATCGCCGCTTCGGCCTCCGCGATGACGCCCTCGTCGCCCTCTTCCTCGCCAAGCTCAATCAACCCGATATTGTCTTCCAGGGCCTGGGTGAGGCCTTTGACCGCGGCAATGCCTTCCTCGAGGCCCTGACGCTCGCGCATCAGCTTTTGCGCTTCCAGCGGCTCGTTCCAGAGGCTCGAATCCTCGGCACGGACGTTCAGGTACTCAAGCCGCTTTATGGCTTGGTCCCAGTCAAAGATGCCTCCTCAGCAGGGTGATCGCCTGCCTGATCTCGTCGACAATATTTTGCGTTTCCGCGCGCATGGCTGGCTGTTCTGTCCTGTTGCTGGATGGCGGTTTGATGGCGCGATACATAGGGACGGCACGGTCTCCTGTAAAGCGCCGGCCCCTGTAGTGTACCGGCCCCTGTAAAGCGGAATGGACCGGCTCGACCATCATCGTCAAACCGGCCCGACCCGATGTAGCGATTGTCAGTAGAGCCCGCCGCCGCCCGACTGGATGGCCTGGTTGGCCTGCGGCGACAGCGCCCCGCCGGTGGCGTTGGAGCCGTCCGCACCCATGCCGATCACCCAATAGCTGTCGGCGGGACCGGTACCCGGCTTGAAGGCTTCGATGATGGTTCCGGCGTCGCCCGCGTTGGCTCGCATGCCGGTCTTGCGATTGATCGCAATCAGCTTCATGCCGTCCGGAACCTTGAAGTCGACATTGGGCGTGCCGTCCAGCGCCACGCGCATGAAATCCTTGAAGATCGGCGCGGCAAGGCCGCCGCCGGTCGCGCCCTTGCCAAGGCCTTTCGGCTGATCGTAGCCCATATAGAGGCCGACAACGAGGTTCGGCGTATAGCCGATGAACCAGGCATCCTTTTCGTCGTTGGTCGTTCCGGTCTTGCCGGCGATGTGACGGCCGAGCTCGTTGATGGTGGCGCCGGTGCCGCGTTGCACGACGCCCTCCATCATCGATGTGATCTGGTAGGCGGTCATCGGATCGAGCACCTGCTCGGAATTGTCGACCAGCTCCGGCTCTGGCTGGTTCTGCCACTCGGCGGCGTTGCAGTTCGAGCAGCCGCGTTCGTCCTGCCTGAAGACGGTCTTGCCGTAGCGGTCCTGGATACGGTCGATCAGCGACGGCTTGATCGACTTGCCGCCATTGGCCATGATCGAATAGGCCGACACCATGCGCATCACCGTCGTCTCGCCGGATCCCAGCGCCATCGGCAGATACGGCGCCAGGTGGTCGTAGACACCGAAACGCTCGGCATATTCCACGACCAGCTTCATGCCCATGTCGTTGGCAAGCCGCACCGTCATCAGATTGCGCGATTTCTCGATGCCGGACCGCAACGTCGCCGGGCCGGCCACCGTTCCGTCGTAATTCTTGGGCGTCCAGGTCGTGTTGCCGCTCTGGATGGTGATCGGCCCGTCCATGATCACGGAGGCGGGCGTATAGCCATTGTCGAGGGCGGCCGAATAGACGATCGGCTTGAACGACGACCCCGGCTGGCGCATGGCCTGCGTCGCCCGGTTGAACTCCGACTGCGCGTAGGAGAAACCGCCGACCATGGCCAGGACGCGTCCGGTATGCGGGTCCATGGCGATCAGGCCACCTTCCACTTCGGGAACCTGGCGCAAGGTGTAGCTGTTGTCCGAGCCGTCGTTCTTCTGCACGAAAATCACGTCGCCCGGCTTCAGCACGTCGGCCGGCGACTTCGCCTTGACGGTCCTGCCGTCGACGACGTGGCGCATGGCGAAGCTCATGTCTTCCTTGCTGACGGTGCCTTCGACGCGGTCCTTGACGATTTCGCCGGAGATCTGGCGCGTCGGCTGCAGGCCGATGGACAGGCCGGTGGCCGAGCTGTCGAGCACGACGGCGAGCGACCATTCCGGCACGTCCTCCAACCGCTTGACATTGCCCAGCGGCACGCCCCAGTCGCCGGAAACGTCGATGCTCGTGACCGGCCCGCGGTAGCCGCGCAGCGTGTCGAACTTCATAAGTCCGTTCTGCATGGCCTTGCGGGCAATCAGCTGCATCTTCGGATCGAGCGTCGTGCGGACGGAAAGGCCGCCTTCGTAGAGCGCATTCTCGCCGTAGCGCGCGATGATCTGGCGACGCACTTCCTCGGTGAAATACTCCCCGGCGAAGAGATAGTTGCCGGTGCGGCGCGGCGTGACGCCGAGCGGCTCGGCCTTGGCCTTCTCGCCTTCTTCATGCGTGACGTAGCCGTTCTCGACCATCTGGTCGATCACCCAGTTGCGGCGCTCCAAGGCGCGATCGGCATGCTTGAAGGGATGGTAGTTGTTCGGCCCCTTCGGCAGGGAGGCGAGATAGGCGGCTTCGGCCACGGTGAGCTCGTTCACCGATTTGTCGAAATAGGTGAGCGCAGCACCGGCGACGCCATAGGCGCCGAAGCCGAAGAAAATCTCGTTGAGATAGAGCTCGAGAATGCGATCCTTCGAGTAGGCCTGCTCGATGCGGAAGGCGAGGATCATCTCCTTGATCTTGCGCTCGTAGGTCTGGTCTGAAGACAACAGGAAGTTCTTCGCCACCTGCTGGGTAATCGTCGAGGCGCCGACCTGGCGCTTTCCCGAACCAACATTCTGCAGGTTGACGACAATGGCCCGGCCAAGGCCGGTCACGTCGATGCCGGGGTGATTGTAAAAATTCTTGTCCTCGGCCGACAGGAAGGCCGCCTTGACACGATCCGGGATCGCCTGAATCGGCAGATAAAGCCGCCGCTCACGCGCATATTCGGCCATCAGCGCGCCATCCGACGCGTGGATGCGGGTCGTCACCGGCGGCTCGTATTTGGCCAGCACCTCGTAATCGGGCAGGTCCTTCGACAAATGGCCGATATAGATCGCCACGCCCGCCGCGACCAAAAGGGCCAGCGTCGTGCCGATGCCGAAGAAATAGCCAATGAGACGAATCATACCCGCTCCAGTCCTTGGTTCGGGAATTTCCTAAACGAAGCCGCCCTTCACGCAAGCTTTCGGGACGATCCCAAACCGTAATCGCAAAATCCATGTCGCGACCATGTGGGCAAAATACGGCAGCGCGGGATTTCGGTTTCGAATGCCGGAAATAAAAGCACAGGGTGTTGTCGCCGTGCAACGCTGCTTCAGGTTGTGGGCGCCGGCGGACATTTCAGCCTCCGGCCCCCGTTCCGCTCTTGGCCGAAGCAAACAGGGCAACGGCGTTGGTTATGCTCTGGGTCGCCTTGTTGCGCCAATCGGCGCTGAGCAACTGCGCTTCGTCCTTGGCGTTCGACAGATAGCCGAGTTCGACCAGCACGGATGGAACGTCCGGCGCCTTCAGCACCTTGAAGCCGGCAGAACGCTGCGGGTTGTTGATCAGACCGACGCTGGTGGAAAGCTGGCCGACGAGAGTATGGGCGAAGCTCATCGAAAAATTATGCGTCTCGCGGCGGATCAGGTCGATCAGGATATCGGTCACTTCCTTGCTGTCGTCCTTGATCTCCATGCCGGCGAACTGGTCGGAAAGATTTTCACGGTCGGCAAGCGCCTGCGCCTCGGGATCGGAAGCCTTGTCGGACACGGTGTAGACGGTTGCGCCGCGAATGCCCTTGAGGCTGATCGTGTCTGCATGGATCGAGATGAGCAGGTCGGCCTCATGCTGGCGGGCAATGCGCACGCGGTCGTCGAGCCGCAGGAACTCGTCCGTTTCGCGCGTCAGGAACACGTCGTATTTGCCGCTGGCGGCGAGCTTGTCGCGCAGTTCCATGGCAAAGGCGAGCGTCACGTTCTTTTCGACCGTCCCGTTCAGGCCCTCGGCACCGCCGTCGATGCCGCCATGGCCGGGATCGACGACGACGGTGAAACGATGGCCCGGATTGGAGACCGGCCCGGTACCGACCCTGCCGGCCTTGTCGGCGGAGACCGTCGAACCGGTGGTCAGCGCCTGATTGGCGAGCGCTGCGTCGAATTCCCGCTGCGAGGCCGCCGACATGTCGATGGCGATGCGGTAGCCGTTGCCGTCACCGTTCTTGAGCACGTCGAGATTGTCGACGGCGAACGGTCCCTTGCCGGTGAGAATCAGCCGCGATTTCCCCTCGCCGAGTTCGCCGTAACGCACGGCGCGGACAAGCCCGCGCGGCTTCACATCCTTGGCATTGAAGGCGAATCTCGTGGCCGGCAGATCGATGACCAGGCGATCGGGGCCGCGCAGCAGGAACCATTTGATGTCGGGCTCGCGGTCGAAATTGATGACGATGCGCATCTTGGTGGCATCGCCGGCCATCTTGTAGCTTGTGGCACCAAGCGGTGCGTCGGCAGCACGCGAAAGCGGCGAAAAGACCAGGCAAGCCAGGATCAGCGGCAGCAGGCAGACGGTACGGAAGAACCAGCCTCCATGATGACGGCCCTTGTCTGCGACGCCTGCCAGTCCCATCTTTCTACCAGTCGCTCCCGTTTTGGCGTCATGCCCGATCGCTTGTCGAAGTGCGCTGTCGCTTGTCAAAATGCCCGGCAGGCCGCGAACTCGATTAACGATTGGTATCCAGAGAAGGTTAACCAAGCCTTTTCATGGAAGACTTGGGGACCGGGGCTTCCGCTGCGGAACGGCTTTTTGCCGGCATCGGGAATCGGGGTTGCCTTCCAACCCGCCAAATCATAAAAGCGATGGTGGATCACTGCAATCCTGGAACCGTCCTCCTCCGCAGCTTCCTGCTACAGGTCAGACGCAAGACGGCTCCTTTCGCTTCAGGCGAAGAAGGCATCGGTGATCGCGACGATTTTCGCAGGCGTGCTCCCGTGGCGGGGGAATCGCCTGCGTGAGCAAAACGGCCGGGATTGTCCCGTGCCGGCTCTGTATGAGCAAACAAGCTGGTCCGGTTTTTTCCGGGCTTTGGTTCAAAAGGTTCTGCTGGTGACGATGGCTTCAAGCGCAATCATGGAAAGGTCCGCAACAAACCGCGCCACTACGGCTGCGGGCGGCACCGCCATGACGCTCAGGCAGCGGCCGGCGGACGTTCAATTGTCCGGCACCCATGTTCCAGGTCCACGGCAGCGGGCATTGCCTCGCAAGCTGCGGCCGACGGCTGCCGGGAGGAAACGAAATAATGCCCAACAAAATGCTGATAGACGCCTCCCACCCGGAGGAAACACGCGTTGTCGTCGTTCGCGGTAACCGTATTGAAGAATTCGACTTTGAATCCCAGGACAAGAAGCAGCTCAAAGGAAACATCTATCTCGCCCGCGTAACGCGCGTCGAACCTTCCCTTCAGGCAGCCTTTGTCGAATATGGCGGCAACCGTCACGGTTTCCTCGCCTTCAGTGAAATACACCCCGACTACTACCAGATTCCGGTCGCCGACCGTCAGGCGCTGCTGCGTGCGGAAGCACAGGAAGCCCAGGACGAAGAGGACGAGGAAGCCGCCGAAGGCGAGGACCGCCAGAGCCGCGACCGTGGCAAGCGCGGACGCCGGCGCGGCGGCAAGAGCCGCGACCGCGGCGAGCACAGGCGCGAGGCAGGCGCGGCCGACGGCGAGAATGGCGAGAACGGCGAAGATGCCGTCGCAGAAAAGCTGGATGCCGTTGACGACAACACCATGTCCGACATTGCCGGACAGAGCGAGGGTGCCGCCGGGCAGAGCGATGAAGCCGCCGATCGCGGTGAGACCGAGCCGTCCGAAGGCGGTTCCAGTTCCATCGCTGCCAGCGTCGATGCCGACGTAATCTCGGAAGCCGTCCCGCAAGTCGAGGTAAGCGGGCCCGAGACAAGCGGGGCCGAGACAAGCGGCGAAGCAACCTCCGAAGACAATGATCGCGGCATGCTGGAAGAGGTGCAATCCTCGCATCCGGACGATCACGAGGTCGAATCGGTCGGCGCCGAGGACGCGCTGGAAGAAGTGCGCAACCGCCGCAAGCCGGTCCGTCGCCAGTACAAGATCCAGGAAGTGATCAAGCGCCGGCAGATCCTGCTGGTGCAGGTCGTCAAGGAAGAGCGCGGCAACAAGGGTGCAGCGCTGACCACCTACCTGTCACTGGCCGGCCGCTATTCGGTGCTGATGCCGAACACGGCACGCGGCGGCGGTATTTCGCGCAAGATCACCAATGCGCAGGACCGCAAGCGGCTGAAGGAAGTGGTCGCCGATCTCGAAGTGCCGCAAGGCATGGGTGTCATCCTGCGTACGGCCGGCGAAAGCCGCACCAAGGCAGAGATCAAGCGCGACTACGAATATTTGATGCGGCTTTGGGAAAACGTCCGCAATCTGACGCTGCAATCCACGGCCCCTGCCCTGGTTTACGAGGAAGGCAGCCTGATCAAGCGCTCGGTGCGCGACCTTTACAACAAGGATATCGACGAGATCCTGGTTTCCGGCGAAGAAGGCTACCGCGAGGCCAAGGACTTCATGCGCATGCTGATGCCGAGCCACGCCAAGGTGGTTCAGCCGTTCCGCGACACGACGCCGATCTTTGTGCGCAACGGCATCGAAGCGCAGCTCGACCGCATGCTGCAGCCGCAGGTGACGCTGAAGAGCGGCGGCTACATCATCATCAACCAGACGGAAGCGCTGGTCGCCATCGACGTCAATTCGGGCCGTTCCACCAAGGAGCACTCGATCGAGGACACCGCACTTCACACCAATCTGGAAGCCGCCGAGGAAGTCGCCCGGCAATTGAGGCTGCGCGATCTCGCCGGCCTCATCGTCATCGACTTCATCGACATGGAGGAGAACCGCAACAACCGCTCCGTCGAGAAGCGGCTGAAGGATCACCTCAAGAACGATCGTGCCCGCATCCAGGTCGGCCGCATCTCGCATTTCGGCCTGATGGAGATGTCGCGCCAGCGCATCCGTGCCAGCGTGCTGGAATCGACGATGAAGCCTTGCCCGCATTGCGGCGGCACCGGCCATGTGCGCTCCGATTCGTCGGTCGCGCTGATGGTGGTGCGGGCAATCGAGGAATTCCTGCTCAAGGATTCGCGCAGCCACATCACGGTGCGGACGCCGGCGGCGACCGCGCTCTATGTGCTCAATCACAAGCGCGGCACGCTGGTGGAATTCGAGCACCGCTTCGGCGTGACCATCACCATCGAAGCCGATGACGCGGTCGGTGCACAACACTATGCCATCTTCCGCGGCGCGCTGGCCGAAAAGCCGGAAGGCTTTGTCGAGGCGCGCACGTTCCCGGCCTATGTCGAGCCGGAAGAACCCGAGGACGAGATCGTCATCGAAGAGGAAGACGAGGCACCGGTGCAGGCCGAGCAGCCACGCCCTGCCCAGCAGCCGCAGCAGCCAAGGTCCGGCGAGGACGGCGAAGGCCGCGATCGCAAGCGCCGCAAGCGCCGCAGACGGCGCGGCGGCAAGGATCGTGAACATGGGGATCGTGAACATGGGGATCGTGAACACGGGGATCGTGAGCACGGGGAACGCGAACATGGCGATCGCGAGCATGGCGCTGCTGTGGAAGGTGCTTCCGTTTCGGCGCCGATAGACGATGCCTTCGTCGCCGCCGGCGATCAAGGTGCCGAAGCGGAACGTGAAGCGCCGGCCGGTGTTGCCGAAACGGCGGAAGCGGCGGACGACGGTCACGGCAAGAAGCGCCGGCGCGGCAAGCGCGGCGGCAAGCGCAATCGCCGCGAAGAGGGCGAAGGCGAGATCGAAGCCAGCGCCGGCGAGCCGGCCGCCATGACGGAAGGTGCGGTGTCGGAAGCACAGCCCGTGACCGGCGAGCCGGAAGGTGCGCCGCCGGCCGAAGAGCTTGCGGTGCGTGCTCCGGCGAACGACGACACGCCGAGCGCCGAAAAGCCGAAGAAGCCGCGCCGTACCGCCAAGCCGAAGAAGGTTGCGGCGGATGCAGTTGCCGAGATTGCGGGCGCCGAGACATCGGCTGCCGAGGCCGCCTCCGTGGCTTCCGGCGAGACCCCCGCGCCGGTGTCGCAGGAGACCGAAGTGGCGGCTGCCGAGGAAACGCCGAAGGTCCGGCCGTCGCGGCGCAAGCCCGTACCGGTGGATGCTCCGGTCGTGCCGGTCGTCTCCTCGATCGTCCCGGACGAGGCAAAGGCCGACGAGGCAAAGACCGAGGAAGCAAAGGCCGAGGACAAGCCGAAGCGTGCCGGCTGGTGGCAACGGAAGGGCTTTTTCTAAGCCTTTCCGCGCATTAGCCAGACTTTCTGATTAAAAAAAATCCCGCGTCGCCGATCGGCTGCGCGGGATTTTTTGCCCCAATTCAGGCGACAACACTATGGTGACTATGGCGCGAAGATCGACCAGTTCATCGTCTTCGCCAGTTTTTCCAGCGCGATCGAACCCAGCCTGGAATTGCCGTTGGCGTTGAGGCCTGGCGACCATACGGCAAGCGAGGCGACCCCCGGCACGATCCCCAATATGCCGCCGCCAACGCCGCTCTTGCCGGGAATGCCGACGCGGAAAGCGAAGTCGCCGGAGCCGTCATAGTGGCCGCAGGTCAGCATCATCGCGCCGATGCGGCGGGCGCGCTCTGCCGAGACGACGGAATGCCCGGTCGCCGGGTTCTTGCCGCCATTGGCGAGGAAGCGGCCGGCCAGGGCCAGTTGCCGGCAGCTCATGGCGATAGCGCAATGGTGGAAATAGACGCCCAGCGCCAGTTCCGGCGCATGGTGGAGATTGCCGAACGATTTCATGTAATTGGCAAGCGCGAAATTGCGAAAGCCGGTGGCGCGTTCGGACGCCGCGACCTCGCGGTCGATGACGATGGTGTCGTCATCGGCCAGGAACTGGATGAAGCGCAGGATCTCGCCGATCGCCTCGCGCGGCTGATGGCCGGCAAGCAGGATGTCGGAGACGACGATGGCGCCGGCATTGATGAATGGATTGCGCGGAATGCCGTTCTCGTGCTCGAGCTGGACGATCGAGTTGAACGGATTGCCCGAAGGTTCGCGCCCAACCCGCTGCCACAGCGCGTCGCCGACATTGCCGAGCGCCAGCGTCAGCGTGAACACCTTTGAGATGCTCTGGATCGAAAACGCCTCGTCGGCGTCGCCCGCGGTCAGCACGCGGCCGTCATTGGTCACCGCGGAAATGCCGAATTTTTTCGAATCGATCTTGCCGAGCTGGGGAATATAGCTGGCGACGTCGCCGCGATCGGTACGCTCCGCCATTTCGGCGGCGACCTCGCGCAACGCCTGTTCAAGTTGAGGCGCCTGTTCAAGCTCCGGCATCGTCGCCCCCGCTACTTCAGCCAGCGTTCGATACGCGCCATCGCCTCGACCATGTCGTCGTGGCTGCCGGCATAGGAAAAGCGCATCGTGCGATGGCCTTGCAGCGGGTCGAAATCGCGGCCCGGCGTCGCCGCCACATGCGCCTCGGCAAGCATCCGGCGCGCAAACGCCATGCTGTCATTGGTGTGCCTGGTGACGTCGCAGAAGGCGTAGAACGCGCCGTCCATAGGCGCGGCCAAAGCAAAGCCGAGCTCCGGCAGGCGTTGCATCAGGAGCTCGCGGTTCCAGGCATAGCGCGCCTTCACCGCTTCCAGCTCTGGCGTCGCCTTGAACGCCTCGATGGCGGCAATCTGGGACAGTTCGGGCGGCGAGATGTAGAGGCTCTGGGCGATGCGCTCGACTGGCCGCACCAGTTCCTGCGGCAGCACCATCCAGCCGATGCGCCAGCCGGTCATGCAATAATATTTCGAGAAGGAATTGATCACCGTCACATCCGGGCCGAAAGCAAGCGCCGTCGTGTCGGGCGCCGCATAGGCCAGCCGGTGATAGATTTCGTCCGAGATGACGGCGATGCCGAGCTCTTGCGCCGTCTCGACCAGCGCCTCGAGATCGCCGGCGGGAATGACCGCGCCGGTCGGATTGGCGGGGCTGGCGAACAGCACGCCCTTCAGCGGCTTTTCGCGATGCACGGCCTGCAGGTGCTCGGCATGCAGATAGGCGGCGCCGTCCAACTCGATCTCGGCGATGTCGATGCCGAGCGCGGCCATGATGTTGCGATAGGCAGGATAGCCGGGCGCAGCGATGGCGACGCGGTCGCCTGGATCGAACATTGCCAGGAAGGCGAGGTTGAAGGCAGCTGACGATCCGGTGGTGACGGCTATCCGCTCGGGCGAAACGTCAAGCCCGTAATGCTCGCCATAATGCGCCGCGATCGCCTTGCGCAGGCCGGCGAGGCCCAGCGCGTCGGTATAGCCGATGCGGCCTGCTTTCAGGGCACTGGCCGCCGCTTCGCGAACCCCGGCCGGCGCCGGATCGGAAGGCTGGCCGACGGCCATGGAAACGACCGGCAGGCCCTTGGCTTTCAGCCGATTCGCCTCGGCCAGGATGTCCATGGCATGGAACGGTTCGACCGCGCCGCGGCGCGAAAGCGAAACAACCATTTTTCAATCCACCACACTTGTCCGCACGTGCCGGCCATGCTGGCCGCGCCGCACAAATGCCCGATTGGTGTGGGGATCACAAGTTCGGTAAGTTTAGGCTGCCGACTTTTCATCCTTCGCCCACTCGTCTACCAGTGGACCTGCCATGTTGAGCCGACCCAAATCGACGATCGCCAGGACAGCGCGCGCCCTCGCGACGCTTTTGCTTGCCGTGGTGGTCGCCATAGCCGGCTCGGTCAATGCCTTTGCGCAGAATGTGCCGGTTGTGCGCGATGCCGAGATCGAGGCGCTGGTGCGCGATTACGCGCGGCCGATCTTCAAGGCGGCGGGCTTGTCGGGCGACGCCATCAACATCGTGCTGGTCAACGACCAGAGCTTCAACGCCTTTGTTGCCGGCCGCCGGCTGTTCATCAACACCGGCGCGCTGATGACGGCCGAAACGCCCAACGAGATCATTGGCGTCATTGCCCACGAGGCCGGCCATATCGCCGGCGGACACCAGCAGAAATTGCGAGAACAGCTCGAGCGCGCCAAGACGATGGCGATCCTGGCGACGCTGCTTGGCGCCGGCGCCATGGTGGCCGGCGCCACCAGCAACAGCCGCGGTCTCGCCGGCGCCGGCATGGGCGTGGTGGCCGGCGGCGGCGAGATGGCGCAACGCAGTATCCTCGCTTATCAGCGCACCGAAGAGATGACCGCCGACCGTTCGGCGATCACCTATCTCAATGCAACCGGCCAGTCCGGCATGGGCATGCTGAAGACGTTTGGCCGCTTCCAGAACGCATTGTCGCTCTCGGGCGCGCAAGTCGATCCCTACAGGATCAGCCATCCGATGCCGCAGGAGCGTATCGCCAATCTCGAAGTGCTGGTGAAGCAGAGCCCTTACGTCGACAAGGTCGACCCGCCGGCACTGCAGCAGCGCCACGACATGATGCGCATCAAGATCGCCGCCTACATGCAGGGCCAGGCGGCGGCGTCGCGATTGATGCGCAAGAACCCCGGCAGCCTCGCCTCACGCTATGGCGACGCGCAGATGACCTATCTTTTCGGCAATCTGGCGTCGGCGCTCACCAAGACCAACGCGTTGATCAAGGAACAGCCGAAAAATCCCTATTTCCAGGAATTGCGCGGCGACATCCTGATGAAGGCGAACCGGCCGAAGAATGCGGCGGACGCCTATGCCAAGTCGGTCAGCCTCGATCCGGCGCGATCGGGGCTGCTGCCGGTCTCGTACGGCCAGGCGCTGATGGCGATCGGCACGCAGGATTCGCTGAAGAAGGCGGTGGCGCAGATCAACACCGGCCTCGGGCGGGATCGCGAAAACGCCGCCGGATACCGCTATCTGGCTCAGGCTTACGGGGAACTCGGCAACATCCCGGCCGCCGAGCTTGCAACCGCCGAAGGGCATTTCTATTCCGGCGACTACAAGAATGCGAAAATCTTCGCCATGCGGGCGCAGCAGAGCATGAGGCGGGGCGAGCCGGGCTGGCTTCGCGCGCAGGACATTATAAACTACGCACCATCAGGTAAGAAGAAGTGAACCTTTCGGACGCAGGCTGCGACACAGCCAAACCGGGCGGACCCGAACACAGGCAAGAGGATCGAGGATCATGACCAAGGCAATTCTGCTGGGCACTACCGGAGTGGCAGCGGCTCTCGCCATGCTGGCGTTCGGCTTCGTCGCCGGCAATCCTCAGACGGCGAAGGCCGGCACGGCACAGCTTGCCCAGACGACGTCCTCAGGTACCAAGCTCGACCGTGCCGAAGTCGAAGGCATCGTCCGCGACTATCTCCTGAAGAACCCGGAAGTGCTTCTGGAAGCCCAGCAGGCACTCGAGGCCAAGCAGAAGGAAGAACAGCGCGTCGCCAGTCTCGGCGTCATCAAAGACGCCAAGGACCAGATCTTCAATTCCTCATTCGACGGTGTTGTCGGCAATCCGAACGGCAAGGTCACCATCGTCGAATTCTATGATTATAATTGCGGCTACTGCAAACGCGCCATCGACGACATGCGCGCGCTGACCAAGGCCGATCCGGACCTGCGCTTCGTACTCAAGGAGTTCCCCATCCTCGGCCCGGATTCGCAGAAGGCGAGCGTCGTCTCGATGGCCTTCCATTTGATGAAGCCGGAGAAATACGGCGAATTCCACAATGCGCTGCTCGGCGGCCAGGGGCGCGCCACCGAGGCGGCGGCGATCAAGGTGGCGCTGTCGCTCGGCGCCGACGAGGCGGCGCTGCGCGAAAAGATGAAGGACCCGAGCATCACCGAGGCCTTCTCCAAGACCTATGACCTCGCCACCAAGCTCGCCATCACCGGAACGCCGTCCTATGTCGTCGGCAACGAGGTGGTGTTCGGCGCGCTTGGCCAGGAAGTGCTGGCCGAAAAGATCGAGGCGGCGAAGGCCGCGCTCTGATCAGCATTCGGGTTTCGATTAGGCTGCGGGTTTCTGGCACGGGCCGTTTTCCGGCTGTTGTGGACGGCGAAAGAACGCACTTGCGCTCTTTTCGCCAGCGTCTATGCCCATTATAGAGGGTCCGGCGCGCCGGCTTAGCCGCGCCGGGAAAGGTCGGCATTTTTTGAAAACGGTTTTCGTCCTGAACGGCCCCAATCTCAACGCGCTCGGCAAGCGCGAGCCGGGCATTTATGGCGGCAAGACGCTTGCCGCGATCGCCGACGACTGCAAGCAGGCAGGTGCCGCACTTGGGCTGGAGATCGATTTCCGCCAGTCGAACCATGAGGGCGACCTCGTCGACTGGATCCACGAGGCCGCCGACAAGGCCGCCGCGATCGTCATCAATCCGGGCGCCTACGGCCATACCTCGATCGCCATTCACGATGCCATCCGCGCCGTCGCGCCGCTGCCGGTCGCTGAGGTGCATCTCTCCAACATCCACGCGCGGGAACCATTCCGCCACGTCTCCATGGTCGCGCCGGTCGCCGTCGGCATGATCTGCGGGTTCGGGCCGCTCGGCTACACGCTGGCGCTGCAGGCGCTGGCTGCACGCCTATGACCGGCCAACAAACAGAAGGCTCGAAAATGTCGATAAAGAAGAACGGTGTTGACCAGCAGCTGATCCGCGACCTGGCGGGCATACTGAACGACACCAACCTGACCGAGATCGAGGTCGAGCTGGGCGATCTGAAGGTGCGCGTCTCGCGGCAGGCGCCGGCCGTCCATGCCGTCGCCGCAGCTCAGCCGGCCTATGCCCCGGCAGCCGCGCAGCCCGCGACAGCGGCCGCCCCGGCGACGCCCGACGTGTCGAAGAACGCCGTCGCCTCGCCAATGGTCGGCACCGCCTATCTGGCACCGTCGCCCGACGCCAGGCCGTTCATCGAAATCGGCCAGAAGGTCAAGGAAGGCCAGACGCTGCTGATCATCGAAGCAATGAAGACGATGAACCAGATCCCCTCGCCGCGCGCCGGCACGGTGACGGCGATCCTGTTTGAAGATGCGCAGCCGGTCGAATATGGCATGCCGCTCGTCGTGATCGAGTAGAGCCGGGAACAGGCGAAAGATGTTCCAGAAAATCCTCATCGCCAATCGCGGCGAAATCGCCCTCAGGGTGCTGCGCGCCTGCAAGGAGCTCGGCATCCAGACGGTGGTGGTGCATTCGACCGCCGACGCCGACGCCATGCATGTGCGTCTCGCCGACGAGAGCGTCTGCATCGGCCCGCCGCCGTCGCGCGACAGCTATCTCAACATCCACCAGATCGTCGCCGCCTGCGAGATCACCGGCGCCGACGCGGTGCATCCCGGCTACGGTTTTCTGTCGGAGAACGCCAAGTTCGCCGACATCCTCGCCGCGCACAACATCACCTTCATCGGCCCGACCGGCGACCATATCCGCATCATGGGTGACAAGATCGAGGCCAAGCGTACCGCAAAACGCCTCGGCATTCCCGTGGTGCCCGGCTCCGACGGCGCGGTCACCGAGGACAAGGAAGCCAAGCGCATTGCCGCCGCGATCGGCTACCCCGTGATCATCAAGGCATCGGCCGGCGGCGGCGGGCGCGGCATGAAAGTGGCGCGTAGCGAGGCCGATCTCGAGGTGGCGCTGCAGACGGCACGCTCGGAGGCGGGTGCGGCCTTCGGCGACGACGCAGTCTACATCGAGAAATATCTGCAGAAGCCGCGCCATATCGAAGTGCAGGTGTTCGGCGACGGCGCCGGGCGCGGCGTGCATTTCGGCGAGCGCGACTGCTCGCTGCAGCGCCGCCACCAGAAGGTCTGGGAAGAAGCGCCCTCGCCGGCGCTCAATGCCGAGGAGCGCGCGCATATTGGCGGCGTCTGCGCCAGGGCGATCGCCGATCTCGGCTATTCCGGCGCCGGCACCATCGAATTCCTCTATGAGGACGGCGAGTTCTATTTCATCGAGATGAACACGCGCCTGCAGGTCGAACATCCGGTGACCGAGGCGATCACCGGCATCGACCTCGTGCACGAGCAGATCCGCGTCGCCTCGGGCGGCGGACTTTCGGTCCGCCAGGAGGATATCCGCTTCCACGGCCACGCCATCGAATGCCGCATCAATGCCGAGGATCCGCGCACCTTTACCCCCTCGCCGGGCACCATCACCCATTTCCACACGCCGGGCGGCCTCGGTATCCGCGTCGATTCCGGCGTCTATTCGGGCTACAAGATCCCGCCCTACTACGACAGCCTGATCGGCAAGCTGATCGTGCATGGCCGCAACCGCGTCGAATGCATGATGCGGCTGCGGCGCGCGCTCGACGAATTCGTCGTCGACGGCATCAAGACGACGCTGCCACTGTTTCGCGACCTCGTTGGCAACGCCGACATCGCCAATGGCGACTACGACATCCATTGGCTGGAAAAATACCTGGCCGAAGGCGAGTGATACAGGGCGAAGCGATGACCCGTCCCTACGCACCCGGTTATCGCATCCCGACCGACCTTTTGCTCAAAGCCTATGCCTCCGGCGTCTTCCCGATGGCCGAAAGCGCCAATGACCCCGAAGTATTCTGGGTGCGGCCGGAGACGCGCGGCATCATTCCGCTCGACGGGTTCCACATACCGAAAAGCCTGAGAAAGACGATCCGCAAGAACCTGTTCGAGTTCCGCATCGATTTCGACTTTGAGGCGACGATCGAGGCCTGCGCTGAAAGGCGCGAGGAACGTCGGTCGACGTGGATCAACGCGCCGATCCGCGAAGCCTATATCGAGCTGCATCGGATGGGCCATTGCCATTCGGTCGAGGCCTGGCACAACGACCGATTGGTCGGGGGGCTCTACGGCGTATCGCTCGGCCGCGTGTTCTTCGGCGAGAGCATGTTCGCTAGGGAGACCGACGCGTCAAAGGCCTGCCTGGTTCATCTCGTCGAACGCCTGAAGGCGCGTGGCTTTGCACTGCTCGATACGCAGTTCACCACCGAGCATCTCAAACGCTTCGGTGCAATCGACGTGCCGCGCGGCAAGTACGAGAAGATGCTGGCCGAGGCGCTGAAGGGCGAGGCCATGTTTTTTCCATAACCTGGAATGGCTCATCGTTTCACAGGAACGCAATTCCGGACGGAAAGCCGTTCACACTTCCTGGAATTGCTCTTGCGGCCGGTCAGCCTTTTGCTGCCGTCACCAGCGGCGTCTGTGCGTGGAACATCATCTTCCAGCCATTGACGCGGTGGACATAGCCGGTGCTGACCAGCGCCGCATAGGCTTCGCCATCTTGCCGCGTCGCACGCGCCTCGTAGGTCAGCATGACGATGTCGCTGCCCGGCTCGATGATGCCCTTGAGGTCGATGTCGAGATCGCGCCAGCGGTTCGGGTCCGTGGCAGTTGCGGCCAGATCGGTATTGCTCATCACCCGCGCCATCTGCGGGAAAGCCACCAGGCAGTCGGTATCGGCATTGGCCTTGAAATAGTCGGCACCGCCGCTCCAGAATCCCCTTTCGATGTCGAGAAGTTCGTTCTTGTTGGCCATCATCATGGCAACCTCCTCCGTAGAGAGGCACCAACGCTCGGGCAACGCGGCGGTTCCGCAGGGCGCGGTATCCGCCGCGCACTGACGGATTCTAGTTGGTTTTGGGGGCGGCGGGTGCCGGCACGTCGGACTTCTGCTTGCAGCCCTTCAGCCAGATATCATAGACGGCATGCTCGACGGCGTTGATCCCGGGGCTTTCGGCAAACATCCAGCCGGTGAAGATACGGCGAATTTTCCGGTCGAGCGTGATCTCGTCGACCTCGACGAACGAATCCGTCTTCGGCTCTTCGTTTTCGGGCCGCGAATAGCAGATGCGCGGCGTCACCTGCAAAGCGCCGAACTGAACCGTCTCGTCGATATAGACATCGAAGGTGATGATACGGCCGGTGATCTTGTCGATGCCGGCGAATTCAGCGACTGGATTGGTGATGCGCTCGGATACTGCCGGTGCTGCAGGCGCCACCGACGCGTCCGGCGCAGGCGGCGCCAATTCCTGCGCAGCAGCAAGCGCCACCATAGAAGCGAGAACGACCGCGGTTAATCCGCCCGTCAAAATTCGGCTGAACATGCTCATGCAAGGTCCGGTGGTTTGCGCCCGGGGTGATTCTCTTAACGCCAAGGCTAGTTGCTGCTGTCGGATCAGCAAACAGCTAAACAGCAATTGTGGCGACAAAGGACCGCCCTCGTGGGGACCGCCCTCGTGGGGACCGCCCCGTAGGGACCGCGCGCGTGTCGCGGCGATCGATCACGAACCAGGCGTCCAGGCATCGTAGTCGCCGGTCACCTGCGGACGATGCTGGTTGGTCAGCACCGAGCCTTTCGGGCGATAGGCCGCGGGGCTGCCGGTGAGGTTCGGCACATGCGGCTTTTGCCAGCCGCGTGGCTTGTAGTCTTCGCTTGGCGGCGCAACGTCGACACGATGATGGATCCAGCCATGCCAGCCGGGCGGAATCGCCGAGGCTTCCGAATAGTCGCGGTAGATGACCCAGCGACGGGTGCGGCCTTCCGAATCGACGCCGCCCTCATAGTAGACGTTGCCGACCTCGTCCTGCCCGACCTTCTTGCCGTGCCGCCAGGTGTGGAAGCGCGTTCCCAATGTCTGGCTATTCCACCAGGTGAAAAACTGCAGAAGGAAAGTCTTCATCCAAATCCTCGTGGCAAGTCCTTGAAGCAAGTCCTCGCGGCGGCTGCGGCGCCTGTTCCTGCTTATGGCGTCACGGCATTGCGAAGGCAAGGGTCTTGCCGCAACCGGCGAGCAAATGGCTGACGGGAAAGCGATACGTTCATGCTATTTTCGCGGCCGCCCGAAGCAGATGAAATGGGTTGTTGGCAACCTTACGCAGCGTTATTCTAGGAGTTGATGCTTCGTCGCCTCAAGGGCGGCAAATGAGAGGGGCTCATGTCATCGCTGGCGGGCACGGCCGGTCGCGCGTTGCCGCAGGTCGTTGAGGCGATCTACGATTCGATTGCCGACGTCGACCGCTGGCAGGCGACACTCGAGGCCATCTGCAATCTGGCGGAAGGCCAGCTTGCCATGCTCGCCGTCATCGACACGATCAGCAGCTCCGCGCGGTTTTCGGTGTCTTGCGGCGATCCCGCAGTTCTTGAGCCGTTGAAGCATGACTACGGCTCGCAAGTGCCGTTCTATGCGGCGGTTCCCAAGATGGAGATCGACGTGCCGTTCACCGTCGATTCGATCTACGCCCTGCAAGGCCCGGATACCCGGCAGAGATGGCTCGAAAGCCGCATCGTGCGCGAATGGGTGCAACCCAACCGCCTGGACGATTTCTTCTGGGTGGCGTTGATGAAGCGGCCGACCCGGATCGGCACGTTGATGGTGGTGACCGACAAGGACAGGCGCCAGATTTCCCGCGAGGATATCGAGCTTGTCTGCCTGCTGGCACCGCATGTGCGGCGCGCGGTGACCATCGGCGACCTGTTCGAAGCCGAGCGGCGCAAGGCCGAAATCTTCCGTTCCATCATCGAAAGCCTCGACCATCCGGTGCTGATTGTGGCCGAAGACATGACCATCATCTTCGCCAACCCGTCAGCCGAAGCGCTGCTCGCCGAAAACATCTCGGTCGCTTGCGTGCGCGGACAGCTTTCCTTCACCTATGCCAACGCCAACGCCGCGATCGGCCGTGCCGTCCAGCTTGGCACGCGCGACGAATTCGCGCTCGGACCTTGCGGCATCAACATTCCCCTGGCCAGGACGGTGGTTCCGGCGGTGGCCCATGTCATGCCGCTGGCGCGGCGTGAAATCTCGGCGCGCATCTCGCAACGCGCCGCCGCAGCGATCTTCATCGCCGCGGCCGGTTCGACACCGACCCCGGCGCTGGACGCCATTGCGGCGCTGTTCGGACTGACCGCAGCAGAAAGGCGAGTCGCCGGTCACGTTGCCGCCGGCCTGACGCGAAAGGAAATTGCCGCGGCCGGCGGCGTCTCGGACGGCACCGTCAAGTCGCAGCTGGCGACGATCTTCGACAAGACCGGTACCGGCGATCAGCGCGAGCTCGAACTGTTGATGCGCGAATTGTCACCGCCGTTGCGCTCCAGTTGATTTTGCTCAGGTTCCCCGGACCGGCAGCGGTCCAAAAGACTCGGCCGGTAAGTTTTTCAAACCTTTGACACCATCGTCCGCAAAATCTGGGAAACGAACCCGGCATCGTTGCAATTCGGCCAAAATCATGGTGCGGTCGTTCGCGGTCCAGAAACGCGGCACTATGCTCGGCTGGAATGAAAATGGTTTCTGGCGCGGATCTCGATCTTTGACACCGACATCTACCGAGCGACTGCTCCCCTACCTCTTTCTGCTTGGGCTGATCGTAATCGCGGTCGCTTTCCGGCCACTGCTGCCCGTCGACGAAACGCGATATCTCAGCGTCACCTGGGAAATGTATCTGAGCGGACAGATCTTCGTCCCGACGATGAATTTCGCGCCCTATCTGCAGAAGCCGCCACTGCTGTTTTGGCTTATCGACCTTGTCTGGAACATTTTCGGCGCCAGCCGGCCGGCGGCGATGCTGGTCATCTTCGCCGCCTCCTCGCTCGTCATCTGGCTGACGACGGCGTTGGCAAAGACCCTGTTTCCGGGCCGCGACGACATCGCGCGGCGCATCCCCTGGCTGGTTGCCGGAAGCAGCGTGTTCGTCATCTATTCGACGCTGATCCTGTTCGACCTGTTGCTGACGGTCTTTGTGCTCGCCGCGCTGTTGTCGTTGATTGCCTTTGCCCGCAGCGGCAACCGCTGGCAGGCCGTTCTGGCCGGGCTGTTCATCGGCATGGGCGTGCTGACGAAAGGCCCAGTGGTGCTGATCCATATCGGCGCGCCCATCCTGTTCTACCCGTTCTGGCGCGACCGGCGGGCGGGACTGACGACACCGAACTTCCTCGCTGGAGTGGGCCTGGCCCTGCTCGCCGCACTAATTCCGGTGGCGATCTGGCTGGTGCCGGCGACCATCCTGACAAAAGGCAATTTCGTCTACGATCTCGTCTGGAACCAGTCGGCGGGGCGTGTCACCGGCAATTTGCGCAATTCGCATGGCCGGCCGTTCTATTTCTATCTGCTGCTGCTGCCCGTCATGTTCATACCGTGGATCTTCATACCCGAGGTGTGGCGGTTGAAGCTGCCCACGCGGATACGCGGCCTGATCGACGCGAAGTCGCCGGATCTGCGCGCCTTGCGCCTGCTGTCATTCTCGTTCGCTGCCGTGTTTCTGGTGTTCAGCGCGATATCCGGCAAGCAGCCTCATTATGTCGTTCCGATGTTGCCGTTCGTGGTCATCCTGTTCGGCTATTTCATGGCGGAGATCCCGCTCGCCAGGCTGAAGAGCTCGGCCATCGTCATGCTTGTCATTTTCGGCATTGGCCACGCGGTGGCATCGGCAACCGCGTTCAAACGCTATGATCTGACGCCGCTCGCCAACTTCATCTACGAGCGAAAGGATGCGGACTGGGCCGTGGCTTTCGACTATCAGGGCGAAGTCGGCTTCCTGGCCCGGTTGCAAAAGCCGTTCGAAAGCACCGACAAACCGGAAGAATGGCTTGGCTCGCATCCCAGCGGCTATGTCATCGACAAGGTTTCCAAGGATCCCGGCACTGCAGGGCAAATCGCGTTCCGGCTTCGCGTCGAACGCGGCTATCTCGTCCTGCTGAAGGGACAGCATTGACGATCGTCACCGGTATGCGAGTTCGTCCCCCGCGCGGGAGATGAAGGCGTTGCTGCTTCGTGGTTCCATCGCTCGATGAACCGGGAGGTATTCATGCGCAAGCTCATCTCGACGACGCTTTTTGCCGTATCGCTCGCTGTGGCCGGCCTTGCCGCCGATCCGGCATGGAGCTTCAAATGTCAGTCCGGAACGATTGGGCAAGGCAGTTGCTCCTGCTCCGGGACCGCCGACTGCACCGATATGCGGCATTCCAAAATGTGCAAGGGCGACCTGAACTGCGGTTCGGGCAAATGCTCCTGCACGGCCGCATTGGTAGTCGACCCCGGCCCGAAAACCCCCAAGCCCAAGGTCGTCGCGCCGATGGCGACAACCAAAGGCGTCGTGAAGCAGTAGATATCCAATCCGAAAGGACGGCGGCTCGACGTCGCTGGGCCGGCCCGATGTTTTCGCGGTTCGTCCCCCATGCGGGCGATGAACCGCTGTCGAAGAAATGGTGTTGTCTAGCCGGAGGGTGGTTTCCAACCGAAAGAGCGAGGATACCATGTTGAAAACCTGCACGATGCTGTTCTTCTGCCTGATGGCGGCCGCCGCGGCCGCCCAGCCGCCGCCGTCGGGGCCGCCGGTTCCCAGTGCGGCACTTGCCCCATGCAACGCCACACAATCGAACAGGCCCTGCAAAGCCGAACTCGGCGTGTTCCTGATCACCAACACCGTCCGCAACCTGGCGCAAGCCAAGGTCGACGCCACCAACGCACAGCTGGCCGCCCAGGGACGATCGTCACGCGCATCGATCGAATCGCTGAAGCAATGGCGGCCGTCGCGCTTTGCGACGCAGATGCTGAACCAGCCGAACAGCTGGTTTGTCAAAGTTCCTTACATCCTGACCATCAAAGTCTCGATCCCGGTGACCTCCGACCGCCACATCGGCATTCCCATAGACGTCAACGTCTTCTGCAGCGGCTGGCAGACCGATTCCAGCCAGGTCATCATCCGCTCGCAACCCGGCCCGGCGAGCTTCGAGGGCGGCAACATCCTCGAAGACGTTTTCAACGTCGGCAATTACATCGCCGCTCAGGTACGCAGCTCGTTTTCGGCACCTCTGCCGGTGACGACGCCGGTTCCAAATTCGAAATGCTCGGCAATAGACGGCTCCGATGCCGGCACGCAGGCCACCGGCGATGATCTCATCTTCTGGACGGTGCCGCGGCGCAACCTGGTGGTGACGGACGCCATAGCCAAGCCGACGGTTGAAGTGACCTTCGACAGCCTCACACGCCTGCCAGCCCGCGACTTCCACAACAATGTCGTCTATGCGGAATCCGAGGCCATAAACCTCAACGTCTATGCCAATGAGGATGGCCGTCAGAAGGCGCTGACGATGCGCGAAGGCGACGTGGCTGCGCTGAACGTTCCCGCAGTACGGCTGGACGCGCGAAAATACGATTCGCTGGTCGTCATCGGCAATGTCGACCAGCCGCCGAACGACCCCAGAGACAGCGCCTTCGCAGTAGCGGCCAAGACTGCGGGATTCGGTGCCGGTTCCAAGATCATGCAGATCCCGAAGTGGTATTCGAGGCCGCCGGACCAGTTCAATCCCAAGCCTACATGGATCAGAGTTCCCGGCTATGAGCTGCACTATACGGTACGCTATCTCAACAGCGGCGGGCTGGCCGTCGATGGTGGAACCAGTACGGTCCGGCCTCCAAAAGTCGCCGTTCCGATAAAGACGCTCATCAAGCCGAAAACGCCCTGACGCGGCCGCTCGCGGATGACGGCGGCGGTTCAGCCCGCTACCGCCTTCCCCCGCGCGGCAGATGCGGCAGCACCGGCATCATGGCCTGATCTTGCCGGAACAAACGCGCCGCTGCGCCACGAGCGAGCGGCGCCATCGATGGAGACAAACGATGCAGCACCTTCCCCTCACCATGCCCGCCGTCAGGATCATTGCGGCAATCTCGCTGCTTGCCTTCCCGAACTTCCTGCCGCCGGTCACGAGCCCGGCGAACGCGCTGCCGGTCAGCCAATCCTGCCGGATCACCACCTACTACAAGACTGCGGCAAAGGCGACGGAGGTTGGCGTGCGCTCGACGTGCCAGGGCGTCAAAAAATGGGGCGTCACCTCGAAATATTACGAGGTGGAAAAAATCGAAGCCGCCACGCCCCCGCACACGTCGGGCGGCGGCGGCAGCCTGCCGTGCGAGTTTCTCGCTGCCGGCTGCTCCAACCTGCCTGAGAAACGCAACTGAGCGCCAGGCGAACGAGCTAGCCGATCGCCTTCTCCAAAACCAGCGCCGGCAATCCCGAGGCGCCGCCGCAATCGGCCGTGTTGCCGGCGGGCAAGAACCCCCTCGAGCGGTAGAAGGCGACAGCCGGAGCGTTTGCTTCCTCGACCTCGACACGCAGCGTCCGGGCCTCCGGAAAGCTGGCCTCGATCTCGTCCAGCAGCGCCTGGCCGATGCCTTGCCTCTGCCAGGCCGGATGCACGTAAAGCTGGTTCAGCATGACGATCCTGGCATCCGTGGTAGCGGCGGCGAAAGCCATGCCGCCGATGTTTTTGCCGTCGTCGGCGACCAGGAACTCCGAGTTGGGCCGCATCAGCCGTGCTTTGAGCGCGGCGACAGAATGCCATTCATCGGTGATTTCGGTGACCCGCGGCCCGCCGTAGATGGCATCATAGGTGGCATGCCATGTCTCGACCAGCAATGCGCGCACCGCCGCAAGATCGCGCTCGCCGGCGGTGCGGACGAACATCCTACTCGATCCCGAGCCTGGCCTTGACCAGCTCGTTGACCGCCTGCGGGTTGGCCTTGCCGCCGGTCGCCTTCATCACCTGGCCGACGAACCAGCCGGCCATGGTCGGCTTGGCGCGCGCCTGTTCGACCTTGTCCGGGTTGGCCGCGATCACCTCGTCGACCGCCTTTTCGATCGCGCCGGTATCGGTGACCTGCTTCATGCCGCGGCTTTCGACCAGCTGACGCGGATCGCCGCCCTCGTTCCAGACGATCTCGAACAGATCCTTGGCGATCTTGCCGGAGATGGTGCCTTCCTTGATCAGATCGATGACCGCGCCGAGCTGATCGGGCGAAACCGGAGCATTTTCAATACTCTTGCCGGCTCTGTTCAACGCACCCAGCAAATCGTTGATGACCCAGTTGGCGGCAAGCTTGCCATCGCGACCAGCGGCCACCTTCTCGAAATAGTCGGCGACCGCCTTTTCCGATACCAGGATCGAGGCGTCGTAGGTCGACAGGCCGAGCGAGGTGATCAGCCGCGCCTTTTTGGCGTCGGGAAGTTCCGGCAGGTCCTTTGCCAGCACGTCGATATAGGCCTGGTCGAATTCCAGCGGCAGAAGGTCGGGATCGGGGAAATAGCGGTAGTCGTGCGCTTCTTCCTTGGAACGCATCGAGCGCGTTTCGCCCTTGTTGGGGTCGAACAGCCGCGTTTCCTGGTCGATCTTGCCGCCGTCCTCCAGGATGGCGATCTGGCGGCGCGCCTCGTAGTCGATGGCCTGGCCGATGAAACGGATGGAGTTGACGTTCTTGATCTCGCAGCGCGTGCCGAATTCGCCGCCGGGCCGGCGCACCGAGACGTTGACGTCGGCGCGCAGCGAGCCTTCGTCCATATTGCCGTCGCACGTGCCGAGGTAGCGCACGATGGTGCGCAGCTTGGTGACATAGGCCTTGGCTTCATCGGCGGAGCGCATATCCGGCTTGGAGACGATCTCCATCAGCGCCACGCCGGAGCGGTTGAGATCGACATAGGACATCGTCGCATGCTGGTCGTGCATCGACTTGCCGGCGTCCTGCTCCAGGTGCAGGCGCTCGATGCCGACCTCGATGTCCTCGAATTCGCCCTGCCGGTCCGGGCCGACCGAGACGATCACCTTCCCCTCGCCGACGATCGGCTGCTTGAACTGCGAGATCTGGTAGCCCTGCGGCAGGTCGGGATAGAAATAGTTTTTCCTGTCGAAGACCGATTTGTGGTTGATCTCGGCCTTCAGGCCCAGCCCGGTGCGGATCGCCTGCTTGACGCATTCCTCGTTGATGACCGGCAGCATGCCGGGCATCGCCGCGTCGACCAGGCTGACATTGGCGTTGGGGGCGGCGCCGAAAATGGTCGAGGCGCCGGAAAACAGCTTTGCCTGCGAGGTCACCTGCGCGTGGACCTCGAGGCCGATGATGATCTCCCAGTCGCCGGTGGCGCCGGGAACCAGGCGCTTGGCGTCGGGCGTGCGGGTGTCGATAATGCTCATAAGGGCCTGCATACTGAAATTGCGGATATGCGAGAACGCATATTTTGCTGTGCAACTTCGCTAGTGCAAACCGCCAAAAGAGACAAGCGCAAAGCCGCAGGCGCCGACGCGGCACAGGCCCGCACCTGCCGCGACGAACTGCGATAGCAGCTTGAAAAATCGACCTGCCGGCAACCCGGCCGCCGTCACCTATGCCGTGGCGATATAGGCCCTGATCTCCTCGGCCTCGCGCTCGACATCCTCGATGCGCCGCTTGACCACGTCGCCGATCGACACGATGCCGTCGAGCAGCCCGTTCTTTTCCACCGGCAGATGGCGGAAGCGGCCCTTGGTCATGATCTCCATGACCTCGTTGACGGTGTGGTTCTCATTGCAGATCTTCACCTTGGGCGTCATCGCCGAGCGGACGGCAAGGTCGAGCGCCGCCGCCCCCTCCTTGGCGAGAACCCGCACCACATCGCGCTCGGAAAGAATGCCGACGATCTTGTGATCGCCGTTGGTGATGACCAGCGCGCCGATCCTGTGTTCGGAAAGCATGCGGATGGCTTCGCTGAGCTTTTCGTTCGGCCCGAGCGTCACCACGTCGTGGCCTTTTGCCTCGAGAATTGCCTTAACAGTCATGGCGTCCTCCTCTGCATTTCCTGCCGGCTCCTGCCCTGGCCGGCTTGCCCTGGGATGAACATGGTGCGCCGCGAACGGTTGCATTTCAAGTGCGGCCGTCTCAGGTCTCCGGCTCGTCCGCCTGCCGGGGCACCTGCTCTCGCCGATCAAAAAACCGCAGGCCGAAAAAGCCGGCAAGAAAGCCGCCAATATGGGCTTCCCAGGCGATCTGGCCGTCAATGCCAGGCGCCAGGCCGAAGAGGCCGGTCGCGAGGTTGATCACCATCCACATGGCGAGAAAGGTGACGACGCCGCGCGAGCGCAGCACCGCCGCCATCGGCAAAGGCTGGCCGGCGAAGGCGGCCTTGCCCGACGATCGGTCAATGCGGAAGCCGTAGCGTGCCGCCGCGCCCATCATGCCGGAAATCGCGCCGGAGGCGCCGACCAGCGGCGCCTCGCCAAGCGGGTGCATGGCCCAGAACAACGCCACCGCCGCCAGTCCGGTCGCGGCGAAGAACAGGCTGAAGCGCAGCGCGCCGAAGCGGTTGGCCAACGGTGAGCCGAAGGCCGCGAGCCACACCATGTTGATGGCAAGATGGGCAAAGCCGCCATGCAGGAAGGCATAGGTAAAGGGGCTCGAAAACGCGAAGAAATCCAGATCGAAGCGGCCCGAATAGCGGATGGGGACAAAGGCAGCCCGGACAAGCAGTTCGAAGTCCTGGTCGTCGGTCAGCCAATAGACCCGGATCAGATGGACCGCGACGCAGATGCCGATCACCGCCAGCACCACGGGCGGCAGGTTGAACACCGGTTCGCGGCGCTGCTCCGGTTCGCGGGCGGCAGGCCCACCCTGACCCTGCTCGATCTCCGGTGGGCTTTCTGGGTCGCTCATATGGCTTGCACTCAGTCGCTGGATTGGACTTGGCGAGCATGTAGATCACGGCCAACCGAATCACAAACGGCGAATCAGCAGCCCCGAATCAAAAAAAGAAGCCGTCCAAGGTTTCCCTTGAACGGCTGGTCGAGCCCCCTTGCTCCCCCTGAACTCTTGACTGAAGTGCTGCCGATCGTCGCAAAACGACCGCTTCTGGAGTGGTTTTGGTGTGCCACAGGCCTGGCCGGCGCGCAACGTAAACCAGTTGTTAACCTTAACCGCCCCGACCCGTGAACAAGTATTAACGATGCTGGCACGCATCCTGCTCCGCAACGCATGTAGGTCTTCGGAGGGCGCCCTTCTGTTCACCGATGGGACATCAGAAGACAGAATGCGCGGAGCAGCATTAGCATGAACCACACCGGATCGATCACGCTGTTCCATTATTGGAACCGGTTGCGTGACGGACGCCCTGCCCCGAAGCGCTCGGAAGTCGAACCCGCCGACATCAAGTCGCTGCTGGCAGACACGTTCATCCTGGAAAAGGACACGCGCGGCGAAGCGGTGTTCCGGCTCGCCGGCACCAGGCTCTGCGCGGTCTATGGCCGCGAACTCAAGGGGTTTTCATTCCCTTCGCTGTGGCGCGAGAAGGACCAGCGGCTGATCTCGAAGCTGACCGATGGCGTCTTCGACCTGAAATCGGTGGTGCTCATCACCTACGAGGGTTTCAGCCGCAGCGGCCGTTCCAACAGGTTCGAGCTGCTCGCGCTGCCGCTCGACGGCGGTGTCGAGAGCCCGCGTTGCCTCGGTGTTATAAATGCCGTCGAAAAGCCCTTCTGGCTGGGCGCCGACCCGGTTCTCGACGCGTTGATCGATTCGATCCGCGTCGTCGATCCCGACAAGGAGCCGATGTTCCCGGGGAACCGGCCGGCGATAGAGGTTCCCTCGCTCGCCCCGTCGGAATTCGACCCGCCCGAGACGATTTCGGCGCTCGGCCAGGCCCGCCGCATCCGTCACCTGGTCGTCTTCGACGGCGGACGCGAGGAATGATGCCCAAAGCTCACATGAGGAGTGATGCGTCAAGGCAAGTTCATTTGTCCATGGCGAAACCTTTCAGGGTGCTTCATCGGTATCCAAAGTCTGAGCCATTTCGCTCG